>JAJZRD010000237.1 GCA_021845945.1 Chloroflexota bacterium
CGGCAGGCCTCGGGATCGGTGACGAGGCAGAGTATGGGAAATCGAAGGTGGTGACGCCGCAACAGCCCTCACCCCGGCCCTCTCCCAGAGGGGGTTGTCGCCTCTCCCAGAGGGAGAGGGAGATAATGGAAGTGGCCACTCCCTGCAGTAGGAGCAGCCACTCACGGACTCAGTCCCTGGTGCTCTGCTTCCCTACGCTGGTACTACCCAGTTCAGGTTCACAGGGTCGGCGGCAAAACCGCCTCTCAGCAAGTACGCTCCCCTAGCAGACGCCTTATTCAGTTTTTCGGCGAGGGCAATAGTAGCATGACAGAGGACCGAAAACAATGCTTGACAAGCCTCCCAGGTCGCCCTATATTGTATCGCGAAACGGGGTTTCACCATCTGGAAGTATTCTCCTCCCTTCACCCAGCGGCATCCACCGCCAGTTCTGCTGACGAGGTTGTCAGGTGACAGGCACTTCGCGAAGAAAAGTCAACGAAGGCTCCTCCACCTCAAAGACTACCGTCCAGTCGGTAGAGCGAACCCTCGACATTTTGGAAGCCCTGGCGAAGGTGGGCGAGACAGGCATCGCCCAGTTGAGCAACCAGGTGGGCCTGCACGCCAGCACCGTCCACCGTCTTCTCTCCACCCTGATCGCTCGGGGATACGTCCGCCAGAACCCGGAATCGGGCCGCTACCTCCTCGGATTGAAACCGTTGGACGTGGCACGGGCAGTGAGGGACCATCTGGATCTCCGGATGGAAGCCATACCCGTCCTGCAGGAGCTGATGCGGAGGAGCGGCGAAACCGCCAATTTGGCCGTGATGGACGATCACCAGATCGTTTACCTGGAGCAGGTATCGAGCCCGGGCTGGATGCTCAGGATGTTCGTGCAGGTGGGTGCGCGGGCACCGCTGCACAGCACCGCCTCCGGCAAGGTCCTCTTGTCCGCTCTCCCCGACGAGGAACTCGATCGAATGCTCCACTCCTACCGTCTGATCCCCTATGCCAGCCGCACCATCGTCGACACCGGCATTCTCATGGCCGAGTTGGAGGAGGTGCGGCGCCAGGGGTATGCCACCGACTACGGCGAGCAGGAGGAGGGGGTTAGCTGCATAGCAGCGCCGGTGCGAGACCACACGGGGAGAGTGCTGGCGGTCATCAGCATCTCCGGCCCGTGGATCCGGATCACCCCGGAGCGGGTTCCCCTGCTGGTGCCTTCAGTACAGGAAGCGTGCGCCCGCTTATCGGCAGCGCTGGGATACGATCCGGCTTATCACGCGGTAGTCAACGCAGCAGTTTTGACACGAGGAGGTGGAGCATGAGGATTGCGTTGATCGGCCAGGCAGCCTTTGGCGAGAAGGTCCTGGAAGCTCTCCTCAAGGAAGGCGAGGAGATAGCCGTCGTCTACTGTCCGCCGGATGCGCCAAACGGGAAGCAGGATTCCCTGGGCGAGTTGGCGGAGAAGAGTGGGATCCCCGTCAGGAAGCCGGCCCGGATGCGCAACCCCGAGGTGTTCGAGGAGTACAAGGGCTTCGATCCCGAGCTGAACGTCATGGCCTTCGTCACCGACATCGTGCCGATGACGATGATCCGGTACCCCAAGCTGGGAACCATCCAGTACCATCCCTCCATTCTCCCCCGACATCGCGGCGGCAGCGCCATCAATTGGGCGGTGATCAACGGAGAGACCAAGACGGGCCTCAGCATCTTCTGGCCCGACGAGGGTCTGGACACCGGTCCGATCCTGATGCAGAAGGAAGTGGCCATCACGCCCGACGACACCCTGGGCTCGGTGTACTTCAACAAGCTGTTCCCCCTGGGCGTCGAGTCGATGGTGGAGTCGGTGAAGCTGGTCAAGGCGGGGAAGGCGCCCAAGGTCGATCAGGATCTGAGCGAGGGCGAGTACGAGCCCCTCTGCAAGAAGATGGCGATCGACTGGATCTATCCCATCAACGTCGTCTACAACGTGATCCGTGGCTGCAACCCGTCGCCCGGCGCCGGCACTCTGTACAAAGGGCAGCCGCTCAAGATCTTCGACTGCGAGAAGAGGAACGTGAGCGGCCCTGCTGCACCAGGGACGGTCCTGGAGATCGCCGGCGACGGCTTCCTGGTAGCGGGCAACGGTGGAAGCATCTTCGTCAAGCGGGTTCAGCCCCAGGGTTCCCCCAAGCTGAAGGCATCGGAGTTCGTGGCATCGGCCGGCCTGCAGGTTGGGGACAAGCTGGGCTAGTGCTCAGTCCTGAGTCTCGAGGGTCGAGGATCAGCGGGGCGATGGTCGATAAGCCGCCGGCAGATCCGACCTTTGGCACTCAGTAGACGGCACCCGATCACAAGGAGGTGATCGCTTAGCTGTGAAGAGACCTTGCGATTACGGCAATGCAGGTAATTCGAGGAGGAGGCATTAGAAAGGATGGCAGGAGATCTCTACGAGGTTCGCTGGCACGCCCGCGGCGGCCAGGGTGCGGTGACCGCGTCCCGCTTCCTGTCGGCGTCGGCAAGCCGCGAGAACAAGCACTTTCAGGGCTTCCCTGAATTCGGCACCGAGCGCATGGGCGCCCCGATCCAGGCATTCACCCGCCTGAGCAGCCAGCGGATCTACACCCACGAGCAGGTGACGACCCCGGATGCCGTCGTGGTGCTGGATCCGACTCTTCTGGAGGTCGTGGACGTGACCGCCGGCCTCAAGCCGGGCTGCCCACTGATCATCAACTCCGATCTGGCGGCGGCCGAGCTGAGGAAGCAGCTGCCGAAGGGCAGCTACAAGCTGTACACCGTGAACGCGACGAAGATCGCGACCGAGTCCGTCGGCCGGCCGATCACCAATACCGCCATGGTGGGCGCGCTGGTGAAGATCACAGAGCTGATCGCCTTCAAAGCCGTCGAGGATGAGCTCCGGTCGATGTTCGGCTCCCGGTTCAAGCAGTCGGTGGTCGACGGCAACGTCAAGGCGCTGCAGAGGGCCTACGAGGAGGTTAAGGGCGAATGAGCGACATCTTCGAAGTGAAGGGCGGAACCCTCCCGAAGGCCAGCGAGCTACCGCTGGGCGGGATCATCCCAAGCAACGGCAACGGTGTCAACTACGCCACCGGTAGCTGGCGGACCCAGCGGCCGATCTTCAACGATGCAGCCTGCACCGACTGCCTGCTGTGCTGGCTCCACTGCCCGGACGACTCGATCATCCTGGAGGAGGGCAAGGTAGTGGGGATCGACGTGGATCACTGCAAGGGCTGCGGTATCTGCGGCCAAGAGTGCAACTCCAAGCCGGTTAAAGCCATGAACATGGCCCAGGGCGGCCGCTTCGAGCCGAGCGAGACCTTCGCCAGGCACACACTGTAAGGAGATCGAGTGATGGCAATAGCAGAGAAGCCTGTACGGCAGCGAAAGGTAGTGGGTCTCACCGGTGACGGGGCTGCCGCCGACGCCATGATGCAGATCAACCCGGACCAGGTAGCTGCCTACCCGATTACCCCTCAGACCGAGATCGTCGAGCGCTTCGCCGAGTACGTGGCCAACGGCAACGTTCAGACCGAGTTCGTGGCGGTCGAGAGCGAGCACAGCGCCCTGTCCGCCTGCTGCGGCGGCGCCGCCGCCGGCGGCCGGGTGATGACCTGCACCTCCTCGCAGGGTCTCGCCCTGATGCACGAGGTGCTGTTCATCGCCTCCGGCAACCGGCTGCCCATCGTCATGCCGATGGTCAACCGAACCCTGAGCGCCCCCATCAACATCCACGGAGACCATTCCGACTCCATGGCCTCCCGCGACGCCGCCTGGATCCAGCTCTTCTGCGCCGACGCCCAGGAGATCTACGACACCACCATCATGGCCGTCCGGATCGCCGAGCACCCGGAAGTGCAGCTGCCGGTGATGGTCTGCTTCGATGGCTTCAACGTCTCCCACGACATGGAGCGGGTGGAGATGCTGGACAAGGCCGAGGTCCAGGAGTTCGTCGGAGAACCGAACCCGAAGATCAACATGCTCGATCCGGAGAACCCCATCAGCATCGGCGCCCTGGTGCTGCCTCCCTTCTTCTTCGAGCACAAGCTCGCCATGACCAGGGCCCTGGAAGGCTCCATCAAGGCCATCGAGGAAGTGGGCAAGGAGTACGCGAAGCTGAGCGGCCGGTCCCAGCCTATCCTGGAGACCTTTGGCATGGAGGACGCCGAAGTGGCCGTGGTGGCCCTGAGCGGCATCGGCGGCACGGCTCAGTGGACCGCGATGCAGCTGCGGGAGCAGGGGTTGAAGGTCGGCGTGGTGCGGCCGCGGGTTTACCGCCCGTTCCCGGCCGCCCAGATGGTAGAGGCTCTGAAGAAGGTCAAGGCCGTGGCCGTGGTCGAGAAGGCCTCCGCGCCCGGCGCTTCCGGTGCGCCCGTCTTCCAGGACCTGTGCACTGCTATGTACGGCCTGGACCCGCGCCCGAAGATGATCAACTACGTCACGGGTCTGGGCGGCCGCGACACCTCGTCCGTACAGTACACCGAGGTCTTCAAGAGGCTGCTGGGTATCGCCAAGGGCGAGCCCGTCGGCCCGGTGCAAAGCTACATCGGCGCACGGGAATAGGAGAGTATAGACGATGGCAGTAAACCTGAAAGAGCTAGCGAAGAAGGACGTTAAGTTCACCTCCGGCCACCGCCTGTGCACCGGCTGCGGCCCCGCGATCATTGCCAAGTGGACGATGCTGGCGGCGGCGGAGTACAACATCGCCATGAGCAGCGCCACCTGCTGCGTGGAGATCTCCAGCGTCGTCTTCCCCTACACCAGCTGGAAGGTCTCCTGGTACCACAACGCCTTCGAGAACGCGGGTGCCGTTATCGGCGGTATCGAGGCCACCTACCAGGCCCTGAAGCGCAAGGGCAAGATGGACAAGGACTTCCGCTTCGTCGCCATGGGCGGCGACGGCGGCACCTACGACATCGGCTTCCAGTCCCTGTCGGGTGTCATGGAGCGGCGGCACAAGGTCCTGTACATTGTCTACGACAACAACGCCTACATGAACACCGGTATCCAGCGCTCCGGCGCCACGCCGAAGTACGCCTGGACCACCACCTCTCACGTGGGCGATGCCTACCAGGGCAAGCAGCAGCCGCGCAAGGACCTGGTGTCCATCATGGCGGCCCACGACATCCCTTACGTGGCCCAGGCCAGCGTCGGCTACTGGCGCGACTACATGACCAAGGTCCAGAAGGCGCTGGAGACCGACGGTCCCTCCTTCATCGCCGTCTACGCCCCTTGCTGGCGCGGTTGGCGAGCTGAGACCCATCAGACCGTGGAGTTGGGCCGCCTGGCCGTCCAGTCCAAGTACTGGCCGCTGTACGAGGTGGTCGATGGCAAGTGGCAGATGACCTACGTGCCCAGGGAAGAGAAGTCGGTGACCGAGTTCCTCAAGCCGCAGGGCCGGTTCAGCCACCTGTTCAAGCCCGGCAACGAGGCCCTGCTTCAGGACTTCCAGAGCGAAGTCGACTATAAGTGGGACCAGCTGCAGAGGCGGATCTCCGCTTCGGCCTGAGTGCGTCGTTCCCCGGTAGGGCGGGGGTTTATCCCCCGCCGCCCGGTGCCGGAACGCCGGGGCGGACGAACACAGGATATACAGGATGAATAGGATTGGGGTCTACGGGCAGTCTCTCTATCCTGATTATCCTGTCCATCCTGTTCGTCCCGGCGGCGGGGCACGAGACCCCGCCCTACGCCACGGACTTGCGGAACGGGGCACCGAGAGGGAGCGATCCAGGTAGCAGTGATGGGGGCGCCGGAGGCATTCACGATCGGATGCGCTGGCGCCCCCCTTGCCTTGAGAGCAGCTCTCAGAAGGGGGGCCAGACGGTGATACGAGAGCAACTGATCGAAGAGCTGGCCAAGATCGTAGGCAAGGACGACGTCCTATCGTCCCGCCGAGACTTGCTGGTATACGAGTAC
>JAJZRD010000238.1 GCA_021845945.1 Chloroflexota bacterium
GGTGAGCCTCGCCATCCAAAAGGTAGCGGCCGTCACCGAGGAGACCAGCGCCGCGGCCGAGGAGGTGAGCGCATCCACCGAGGAGATGAGCTCCCAGGTGGAGGAGGTCGTCGCCCAGGCTCAGACCCTGGCCCAAATGGCCGAGCAGCTTCAGGCCGCCGTGGCCCGGTTCCAGTTGGAGCGTGGGGCCGAGGTGGTCATGAGGCGGCGCAAGGACGACTGGGACAACGGGCTCGAGCGGCAGCCAGAGGCGCAGGAAGAGACCGCGCCCGCGGGATAGGCCCCCGCGGCCGGCCCCGCAGGCGCGGTCTCTTCCTTTCTCAGGCCGAGGCTTTGTGCTTCGCCAGCGCCAGCAGCCGCTGGGCGGCGTCCTCCACGTCCATGGGCATTCCCAGGTCCACGCCGGCCTCCAGCAGCCGCTGGAACAGCAGCGTCAGTGTGGGTGGCTCGATGGAGGACTCCCGCAGCAGCCCCGGACGGGAGAACACCTCCTCCGGCGTCCCGCTGGCGACGATGTGGCCGCCATCAACCAACAGGTACACCGTGTCCGCAAGCACCGGCAGCAGGTCCACGTGGTGGGTGGTGACGATGATGGTGAGACCCCTCTCCCGATGAAGTTCCGTCAGGAGGGCCACCAGCTCGCCCCTCGAGCGTGGGTCCAGCCCCTCGAAGGGCTCGTCCAGCACCAGCAGATCCGGATCGGTCACCAGGGCCCCTGCCAGCGCTACCTTCCGCTTCTCCCCGCCCGACAGGTAGTGGGGAACCTTGTCGGCCAGATGCAGCACCCCTAGCCGCTTCATGGACCTGTAGGCCATAGCGCGACTCTGCTCCTCGCCGTGGCCGGCGTTCCGAGCACCGAAGGCCACGTCGTCGGCCACCGTGGGGCCCAACAGCTGCTCGTCCACGTCCTGGAGCAGGACACCGAGCCGGGGCTGGATCGCCCCGAACTCCCGCGCCGGGTCGTGGCCCAGCACCACCACCTCACCCTCGGTAGGTCGCAGCAACCCCAGCAGATGGTTCAGCAGGGTGCTCTTTCCGGCTCCGTTAGGACCCAGGATCACCACCTTCTCGCCCCTGTGGGCGACGAAATCGAGCCCGCACAGGCTGACCTCGGTCCCGTCGGGGTAGACGTGCCGGACGCAGCTGACCCGGGCCACCTCATCATCCGACCGCCGGCCGCTGACTGCTGAGTGCTGACTGCTTTGCATGATTCCTCGGTTCCGCGTTCTCGATTCTGAGTCGTGAATCCTGAGCCCTGAGTCCTGCCCTTCCCCCGGTGCCCTGTGCGCTGTGTCTCGTGTCTTCTGAGCGACCAGAGTCACCCCCGCCACCACAGCCGCACTCACCAGGACCAGCCCGTTGGACGAGGCCCACAGGGCAGGCGACAGGGCGGCCAGCAGCGCCAGTCCCAGGGCGGCCACGCCCGCCGCCAGGGGAAACAGGTCGTTTCCCGACATGGTGTGCCATCGGGAGCCGGTCACCAGTCTGCCCCGGTAACCCCGAATCCGCAGCACTGCGTACAGCTTCTCCGACAGGTCCACCGCCCGCACGAGCAGCATGCCCAGCGCGCGGCTGAGATTGCCCAGGTTGGAGGCGAACTGTCGCGGCCGCATCCCGCCCCGCAGCCGCAGCGCCGTCAGCATCCGGCCCATCTCCCGAAGGAGGATGAAGAAGGATCGATAGGTGACGAACAGCCCATCGCCCAACAGTCCTGGGGTGACGCGCCCCAGCGCCGCGAAGAGGTCGGGATAGGGCGTGGTGGCGATCAGCAGCACCATCGCCTGGGCCGCCGTCAGGGTCTTCAACAGGATCAAGGCGGGCGTCGCCAGCCCGCCATTCCACCGGCTCGCCACGAACAACAGAGCGAAGAGGGTGGGATAGGCGGCTATGGTGAAGAGGCGTCGAGCCGGAAGACGGCTGGCAAACACCCCGGCCGCCAGCAACAGATAGATGGCCAGCAGCAGGAAGGGGCTGGAGGCCATCACGGTGGCAGCCACGAAGGCGAGCGCCGCCAGCCCCTTGCCCAGTGCCGAAGAACGATGGAGGAAGCTATTTCCACTGTTGGCCCAGTAGTCGATGGCCGCGATGTCCATGTTGGTTACCCCGGCCGCCCCTCTTGGTGCTGCGGCTGATCCCCCGATGGCAGTCCGCCACCCCGACCGTCGTACGGCTCACTCTTCCTCAGAGGTCCAACCGAGGTGGCCACGGCTGCCCGCTCCCGGGAGACCAGGTCGGGGCGCACCCGATGGACGAACCCCACGATGGCCCCCGTGAGGAGGGCCTCCAACACCCAGCCTATCAGGGCCAGGGCGAACACCAGCTTCGCGAAAGCGGGCAGGTCGAGCGCAGGGGCCGAGGAGGCGACCTCGTTTCCGGCCTCCACAGCCGCCAGCTCCGAGGAGAGGAAGCCGTGCTCGAAGGGATTGCGGAAGGTCAGGCTCTCCGGGCCGACGGCCACGTGGGTCGAGGGGTCCAGGTTGGAGAGGCCGACTATGCCGATCATCAGCGTCGTGCTCAGCATCAACGTCAGGGCCGTCGCCACGCCGGCCGCCACGGCGGGAGAGCGTTGCCTCCGCCTGAGCAGGGACCACAGCCCCCGGAACAGATAGTAGCCCAGGGCGGCCTCGGCCCCTACCACCAGGGTGTTCAGCCCCACCACGGTGATGCCACCGTGGCCGAAGAGTGCCAGGATCAGGTTCACCACCATGGCCGCCAGGAAGCCAAGAGCCGGCCCCAGGACGATGCCGGCCAGCACCGAGAGGTTGGTGTGATAGGCGATGGGCACGATCTCGGTGGACATACCCACCAGCATGACGGCCGCCATGACCCCCAGCAGGGGAAGCTGGCGTCCGCGTTCCACTTTGCCCAGACGGCGGGAAACCAGTAGGAGGATGGCCCCAACCAGAAGCCACCCCAGAGCTACGAGCCAGAGGGGAAGCACCCCATCGGGAATGTGCAGATGGGACATAGTCGTCAGTTATCCTTTGTTTGGCACGCCTGGCAGAGACCGTAGTACTCCAGGCGATGGCCCTGAAGGCGAAAGCCCGCCACGAGGGTGTCCTGCCCCGCTTCCGAGTTGAGAGGACAGCCCGGAAGGTCCAGCACCAACCCGCATCGCGAACAGATGGCGTGGTGGTGGTGGCCCCGAGGACAGAGAACGTAACCGTGGCCGCCCTCGGGCCGGTGGACGCGACCGATCACGCCCAGATCCACCAGCACGTCCAGGGTGCGGAACACGGTGGCCCGGCCGACCGAGCGGTCGGCAGCGAACACCTCGGCAACCAGCTCCGCCCCCGTGAAGTGTCGGTCCTTGCCCAGCACCGTCTCGATCACCGTGCGTCGGGCAGCGGTCACCTTGTACCCGGCCTGTTGCAGGGACCCCAACACCTGAGGCATCGTCGGTTCCGAGCCGTTCACCATCCCTCCACCTAATTGATACGATGTCTCAATTATCTGCCTGGGGGCAGCTTCTGTCAAGCCATCCCCGAAAACCAGTAGGGGCGGCCACCGCCCCCCTACACTCCCCCCCGATCTTATCTCGCCTGCCCGCCCCAGGGTGGTAGCGTTTCGTCCCAGTCCAGGGCGTTATACTTCTTCAGCACTCTCAGCAGCTCCTCGACGTCGATGGCATCCCGGACGTTGCCGTCCCGGCCGACCACCGTGGTCGCCCGCAGCACCGAGTTGATGACGGCCTCCTCGGTGGCCTCCACCGTCGCCAGAAAGAGGGGCGACATGGAGTCGTTGCTCACCACCCTGCCGTCCAGCGGACGGTCGGCCCCGTGGGGGATGCGGTGGGCGATGGAGAAGGCGAGGAAGAAGTCGCCCGAGGCGTTGCTACTGTAGAAGCCGGTGCGGGCCAGCCCCAACTCCACCCGCTTGGCGATCCGCTCCAGCTGCAGCTGCTCCCCGTCCCGCCTCCTACGCTCCCCTCCTCCACCGTTCCCGACTGGGCGTTGGCGATGGCCTGGAAGACGTGTTCCTTCCTCACGTGGCGGCCCTGGATGTCGTTCAGGAAGCCGTCGTGGACCTCCCCCACCACGGGGCTGAAGGTGCCGGTCTTGATGCCGATGTCCCTCGCCCGCGGCCTCGCCCCAAGGGATGATCCTCCCATAGCGTAACCCCCTTCTATCCCAGACGCCGCCACTGCTCGAGGCGGCGTGACCATTATGGGCGCCGCCTCACCGGTGTCAATTCGGCTTCTGGGATCCCCTTCGGGAGGGGGAGGAGGAGGAGGCCGCAGTCGGGAGTCTGTGGGAGGGTTATCCGAGCGCCGTCTCCTCCAGCGGGAGGCTGAAATGGAATGCCGAGCCCCGACCCACCTGGCTGTCGACCCATATTCGACCGCCGTGGGCCTCGACGATCCCTGCACATATGTAGAGGCCGAGTCCGGCCCCTTCTCGGTGGCTTTCACCGACGTTGCTGGCCTTGCAGAAGGGGGAGAATACCGAGACGTGCTGGTCGGCCGGGATGCCGATCCCTTGGTCGCGAACGGTGACGACGGCCATCGTTGGCTCGCGCTTTGTGGAGGACTTCCCCCCCGGTCCCGCCTCCGTTTCCAGCTCGGCCGGCACCGCCCGCCTCACCCGCACCGTCACCAATCCGCCGTTGGGAGAGTAGTTGACCGCATTGGCCAGCAGGTTGGTCAACAGCTGCTCTATGCGGGTCCGGTCCCACATTCCGATCAGCTGTACCGCCGGCACCTCGACCCTCAGCCGGTATTTCGAGTGCTCGCCACCGATCCCCTCGAAGCGCTCGACCACGCTCGCCACCAGCGAGTTGAGGTTGGTTCGCTCTCTCCGCAGATCCATCCGGGTCGTCGCGATGGAGAAGGCGTCCGACATATCCCGAATCAGTCCGGCCAGCAGGTCGACGTGCTGGGACATCGCCTCCAGGTTTCGCTCCACGCGAGACACGCCCTCCGGCTTCCCCTTCTCCAACACCCTTACGCTGACCTGAGCCAGCGCCTTCAGCCGAGCAAGGGCGTTCTGCAGTTCGTGGAAGGCCATGGAGGTAAACGCCTCCCTGGCGTTGAGCGCCTCCGCCAGCTGTCTGTGCCTTCCTGCCGTTTCGATGGCTGCTGAAACCAGCCCCGCAAACCGAACGGCCAGCAGGAGATCCCGGGCATCCAGTCGCCTTTGGGAACCGCCCACGCACACCAGAGAGCCCAGGCGCCTGGTTTCCACCACCAGAGGAACCACCAGCACGGAAGACAGCCCCATGCTCGAGAGGGTTTGCACGGCATCCCGCGGGAGGGCGAGGGACCCATCGCCCACGTCCGGCGCCAGGAGTGGCCGCCCCTCGCTCAGAGCCTTGCCGATCTCCCCCAACCGCTCGCGTGGATCCCCGCTCAGCAGCTGCCGGAGCGCTTGTGCAACGGAGGGATCCGCGTGGTGGACCGCGGCGACCTCGCTGCGACCGGGGTCATCGTGGGAATCCAGGTACAGGGCACACGCCTCGCCCAGCTCCCCCGAGCCGAGCAGCGCTATCCTCCGATGCAGCTCCTCCACGGTCCCAGCGGGCCTGAACAGTCCACCGGCCTCTGCCAGCAGCCGCGATCTATCGAGCGGTGTGTCCAGCCCCAACAGCTTCTCTCGGAGCTCCCGCCCCGCCAGCGCTATTCGCTGTGCGGCGCCGGCCTGCCCACCTCGGTCGCCACCGAAGAGGGGGCTACCCGGAGCGTACTCTCGACCCTCCTCGGACTCACCCTCCGGCGTGCGTTTGAGGTAGACAGCGATCTCGCAGCCCCTGTCCCTCGCGGCGACATGGCTCCTGTGCACCACCCTGGCGTAGCCAAAGT
>JAJZRD010000239.1 GCA_021845945.1 Chloroflexota bacterium
TGCTGATCAACTCGGTGTCGCCGAGGATCCTGCGACTGATGCCCGCTCTCACCATCACCGAGGCCGAGATCGACGAGGCGCTGGGCATCCTGGAATCCGCTCTCTAGGAGGTTGAGGGGGTGAGCCTTGGGCTCACCCCCTCAACCTCCTTAACTTTGCCACTGGCTGCTGTCTTTTCCGTGGGCGCCCGAGAGGTCGTGGGTGGGAAGGAGGTTCCCAGTCGCTGCCTCTCCGCGGTGGTGCACCCTCCTCACACCGCTCCCCAGGTCGATGTACTCGGTCGTCTCGGGGATCGTCTCCCCCTCTTCGATGACGTCCACTCGGGCCAGCTGAAACTGCTCTTCCGTCAGATTGTTCTTGATCGCGTCGGGCAGAGCCGCGTACCGCAGTTCCCTGAGAGCCACGCTCCGCTACCCCCTTCACCCATGAATCCCAGTGGAGGGGCGGGCGGCAATAAGTGTGCCTACTCGGGGGATTGGCCCCGCTCCTCGCATTCGATCTCGCCGATCTTCTGGACGCGGCGGGCATGGCGCTCTTCGCCGGTGAACTCGGCGGCTACCCAGCTCTTCACGATGTCCAGGGCGGGGCCGGCCCCGACCACCCTCTGCCCCATGCAGAGCACGTTGGCGTCGTTGTGCTCCCGGCTGGCGTGGGCGCTGAAGGTATCGTGGCAGAGGGCCGCCCTGATCCCCTTCACCTTGTTGGCGGTGATGCACATGCCGATGCCGGTGCCGCAGATCAGGATCCCCCGGTCGAACTCCCCGGATGCCACGGCCTCTGCCACCGGGCGAGCGACGTCCGGGTAGTCTACGGGCCAGGTGTCGGAGCCTCCGAAATCCTGCACCTGGATAGACAGCTCCTTCAGGAGAGCCATGATCTCCTTCTTCAGGCTCAACCCGGCGTGGTCGCTTCCTATGGCAATTCTCACCTGGCGGTCTCCCTTCGTTTCGTCCTGAGGCATCTACCCTCGTCTATATCTTACCATCGACCTTCAATGGGCCGATCAGCGCTGCCAACGCCTCCACGGGCACGGCGCCGGGCCTGCGGACGGTCGGCGGGGTGGTGGTCAGATCCACCACAGTGGAATCGCGGCCGCCCGGGCAGGGTCCGCCGTCGATGATCAGGGCGACCCGATCGCCGATTTGTCGGTCCACCTCTTCGGCGGTGATGGGGCTGGGAGCCCCGGACAGGTTGGCGCTGGTCGTGGCCAGGGGGGTACCGACCTCGGCGATGAGGGCACGAGGGATGGGGTGATCGGGCACCCGTATCCCGACGGTGGGGATCGAGGCCAGCCCGGCCTCCAGGATCTCCTCCCTCCAGGGTACGACTATGGTCAGTCCACCCGGCCAGAAGCGGCGAGCCAGCAGTTCCAGATCGGGACCCCGGTAGTCGGTGACTGCGGGGAGCTGCTCCGGTCCGGAGAGCAGCAGGGCGATGGCCTTGTGGCCGGGGCGCTCCTTGATGGCGTAGAGCCTCCGGACTGCCTCGGGATCCCAGCTGTAGGCGCCGATGCCGTAGACGGTGTCGGTGGGGAAGGCTACCACTTCGCCCGCTCGGATCAGCGCCGCAGCCCTGGTAATGAGTTCTCTCTGGGCGGTCTGCTCGGCGGGCCAGGGGACGACGTTGGCTCTCTGCTTGTGTGGCACTTACACCCCCCGCATCATCCTATCTCCACGGATAGGATCCTCTCGAAACCGGCGTAGTCATTGAGCACCCGGACGGAGGCGCCGGGATAGAGCCGGGCGGCGGCCCCCGACAGTTGGCCGCCCTGGCCATCGCCGATCTCGAAGAGGAGGGCGGCGGGGGGCTCAACCCTGGCGACCGCCTCGTGCAGCGCCCGGCGGATCGGTTCCGTGCCGTCGGGGCCCCCATCCAGGGCCTCTCGGGGCTCGTAGTCCCGCACGTCGGGCATCAGCCGATCGATCTCCGCCGAGGGGATGTAGGGCAGGTTGGCCACCAGTAGGTCGATCCTCTCGCCCACTCCCCGGAGCAGGTCCCCCTGTCGAAAGTCGATCCGGTCTATCACCCCGTGGAGGAGGGCGTTGGCCCGGGCCACTTTCAGCGCCTCAACCGACCGATCCACGGCGATGACGCGAAGCCTCGGCTGGCGCATGGCCAGCACCACCGCGACGGCCCCGGAGCCGGTGCCAAGGTCTACCGCCAGCAGGTCGCGCGCCTTCGCCGCAAGCAGTCGGGCGGAAGCGGAAAGGGCGTGATCCACCAGCAGCTCGGTCTCGGGTCGAGGGATCAGAACGGAGGGGCTCACCTCGAAGTCGAGCCCGTAGAACTCCCGGCGTCCCACCAGGTAGGCTTCGGGCTCGTGGGCGGCCCTTCGGGCCAGGTAGTCGAGGAAAAGGAGCCGGCAGTCGGGGGGCATCGCCGCCTCGGGATGGGCTACGACCCATGCCCTGGAGACCCCGAGCGCCTCGGCCATCAGAAGCCGCGCCTCGTCGGCCGGCGAGGGGATTCCTGCCCTCGCCAATCGATGGTTGGCCTGAGCCAGCAGCTCTCCCACCGTCTCGGAGCCGCTAATGCCGTCCATCCTGTTGACGCAGTCCCTCTGTCAATTCCTGCGATCGCCGGCAGGAGCCGGCTCCTACGGCTCAGACGGCCACGGCCTGTGGCCGGCCCAGGGCGGCCGCCACCAGGGCGTCGATGATCGCCTCAATCTCCCCCTGAAGGATCGATGGCAGGTTGTGGACCGTGAGGCCGATCCGGTGGTCGGTGAGCCGATCCTGCGGGAAGTTGTAGGTCCGGATCTTCTCGCTCCGCTCGCCCGTTCCCACCTGAGCCCGGCGGGCTTCCCCAATGGCGGCGGCGTGCTTCTCCTGCTCCAGGCTGTACAGCCTGGCTCGCAGCACCGACATCGCCTTGATCTTGTTCTTGAGCTGCGACTTCTCGTCCTGGCAGGTCACCACCAGCCCCGTGGGGAGGTGGGTGATGCGGACGGCGGAGTCGGTGGTGTTCACGCTCTGGCCACCGTGGCCGGTGGAGCGGTAGACGTCGATCCGGAGCTCCTCGTCCTTGATCTCCACCTCCACCTCGTCGGCCTCGGGCAGCACGGCCACCGTGGCCGTGGAGGTGTGGATCCGCCCTCCGGACTCGGTCACCGGGATCCGCTGGACCCGGTGAACCCCGCTCTCGAACTTCAGCCGGCTGTAGGCACCCTTGCCCACAACCTCGAAGATCACCTCTTTGAAGCCCCCGATGCCGGTCTCGCTGCTGTTCAGCAGCTCCACCTTCCAGCCCTTGGACTCGGCGTAGCGGGTGTACATGCGGAACAGATCGCCGGCGAAGAGTGCAGCTTCGTCACCACCCGTCCCGGCGCGGATCTCGACGATCACGTCCCGCTCGTCGTTGGGGTCCTTGGGCCGGAGGACCTCCAGCATCTTCTCCTCGAGCCGTTCCTTGCGGCCTTCGAGGCCGTCCAGCTCCTCCCGGATCAGATCCACCATTTCGGGGTCACCGCGGGATTCCTCCAGCAGATCGCGGTTCTCCTCGATCTGCTGCTGGATCTGGCAGTACTCCCGATAGAGGCCTACCGGCTCCTGTATCTTCGATTGCTCGCGACCGAGCTTCTGTAGCTGCTCCGGATCGGAAGCGATCTCGGGTCGAGACAGCATCTCTGCTATCTCGTCGTACCGCTTCTCCATCTCGGCTATGCGCTCAAACAATGGTAATCACCCCTTTGCCGGCAGGAGCCGCTCCAGGGCTGTTGGTCGGGGCTCCTGCCATTGCCTGCTCTCCACCATGTCCCGGACGGTTACGGTGCCCTCCTGAACCTCTTGCTGTCCCAATATGAAAGCGAAGCGAGCCCCCACGTTGTTGGCCTGCTTCAGCTGCGCCTTGAGGCTGCGAGTCCCCAGGGTCGCGACCGTCGGGATCCCCATCCGCCTGGCCTCGTCGGTCAACTCGAAGGCGGGCAGCCTGGCCTCGTCCCCCAGGTAGGCCACGTACAGCAGTGGCTTTCCCACCTCCGGAACCTGGATCCCCTGCTCCTTCAGGTTCAGGATGATCCGCTCGATCCCCAGCCCGAAGCCGATGCCCGGCGTTGGCTTGCCGCCCAGCTGCTCCATCAGACCGTCGTATCGACCGCCGCCTCCAAGGGCCGCCTGAGCGCCAACGGTGGGCGGCCACACCTCGAAGACGGTGCGGGTGTAGTAGTCCAGACCCCGCACCAGCCTGGGGTTCAGGAATACCGGCAGCTTCAGTGCCTCCAGCATGCCGCGGAGCTCGTTGAAGTGCTCCCGGCACTCGTCGCACAGATGCTCGACGCTGGCAGGCGCCGCCAGGATGGCCGGCTGGCACTGCTCGTTCTTGCAGTCCAGCAGCCGGAGCGGGTTGACCTCCAGCCGCCGCTGGCAGTCGTGGCACAGCCCCATCTTATGCTTGGTGAAGTGATCCACCAGCAGCCGCAGATAGGCGGGCCGGCAGTTCGGGCAGCCGATGCTGTTCAGCTGGAGCGACAGGTCACGGAGCCCCAGGGCCTCGTAGAAGCGCCACGCCAGCAGGATTACCTCTGCATCCACCGGGGGGGCGCCGTCTCCGATGACCTCTACCCCAAATTGGTGGAACTCCCGATACCGGCCGGCCTGGGGCCGGTCGTACCGGTACATGCTCATCAGGTAGTACAGCTTGACCGGCTGCGGGCGGCTGGCCATCCCGTGCTCCAGGTAGGCGCGCAGGACGGGCGCGGTGCCCTCGGGGCGAAGGGTCAGGCTCTCGCCGCCCTTATCCTCGAAGGTGTACATCTCCTTGGCGACGACGTCGGTGCTCTCTCCGACGCCCCGCACGAAGAGAGAGGTATCCTCGAAGGTTGGTGTGCGGATGAGGCCGTAGCCGAACTGCTCGGAAAGCCGGCTCGCGGTGCTCTCCACATACCGCCAGTATTTCTCATCCTCGGGCAGCACGTCCTGGGTGCCGCGCGGCGCCTGGTACACTGGGATCCCCCACATCACAAAATGACTTGAGTGCCGCAGGGCACTCAAGCAACTGGCTCAACATCACCGTTTATATTATATCACGCTAGCTCTAGGCGATCAGCCGTCGGCCATCAGCAGGCTCGATCCTCAGGCTGATAGCCGATAGCTGATCGCTGACGGCTGACTGCTGACTGCTACTTGATGCTGTAGGTCACCCGGACCATGGTCCGGACCTCCTGAGTGCCGGGGGAGATGGGGGTCTGCGGGGCAGCCGCCAGCGAGGGGGCAGCCTGCGGGGCCATCACCACGGGGGCAGGAGGCGGCGACGTGGTCTCCTCGATCGAGATCGGCTGCCCCAGGGATACGCCGGACAGCCTGGCCAGTTGGTCTGCCTTCTCCCGGGCGTTCTTCATAGCCTCTTCCCGACCCTGAGCCCCTGCCGCCGCCGGATCGCTGACGGTGAAGCTGATCCCCTGGAGCCGGGTGGCGCCCGAGGAGACGACGGCATCCAGCAGCCCGCCCACCTTGGAAAGGTCCCGCACGGTGACCTGCACCAGATTGGCGGCCCGGTACCCCTTCAGGACGGGCGTCCTGCTGGAATAGTCGTAGTCGGGCTGGAGGTCGAAGCGCACAGTCTGGATGTCCTTGTCCGGGATGCCCTGGCTCTTCAGCTGAGACATCACGGCGTCCATCTTGGCAGCGGCGTCCTGCTGCGCTCCGATAGCCGAGCTGTTGGTTACCTCGACTCCCAGGGTTACCCCGGCTATGTCGGGCTTGACGCTG
>JAJZRD010000240.1 GCA_021845945.1 Chloroflexota bacterium
TTCCGATCTGGCTTCGCCTCACCACCCAACGGGAGACGGTGTGCGAGACCATCCTCGGCTGCCCGGGCCACATTTGCGCCGAGCACATCCTGGAGACCGTGACGGCCCATCACCCGGGGTTGCGGATGAACAAGACCACCGTGTACCGGGCACTGGACCTGCTGATGGAGATGGGGCTCATCAGCGAGCACAAGTGCGGGGACGGCCGGGCCCAGTACGAGCCCGCGTCCCGGGGGCGGCACAGCCACCTGATCTGTCGCCAGTGCGGGCAGCTGTTGGACCTGGAGGAGAGCGTGGCGGTGACCCTGCGGGAGGGACTGAGGGCGCTGCACGGCTTTCAGGCCGAGCTGGAGAGCTATCCAATCTTCGGAGTGTGCGCCTCCTGCCGCGGTTAGGACTCTTTCTTTGCACGGGACTTGCAACATGGTTGCAATAGAGGGAAAGGGGTGATCCAATGCACATCCCGGATGGATACCTCAGCCCGGCCACGGCCGCGGTGGCCTACGGGATCGCCATGCCCTTCTGGTACCAGGCGAGCCGCCGGGTCCAGGAGACCCTGCGCAGCCAGTCGGCGCCCTTGATCGCCCTGTTCGCCGCCTTCAGCTTCACAGTTCAAATGTTGAATATCCCCATTCCAGGGGGCACGACCGCCCATGCCGTGGGCGGCACCCTGATAGCTGTAGTGCTGGGGCCCTGGGCAGCGGTAGTGGGGGTGTCCACGGCCCTGATCATCCAGGCCCTCTTCTTCGGGGACGGGGGCATCACCGCCATCGGCGCCAACTGCTTCAACATGGCCATCGCCCTGCCCATCACCGGCTACGCGACCTACCGCCTGTTGGCCGGGGCGAACCCCTCCTCTCGGCGGCGCGTCGTGGCCGCCGCCCTTGGATCCTACGTGGGGATCAACGTCGCGGCTCTGCTCACCGGCCTGGAGCTGGGCGTGCAACCGATGTTCTGGAGCGAGGGTGGACGAGCCCTGTACAGCCCCTACGGGCTGCAGGTAACCGTGCCTGCGATGCTCCTCGTTCACCTGACCCTGGCGGGCTTTGCCGAGGCGGCGCTCACGGGGCTGGCGGTGGGTTATCTGCTGCGGGCTCATCCGGCCCTCTTGAAGGGTGCGGCGGTCCAGAGCGCACCGCGACAGATGGGTAAGAGCGGGTGGGCCCTGGTGGGAGTGCTGGGGGCTCTGGTCGTGCTTACCCCCCTGGGGCTGCTGGCTCCGGGCGGAGCAGACTTCGAGTGGGGGGCGGAGGAGCTGCGGAGCATGGTTGGCTACGCGCCGGCGGGCCTAACCCAGCTGGCCGGCCTCTGGCAGTGGGCGCCTCTCAGGGACTACCAGCTTCCGGGGGCCGGGGTGGAGGTCTCTTTCTGGCAGCAGGCGCCCGCATACCTGCTGTCGGCCGTGCTCGGCGTGGGACTGATCTTCGCCCTCTTCCTGGTGGCTCGGATTGCCCTGGCGCGAAGGGTCTCGTGATGGGGGATGGAGGGGGCGGCGACTTCGTCGCCAAGACGCTGGCCGGGATCGCCGGGTCGCTGGAGCGAGCGGTCTTCAGCGAGGAGCTGGCGCGGCTGCCCGGTCTGCTGCAGGGGGCGGATCCACGCTCGAAGGTCGTCGCCGGCCTGATGCTGCTGGTGGCCGCCGGTTTGGCCCGCCACCTGGCGGTGATGGTGGCCCTCTACGCCGTCACGGTGCTGCTGGCGGGGCTATCCCGCCTGCCGCTCGGCGATTTCGCCAGGAGGGTGTGGCTGGGCATCCCCCTCTTCTCCGCCCTTGTGGCGCTGCCCTCGCTGTTCCTCCTGCCGGGGAGACCGTTGCTGGTTCTGCTGGAGATGCCGTCCCTGCGGCTGGCCGTCAGCGACAACGGCCTCGCCAGCGTCGTCCTCTTCGTGGCTCGGGTCGGTACATCGGTTTCCCTGGCGCTGCTGTTGGTGTCCACCACCCGCTGGACCGATCTGCTGCGAGCTTTGCGGGTGCTGAGGGTGCCGGATAGCTTCGCCGTAGTGCTGGGCATGACCTACCGATACCTGTTTCTCCTGCTCCGGGCGGCCGGCAGCCTCTTCCTGGCGAGGGCCAGCCGAACGGTGGGGGCCACCTCGGGGAACGAGCAGAGACGCTGGGCAGCGGCGGCCACCGGCGTTCTCATGAGCCGGTCGGTGAAGATGAGCGGCGACGTGCTGCAGGCGATGCGGGCTCGCGGCTTCGACGGGGAGATCCGCTCCGGCAGCTTTCCCCGCATGCGGGACGAGGACTGGTTGATGTCGGTGCTGGGGGCGGTGCTCTCGGCGGGGTTTCTGTTGGCGGACCAGGGGTGAGCCGCACCCTGAACGGCGTGGACTCGGGGGTTGGGTTGAGCGTGGACGACGATGCCGTGGTGTATCGACTGTCGGGGGTATCCTACAGCTATCTGGGGCGGCACCCGGCCGTGATGGACGCGGCGGTGACGGTGGTCCACGGCGAGCGGGTGGTGATCCTGGGCGCCAACGGGTG
This sequence comes from Chloroflexota bacterium, assembly GCA_021845945.1. The sequence continues at coordinate 2,489 of JAJZRD010000240.1, forward strand.
CGGGAAGTCCACGCTGCTCAAGATCATGGATGGGCTGATCCGGCCCGATCGCGGTCGAGTCGAGGCTTTTGGCGAGGAGATCACCGGCGTGGTCGAGGACGTCGCTGCCTCTCGGAGTCTCCACAGGCGGGTCGGCCTGGTCTTCCAGGACTCCGACGTGCAGCTCTTCTCCCCCACGGTGTGGGACGACGCGGCCTTCGGCCCGCTGCAGATGGGATGGGATCCAGCGGAGGTGAATCACCGGGTGGAGAACGCCCTCGAGTTGATGGGGATCATGGGGCTTGCCCGGCGCGCGCCCTACGAGCTGTCCGAGGGGGAGAAGAAGCGGGCGGCCATCGCCTCCGTCCTGGCGCTGGACCCGGAGGTCCTGCTGCTGGACGAGCCGACGGCCAGCCTCGATCCCCGAAGCAAGGCGGTGCTGATCGATCTGATCTGCCGGCTGGGGGAGGAGGGGAGAACGGTGGTGACGACCACCCAGGAGCTGGAGGTCGCCGCCGCGGTGGGAGAGCGAGCGGTGATCTTCGGCGACCGGGAGCGCCGGCCGGTGGCGGAGGGCCCCGTTCGGCAGATCCTGGAGAATACCGACCTGCTAGTGCAGGCCAACCTCGTCCACCCGCGGCTGATCTGGAGGCGGTAGGCGATACCATGGGCGATCGTTGACTTCGATGCTAGCGGCCAAGAGCCAGGTGAGGGCAGGCGAGAGCGTGGCCGTGGGGGCCGGCATGCGCCATGCCAAGTAGATGCCGTTGGCCGTTCGACATAAGTCTGATGTAGAATCGAGAGGCGGGGCCTCGTTGGCCCGGCCAGAGCACTGGGAGTCCGCTCCCCTCGGAGCTTGGACGGCCCGCGGACGGGGGAGGGCGACTTACCCATGGGTCAGCCGGAAGTGGCGGGGAAAGGAGGAGGCGCGCGGGTAACCCGCCGGCGACTTTTCCGGTGGATGCTGGCTCTGGCGGGTACCCTTGGTCTTCAACCCCTGTCCTCGGCCTCGGCCCGCCCCCTTCCCCCTGACGGCGACCTACCCTTGCCGGTGCCGCCCTCTTCCCGGCAGCCTCAGCCCTCCGTGAGCTACGACATCCCTTTGCGCTCCCCGGAGGAGGCGATCAAGGCGTGCCTGGTAAGGAGGAGTTGGGAGGAAAGGAGAGGCATTCCCCAGCCCAGCCCCCTCGATCTGCTGCTGGGCAACGGCTCCCTGGCGGACTCCAGGTTGGGCCTGGCCAACTGGCCGATCCTGGACGAGGCCGAGGACCTCCACCTGGGGCACTTCACATTCCCCATCTCTCCCTATACCACGATGGCGGACGATGGGAAGCAGAGGTTCCTGCTCCTCTCCAACACCAACATCATCGCCAACTTCCGCCAGAGGGATTACCTGGAGCAGATCCATCGGCGCATGTTCGATCGTGCCGTCTGGGCCATGGCTGCCGGCCGGGTTGGGACGGCCACCATCGAATTCGATCGGGGCTTGACCGACGTGAAGGCGGGCCACATCCTTCGCCTGCTGGCCCAGTACGGGGTGAAGACCATCGTCTGGGGGAACGAGCCCAACAGCCCTTACGCCCCCTGGCGAGACAACCTGCCGGAGCTGTTGGAGATCCTTTTCGCCGCGGCACAGGCGAAGAGGCAGTACGGCCTCACCGACATCGATCTGTCGCTCCCTGGTTTGGCCTACTATGGCCAGGGCGAGTACCTGCAGAAGATGCTCCGAGCCCTGAAGGAGGCGCAGAAGCGAGGGAGCCGCGCATGGCCGTGGCAGAGCTTGCCGATAGAGAGGGTGGCCGATCACTACTACGGCCCGGTGGAGGAGTTTCTGCCCCGCATCAAGAAGATGCGTGACATCATGGCCCAGGAGGGGGTTGGTTCTCTCAAGTACGACCTGACGGAAGCGGGCAATCCCACCATCGATCCCGATCAGCAGAAGGCCAGCGACAATCAGTTGGCGGAGTGCCACATCCCGCAGCTGTCCTCGATGGCCGTGGCCTCGGGATTGGTGGACCGCTTCTACTACTACTCCTTGCTGGGCAGCAACTACGAGGACTCCTTGACGCTGATCGATGGGGGACGGCTGGCCAAGAGGTCCTCATACTCGGCCTTCCTCACCATGGCGAAGCTGCTCGCCCGACTGGATAAGGTGTCTCTGGCCGAGGAGAAGGATCTCGTCCGTGTGGAGGGGTCCCGCACCGACGGAGTCGACTTCACGGTGGTATGGTCGAAGCTGCCGGACCGAGATCTGGTGGTGGCTCTTCCGAAGGGGAAGCGAGTCTTCGACGCCTTCGGCCAGGAGGTGAAGGGCGACAAGCCCGATCAGGTGGTGCTGAAGCCGAAACAGCACCCTTCCCTGGCGGGACCGGCGAGGATCATCCTCTCCGGGCGCTCGTGATGCGCGCTCTGCGCCGCCACTGCTGACGGTGGCAGGGGCGGCAGAGGCCCGCTAGAACAGCCCGAGCTGCTCCCGGTTTGCCCCGTCCTCGACGCTGTCGGGCCGCCACAGATGGCTGGCCATGTCCACACGTCCGTCGGGCAGGAAGGTCACCCCCTCGGCCTCCAGCAGGCCGCGCTGCACCTCCGGGCTGCCGAAAGCCCACCCGCCGCTCAGCGCTCCTTCCCGATTGATGACCCGATGGGCCGGCGACGGGGATCCCTCGCTCCGCCCAGGGCGACTGGGAAAGGGCCCCCGAGTCTCGACGCCGGGCCGAGGGCAGGGTGTGCGGCCGTCTACGCCCCGGCGGCGCTGCGCAGGGGGTCCACAGTATCCAGCTTCTCCCAGGGAGGGTCGAGGTCCGTCCGCCCGAAGTGGCCCCCCGCGGCCAACCTCTGATAGAAGCGTCCGCCCCTCTCGCGAGGCAACCACCTCAGCCGAAGCCGCTTCTCGATGGCGCCGGGCCGCAGGTCGAAGACCTTGCCGATGATCTCCGAGAGCCGCTCGTCGGGAAGCACCCCGGTGTCCAAGGTGCGGGCGGAAACGGTGGTTGGCCTCGACTCGCCTATGGCGTAGGAGAGCATCAGCTCGCACTCGGAGGCGAGTCCGGCGGCGACCACGTTGGTGGCCACGTGGCGAGCCGCGTAGGCGGCAGACCGATCCAGGCGGCTGGGATCCT
>JAJZRD010000241.1 GCA_021845945.1 Chloroflexota bacterium
TGGGCGACACGGTGGGTGATCCCTTCAAGGATACGGCGGGCCCGTCGCTGCACGTGCTGGTGAAGCTGCTCAGCACCGTTACCCTGGTGCTGGCGCCGCTGTTCATCTAAGCGAGAGAAAGGGGGCGTAAGCCCCCTTTTAGACCCCATCGGACGCAGGGGCAGGCATCACGCCTGCCCCTGCGTCAGCTCTTCCATCTGATCCAGGGATGCCTTGAAGATGTCGAGTGCCTGCTGGACCGGCTCCGGCGTGGTCATGTCCACTCCGGCCTCCCTCAGAAGGTCGATGGAGTACTGGGAGGAGCCGCTCTTGAGGAAGCGGAGGTAGCGCTGGAGCGCCGGCTCCCCCTCGGTCAGGATCTGATGGGCCAGGGCCGCGGCGGCGGAGATCCCCGTGGCGTACTGATAGACGTAGAAGGCCCAGTAGAAGTGGGGGATGCGGGACCACTCGATGGAGATCTCCTCGTCGGGCACCACCTCCGGCCCATAGTAGCGGCGGTTCAGCTCCGCGTAGAGGGAGTTCAGATGGTCGGGGGTCAGCGCCTCCCCGCTTTCGGCTCGAGCATGCATGTCCAGCTCGAACTCGGCGAACATGGTCTGGCGGAAGAGGGTGGTCCGGAAGCTCTCTAGCTGGTGGTTTACCAGGTAGGCCCGCAACCTCTTGTCGCTCGTCTGCTTCAGCAGATGGTCGGTAAGCAGTGTCTCGTTGAGGGTGGAGGCCACCTCCGCCAGGAAGATGGTGTAGTCGCCGTAGACGTAGGGCTGGGTTCTGCGGGTAAAGTAGGAGTGCATGGAGTGGCCCAGCTCGTGGGCCAGGGTGAAGACGTCGTGGAGGCGTCCCTGGTAGTTCAGCAGGATGAAGGGATTGGTGGTGTAGGAGCCCCCGCTGTAAGCCCCGCTGGTCTTCCCCTCGTTCTCGTAGACGTCGATCCATCGGGAGTTGATGCCGCCCCTCAGGGCGCTCAGGTACTCGTCACCCATGGGCGCCAGGGCCGCCTCCACCGTCCTGGTGGCCTCCTCGTAGGGGGTCTCCACCTGGATGTCCGGCACCATGGGGACGTACAGGTCGTAGTGGTGAAGCTCCTCCAGCCCCAATAGCCGCTTCCGCAGGGCCATGTAGCGGTGGAGTAGCGGAAGGTTCTGGTCGACGGTGCTGATCAGGTTGTGGTAGACCGCCGTCGGGATGTTGTTGGGACCCAGGGCCGCCTCCATGGCGGTCGGGTAGTTGCGGGCTCGGGAGTAGAAGATGTCCGAGCGCACGCTGCCGGCCAGGGAAGAGGCGAGGGTGTTGCGGTAGCTGTAGTAGGTGTGGTGCATCGCCTCGAAGGCGTCCTTGCGCACCCGGCGGTCCTGGCTCTCCCGCATCTGGACGTAGCGGGCGTGGCTCAGCTCCACGCTGACTCCCCGTTCGTCGACGATGGTGGGGAACTTCATGTCGGCGTTGGTGAGCATGGTGTAGCTGTTGTCCGGGGTGCGGCTCACCTCCGTGGACTGCGCCAGCACCACCTCTACCTCAGTGGATCGGACGTGGGGGCGCTGCCGCAGCAGCTCGTCCAGGTGGTGGCGGTACAGCCCCAGGCCGGGCTCCGTGGCCGGGAAGCTCCGCAGCTTCTCCTCGGGAATGGAGAGGATCTCGGGCACGATGAAGGCCCCGGCGCTGGAGAGCTCGGTGGCCAGCATCGTGGATCGGTCGGCCAGGGCCTGGTACCGGCTGCTGGTGTTGTCCTCGTCCTTGCGCATGCGAGCGTAGACCAGCAGCTGCTCCATCAGCTTGTTGGTCTCGTCCCGCAGCTCCAGGCAGCCCAGCAGCTGCCGCGCGGAATCGCCCATGGTGCCCCGGTAGGCCTCTAGCCGGGGGATGCGCTCCTTGACCGCCCGGAAATCGGTCTCCCAGAGGGCTTCGTCGGGGTAGAGCGTCTCCAGGTTCCAGGTGAACTGCTGAGGCTGCTCGTGCCTCTTGGGGAGCTTCTTCATCGGGAGAACCCTCGCTCAATCATTCTTGCGTTGCCCTTCATCCTAGCAGAAGGGCCGGGTGGCAGGCCACTGTGAGAGCCCCCGCGCGGAAGGAGGCCGCGATCCCGTATACTGTATTAAACGGGTGTCTAGTGCTTCGCCACAGGGATTTCGAGATGTAGGGCAGGGCGCTCTGCCCTGCCGCCGGCCTATCATCGCCACGCGGGCGGTGGGGGCACAGGGCCCCACCCTACGTATCAGAGCCAATGTGGCGATGTACTAGCAGCTTGCTTACCAGCAAGAATGTGCAGGAATCGATCCGCGGGCGCTGGCCCCCGATGAGCGGTTGGAGGAGCGGTTGTTCGCGCAGATGCGGCTGACGGGCGCCTCGGCCTGGAGCCAGCTCTACACCGAGATGACCAGCAGTCTTCTCTTACATATTCAACACCCTCTTCCAGGACCACAAGGTCAACCTGGGGCTGGAAGGGGATTTCCAGTTCTACGACCTGCTGGCGCCGCTCCAGAAGGAGGAGCCCCGGTACGACTTCGACCAGGCCAGGACGACGGTGCTGGAGGCCTTCCGGCGCTTCCACCCCGCTATGAGGGAGGCTGCGGAGCGCTTCTTCACCAGCCAATGGATCGACGCCACGCCCAGGCCGAGCAAGCGGGGCGGCCGAGACGGCCGTGCTCCCAGGCCGGCACCACAATCGTGTGGCGGATCCCGTTCGCTCTCTACCGCAAGTACCTGGAGGAGGGGGAGGCGTTCGTGCCGAAGTACCTGGATCTGCTGGCCAGCGGCGGGAGGGCGACCGGCTTGGATTATGCACTTCTTGCGGGAAGACGCGGCGAGGACTCAGTGAGATGATGCACAGCGGCAGTTGGTGGTCTTACATTCGATACGACGAGAAACAGGACAGGCCCAGCGTGAGCCGGGCCCTCCTGAAGCGGGTGGCGGCCTACGCCAGGCCTTACGGGCGGCCGATCGGGTTGATGCTGCTGACCATCGTCGGGATCGACGTGCTCACCCTGATCCCGCCCCTCCTGTACAGGGATCTGATCGACCACGCCCTGCCCACCCGCGACTTCGGGCGGCTGAACCTGCTGGCTCTGGGGATGATCGGGATACCGCTGCTCAGCGGTCTGATCGGGGTGGGCCAGCGCTATCTGAGCGCTCGCATCGGGGAGGGGATCATCTTCGACCTGCGCAGCGCCGTGTTCGAGCACATGCAGAGGATGTCGCTGCGCTTCTTCACCAACACCCGCACGGGAGAGTTGATGGCACGTCTCAACAACGACGTGGTGGGGGCGCAGCAGGCGGTGACCAGCACCAGCGTCAACATCATCTCCAACGCCCTCTCGCTGGTCATGACCATGGCGGTGATGCTCTCCCTGGAGTGGCGGCTCACCCTGCTGTCGGTGGCGGTCCTTCCCTTCTTCATCCTGCCTGCCAGGCGGGTGGGGGTGATCCTGCGGCGGCTCACCCGGGACGGCATGAATATGAACGCCCAGATGAATGCCCTCATGAACGAGACCCTCAACGTGAGTGGGGCGTTGCTGGTGAAGATCTTCGGGCGGTCGGGGGACGAGAACGGGCGCTTCCGGGATCGCGCCGGGGCGGTGCGGGACATCGGCGTTCGCCAGGCGGTGGTCGGCCGCTGGTTCTTCATGGGACTCAGTCTGGCCAGCTCTATCGGCACGGCCGTGGTGTTCTGGCTGGGGGGCTGGCTGGTGCTGCAGGGGCAGTTCACCGTGGGCACCATCGTGGCATTTGGGGCCTACCTGACGCAGCTTTACGGGCCCCTGACGGCCCTCACCAACGCGAGGGTGGAGTTCGCGACCTCCATGGTCAGCTTCGAGCGGGTCTTCGAGGTGCTGGACCTCCCCCGGGAGATCGCCGACAGGGCCGGCGCCCTTCAGTTGGAGGGGGTGAAGGGCCACGTTCAGTTCGACCACGTCTCCTTCAGCTACCTGGAGGGGGAGGGAACGCCGGGGGTTTTCGGGCTCCAGGAGGTGGAGCGGTGGCGCTCGTCGTCGCCGACGCCGCTGAGCGGGCCTGCCCGGAGGCAGCCCAAGCCGGCAGCCGAGGGAGCGAACCCGCAGGTGGCCGGGGGCGACGGCCAGGAGGAGGCGACGCACCCCGCCGGCAGGGGGTGGGCGCTCCAGGAGGTGAGCTTTGAGATCAAGCCCGGGCAGCTGGCGGCGTTGGTGGGGCCCAGCGGGGCGGGCAAGACCACCATCACCTACCTGCTGCCGCGGCTGTACGATCCCACCGAGGGGCGCATCCTGATCGACGGCGTCGACATCCGGGACGCTTCCCTGGACTCCCTGGCCTCGCAGATCGGGATGGTCACCCAGGAGACCTACCTCTTCCACGATACCATCAGGGCCAACCTGCTGTACGCCAAGCCCGATGCCACGGACGGGGATCTGGAGGCCGCCTGCCGCGCGGCCAACATCCACGACTTCGTGGCGGGTTTGCCAGAGAGGTACGACACCATAGTGGGGGAGCGGGGCTACCGCCTCTCCGGCGGGGAGAAGCAGAGGATCGCCATCGCCCGGGTGATCCTGAAGGACCCCCGCATCTTGATCCTGGACGAGGCCACCTCCCACCTGGACTCTCAATCGGAGGCGCTGATCCAGGCGGCCCTGGAGCGGGTGATGGTGGCGCGCACCAGCCTGGTGATCGCCCACCGGCTGAGCACCATCCTGGCGGCCGACGTGATCCTGGTGATCGAGGATGGCCGTCTGGTGGAGCAGGGCACCCACCAGGAGCTGCTGGCCAAGGGCGGCCTCTACGCCAACCTCTACGAGACCCAGTTCCGGCAGCGAGCGGAGGAGCCGTAAACCAGCTGGGTTTCGGCAGCATCATTGCTGTCTGCTGTTTGGCTTCTTCGCGCCCGAGGCAAGGCCCGAGATGAGGAGTGCCGTGGTCGCAACGACTGATGGAATCTCGGCCTACCCGATCAGCGATTCGCCGTTGCCGTTCTCGGGTATCTCCTCGCCCCCGTACCGCTCCATGGCCTTCTTTCGTAGAGCCTGCAGCCCGTCGCTGCGCTTCACCGGGTACGGCTTCTCGGCGATCAGGGCGTGGTGCTCCAGCGGCATCTGCTGGAGGTTGCGCTGGGCCAGCTCCCAGATCTCCGACAGGGGCGGAACCGCGCCGGGAAGGACCATCCCGTTGCGGATGACTGGCTTCAGGAGCCGGTTTCCGTTGGCCGGCTTCGGCTCGTTCTCCAGTTGGATGATATCCCGCTCGAAGCGACCGATCCGGTACACCTCCTTCTTGCCGGGCCAGGTGCTCTTCTCTCCGGCCAGCTTGATCTTGGGCCGATCGGCCGATTCCTCGTCCTCGTACCACACCATCTTGTAGACGGCCCCCAGAGCGCCTCCCGGTGCCTTGTGCTTGATGGATCCCGCCCCGACCCCGATGCTGGTGCCGACCCCGAAGCCGTCGATGGGCGCGCCCTGGGCCACCAGCTCCGCTATGCGGAACTCGTCCAGGTCGCCGCTGACCAGCACCCGCACCTCGGGCATGCGGGCATCGTCCAGCACCTTCCGCACGTACTTGGAGCCCTCCAGCAGGTCGCCACTGTCGAGCCGCACT
>JAJZRD010000242.1 GCA_021845945.1 Chloroflexota bacterium
CTGTGGGGCGCCGACTCGTCTCCTGGGGCGGGGCGTGCAGATGGGCCTATGGCAGCGACTTCGGTCGTTCGTAGCCCTTCGCAGCCACCCGCCGGATACGAGTGCAGCCGTTACTTCGCGCACGGGCGGCCGTTACTACAGTGACGTTCCGGCCCCTCGGCCGGCTGCCGATAGACGGGAAGAGCCGATACCGTGATATTATGGCGGAAGAAGATGTTGCCCGGCCTGTCGCTCGCCCCCAACGAGTGCCCGACACAATCCCGAAAGCTGGCGGCCAACGATGATTGCTCACACGAACTTCCCCCTGTCGACAGTCCTGTACTACGGGATCGGCGGAACCGCCCGCTTCCTGCTGGAGGCTGAGAGCGAGGAGGACATCCTGGAGGCCCTCGACTTCGTTCGAGACAACCGAATCGAGAGGCTGATCGTCGTGGGGCTGGGCTCCAATCTGCTATTCCCCGACGATCCTTTCGACGGCGCCGTGCTGAGGATCACCTCTTCCGGCAAGCCACAGCTTCGCGATCTCCAGGCCGGCCGGGTCCAGGCCTTCGCCGGTGAGGATCTCGACCACGTCATCAGCTTTGGCTTCGACAGCGGCTACACGGGGCTCGAGTGGGCCGGAGGGTTGCCGGGCACGGTGGGGGCCGCCGTCAGGGGAAACGTCGGGGCCTTCGGCGGGGAGTTGAAGGACCTCCTGGAGAGGGCCGAGCTGCTGGAGATCCAGCCCGAGGGTGCGGAGGTCCGCGGCTTCAGCAACGCCGAGCTGCGCTTCTCCTACCGCGATAGCGCCGTCAAGCAGAACCGGAGGCTGGTGGTCCTGTCCGCCACCTTCAGACTTCGCGAGACCGGACAGGAGGAGCTACTCGAGGCCCGGCGGCGCTACCAGGCCAACATCGAGTACCGGCACCGAAATCACCCCATGGAGCACCCCACCTGCGGGTCGGTTTTCAAGAACGTCGAGAAGCGCGATGAGGTGGAGAGGATCCTCGCCGTCTGGCCCGACGTGAAGGAGATGGTGGAGAGCCGCTGGCACGGCAAGGTCTCCATGGGCTACGCCGTCAACCGTCTGGGTCTGGCCGGATACCAGATCGGCAGGGCTCAGGTCTCCCTCAAACACAACAACTTCATCGTCAACCTGGGCGGAGCCCGCTTCTCCGACGTTTTTGGCATCATAGAGAAGGTCAAGGAGCAGTTCTCCGAGACTTTCGGGTTTGCCCCCGAGGCCGAGGTGGAGATCGTCGATTGGAGTAAAAGCATTGGCCAGCGAGTATAGCCTCACCTGGGATCTGGACCCCATCTTCGACGGGGGCAGCGGCTCGCCTGCTTTGCTGCTGATCCTGGACACCCTGGCGAAGGCGCCCCAGCAGCTTCGGGAGCAGGTTCAGCTCCTCGCCCTCGAGGACACCCCCGAGGCATTGGACCAGTGGCACTCCACCCTCCAAATGCGGGATCGGATCGAGGAGCAGCTGGACGAGGTCCGCGCCTTCGTGGGCTGTCTGATGTCCCAGGACGTCAACGACGCAGAGGCGAAGCTGCTGGCCGGGAGGGTGCAGCAGCTGATCGCGGCCTTCGAGGGGGCGGAGCTACAGCTGAAGGACCGGCTGCGCAGATTCCCCGAGCCCGCCTGGCAAGGGCTGCTGGCCGACGAACGGTTTCAGCCCGTGGCCTTCCAGCTCCAGGAGGCCCGGGAGAACGCTGCCGAGCTGCTGTCCCCCGAGCAGGAAGCCCTGATCGTCGATCTCTCCGTCGACGGCTACCGCGCGTGGGAGCGGCTGTACCAGACGGTGGTGGGCCGGATGACCGTCCCATGGGTGGAGGGTGGCCTGCTGGAGCAGCTCTCCGTGGGCCAGGCCTACAACAGGTTCGCCCATCCCGATCCGGCGGTCAGGGCCCGCCACTTCGCCCACTGGACCCAGTCCTGGGAAGCCGAGTCCGAGCTGTGCGCGGCGGCCCTCAACCACATCGGAGGCTTCCGGCTGGCCATCTATCGCCACCGCGGCTGGGATTCCGTCCTGGCCAGGGCGCTGAAGGACAACCGAATCTCCCAGGCCACCCTGGAGGCCATGTGGGGCGCCGTCGACACCGCCAAGGATCGGCTGGTGGTCTACTTCCAGCGGAAGGCGAAGCTGCTGGGGCTGAAGGCCCTCCACTGGTACGATGAGCTCGCCCCCATAGCAGATTCGGTGCGTCCCCTCAGCTACGACGAGGCCGCCGGCTTCGTCGTCGAGCAGCTCCGCCAGTTCAGCCCCCGCATGGCCGATTTCGCCCGATTGGCCCTCGAGAACCGTTGGGTCGAGGCCGAGGACCGGCCGGCCAAGAGGCCCGGGGGCTACTGCACCAGCCTCCCCCTCAGCCGGCAGAGCCGCGTCTTCATGACCTTCGGCGGGACCAGCGACGGCGCCTCCACCCTGGCACACGAGCTGGGCCACGGCTACCACAACCAGGTCCAGTGGGATCTCCCCACCATGGCTCGGGGCTTCACCCTCAGCACCGCCGAGACCGCCTCCACCTTTGCCGGGCTGGTGGTCTCCAGGGCAGCCGTCGCCCAAGCCGGCAGTCGAGAGGAGAAGCTGACGCTGCTGGACGAGGCGCTGCGCGACGCGGCCACCATGTTCATGAACATCCCCGCCCGCTTCCTCTTCGAGCGGCGCTTCTACGAGGCCCGGAACCAGGGACCTCTCAGCGTCGACCAGCTGAACGAGATGATGGTGCAGGCCCAGAAGGACGCCTTCCGGAACGGCCTGGCGGGGTACCATCCCCAGTTCTGGGCCTCCAAGGGGCACTTCTACGGCTCGGGGACACCCTTCTACAACTTCCCGTACACCCTCGGGTTCCTGCTCAGCGCCGGCATCTACGCCAGGGCGCTGGAGGGGGGGCCCGGCTTCGAGGAGAGCTACGTGGGGTTGCTACGGGACACGGGCCGCATGACCACCGAGGAGCTGGCCCAACGGCACATGGGGGTGGATCTCTCCCAGCCGGACTTCTGGGTGAGCGCCGTCGACCTGGTCATGGCAAGCCTGCCCGAGTTCCTGAGCCTCACGGAGGAGCGGTAGAGGCGAACACGGGCCGGCGGAGTCAGCCCCCTCGCCCGGCCAACCATCCGTCGGAGGCACACGATCTCGGCTTCCAGACGGTCGGTGGGGGCAGGGCGCGCAGGTAGCTCACGGTGGCCAGCCAGGGTGGTGAAGTCCCCGACCTGCCACGGCATCCCATCTTCAACTCGATAGGTTTACAAAACTGTACAACTTTCGGCCCTCCATCGATAGGGGAAGGAGGCTCCGACCCTGGCCGCCCTGGAGGCCGGCGAGGGGCGATGGTGGGCCGGCGGGGGCGAGCTACCATTTACCTGGACGCGGGGTCGTCCCGCTCTCCGGGGGTTGGAGCCGCCGCCCGTTCCCGGGCCAGCAGCCGCTGCTTTCGATCCATCCCCCATCGGTAGCCGCCCGGATCCCCATCCCCCCTTATCGCCCGATGGCAGGGGATCGCCAGCGCCAACCGGTTGCCGGCGCAGGCGCGGGCAACGGCCCTGGCGGCGGTGGGGCGGCCGATGGAGCGGGCGATCTCGCCGTAGGATCGGGTGCTGCCGCAGGGAATGGCGCGCAGCTCCTCCCACACCCGCCACTGGAACGCGGTCGCGCGCACCTCCAACGGAAGATCCAGCCGCCTTCCAGGGCCGCTCATGTAGCCGAGGAGCATGCCCGTCCATCCCGCGAGGCCGGCTTCGTCCCGATGGATCTCCGCCTCCGGGTACTCCCTCCTCAGGTCGGCCTCCAGGGCGTCGTCGGAGTCGCCCAGGCTGATGGCGCAGACGCCCCGCTCCGTGGCGGCCATCAGCAGGCGGCCCAGGGGACAATCGACGATGGTGTAGCCGATGCGGACCCCGCGGCCACCTCGCCGGTAGACGGCGGGGGTCATTCCCAAGCGCAGCGGCGCCCGCTCGTAGAGACGGCTGCTGGAACCGTACCCCGCCTCGTACAGGGCGTCAGCCACCCCCTGTCCATCCCGCAGCCGCTCCTTCAGCAGCCCCAGCCTGCAGGCCTCGGCGTACTGGCGCGGCGAGATGCCGGTGACCCGTTTGAAGGTGCGCTGCAGGTGGTGGGGGCCGATCCCCGCCGCCGCGGCCAGGGCGGCCAGAGACGAGGGCTCCTCCGGCCGGCCCTGGATTCGCCGGCATATCTCTCCCACCAACTCCAGCTCCCTTCCGGGCCCGGGGTCCTGGGGGCGGCACCGCAGGCAGGGACGGAAGCCCGCCTGCTCGGCTGCGTCGGGTCGAGGGAAGAACAGGACCCGATCCCTGTGAGGGCGTTTCGACGGACAGGAAGGACGGCAGTAAATCCTCGTGGATTGCACGCCGTACACGAACTTGCCGTCCCAACCGGCGTCCCTCGCCAGCACGGCCTGCCAGCAGATCTCCTCGTCCATGGTTTGGCTCCCTTCGACGATCCACGGCTTCCATTTAAATGCGTCGTTCCGCGTTTCCGCGGCGTAGGGCGGGGTCTCGTGCCCCGCCGCCGGCCTTGGCCCGCAATAGTGTAGCGTCGGGGCCGCCATCGCCACGCGGGCGGCAGGGCAGAGCGCCCTGCCCTACGTCAGGAACGGCGCACCGAAGCCAGCGCCCTGCCCTACGTCGGGAACGGCGCATCGGAGCCGACGGCCTGCCCTACGTCGGGAACGGCGCACCGAAGCCGACGGCCTTGGCAGGGATGATAGACGGTGCCGGCACCAAATGCTCCCGAATCCGTGTTGCCTCACAATTAGATCTTACCGAAGGGCATTCGTTGCCTCATAATCAGGCATTACCGAGACAGGCCATCTGTTCTAGTTGCAGGATGGCTTGCCGACCGGCCTGCCCAGGCTTCTGCAGACCGTCGAGCGGTCCTCTCGGTGTAATCAGGTCGAGGCGAGTTTAGCGCTCGAGGGGCTGGCTTTCCAGGCTATCAGGCAGTCTCATCCCACCCAAGCCGGAAAGGGACGGGATGAGGAGTCCTCAGGGTCGTCACTCTCCGTGCCTGGGGACAGGTCAGCCGTCCCCCGTCCTCAGGCGATGGCCCTTCAGCCCGTGGCCACCTCGGTACGCTCCCCTACCCGCAGTGCCCAGAGCCGCTCCAACTCCAGCTCCAGGTGGCGCCGTAGCCTCAGCGGCCCCCACTGAGCCAAGAGCCCCTCGAAGTTCGCCTTGGCCCCTTCCTGCATGGCCCCTGCTGCCACGGCTCGACGGTAGGGTGTCTTGGGTACGTCGTACTTCTTGCGCACCTTGGCACCCTCCCGCTCCTTGCCGGTGAGCTTCATCACCGGTAGGTACCCGTTGACCTCCAAGCGCACCAGTTCGTACACCCGCCTCATCTGGGTCAGAGCAGCAGTGCTCTCGTAGCGGTCATAGCCGATGAGTTGGCGTACCACACTCCAGTTCTTCTGCTCCACGTTCCGGTTGTCGTTCTTGTGGTAGGGCCGGCTCCGGCTCAGGGCCAATCCTTTGACCCTGTCCCCAAAGAAGCCCAAGAGATGCTCGTTTATGTCGGGTAGGCAGCCAGC
>JAJZRD010000243.1 GCA_021845945.1 Chloroflexota bacterium
CGGCTTCACCGGCCAGCAGGAGGACCCCACCCTCGGCTACCAGTACCTGCGAGCCCGCTACTACGACCCCACCATCGGCCGCTTCATCAGCAGGGACCCGGTCGGCGGTTCCGAACAACTGCCACAAACACTGAATAGGTACTCGTATGCAACCAATAACCCGGCACTCCTGACCGATTCCACTGGGCTCAGCCCATATCCCCTCGTCATCGTGAGACCGAAACAGGCCTGCGGCGACTCCGGCGAGGGTTTGGGTAACGAACCGAGCTCCGGAGACATGCTGCTCATGAGTGCCGTAAGCTCCAACACGCCTGCTTCCGTTGGAGCCGCCGGGCTACTGACCGCCTTTAGATCGCTGTCCGCACTCAAGAGCGCCTGGGGATCAGGTGGGCCAGGTCAAGTGTGGCACCATATCGTCGAGAGAAGGCTTGCCGAAACTGGTAGGTTCCCGGCAGAGCTGATTCACAGCGCAAAGAACGTTGTGGCAGTCAGCCAAGAAGCGAACCAGGCCATTGCCAACTACTACCGCAGGATCCGTGACTATACGGGCGGCCAGACGGTTCGAAAATGGCTGGAGTCCCAGCCCTTTGATGATCAACTGGAGTTTGGGCACGATATACTCGGCCGTGTATTGAACGGTTTACCCTTGCCATAAGATCGGGAGCGGTGCATTGTCTAGGACTGCGAGAGATATCCCCGCCTTGCTCGCCGAATACCGCGAAGCGGCAAAAAGAACATCGGACCCCAGCCCGCGAACAGCGAACAAATGGGCCAGTCGGCTACACGCCTGCTACCAACTCCTTAGAGAGATGGAAGAAGGCCGAAACGCGATAACTGAGCTAATCGGAGACGACGACCCCCACGTACGAGTCTGGGCCGCGGCCCATAGTCTGGCGTGGTCGACCGAAAACGCACGAGCGGCGCTTGAGGAGCTACGAGAGAGTGACGGGCCTTGCTCCCTCGACGCTAAGTGGACACTACGAGAGTTCGATAGGGGGAAGCTCTCGTTCGACTACTGACCTTTCCATGGATGTAGGGTCCTGAGTCCATTCAGATCATGGAACCGGATTTCGAGTTCGTCCGCTGCCATCGACTGGAACAGCTTCAGAGGCGGCACCAACGGCTATGGTTGCCTCAGGCGCAGAACAAATGCATCGAAGAGGGTACTGTCCAGGCACTCTCCGCTAAGTGGGCGAAGCCCTGGGCCGCTCGACCGTTAATTGAGGAGTTCCGGAAAGCACAAGATCCAAAGGGCACCGGCCTGAAACGGGCCATAGGCAACGCATTGTCGGTGGTCGCGGACGACAGCGTAATCGAGCAGGTGGCCGAACTCGCGCTGGACAAGCGGCACGGCAGGGCACGAGAGATGTTGGCACTGGCGTTGGGGAACATGCGGACCCCTCAGGCCGTAGACGTACTGATCGAACTGTTGGACGACGAGGAAGTGGCCGGCCACGCCGTCATGGGCCTCGGTAGGCTGAAAGCGAAAAGGGCCAGGCCTCACATTGAGCGATTCCTCAGTCATCCTAAGGCCTGGATAAGGCGGGAAGCCAAGCGTGCCCTGGCCAAGATCGACAAGGCAGAGCAGGCCAGAAACCCGGGGAAGTCATCCAATTAGCAGCTTTCGCCTGCTTCGCTCGGAAAAGCTGGCTGGAAAATCAACGAAATGGTCAACCACAGAGACACCGAGAGCACGGGGTCTTTTCCTGGTCTTGGAGATGCTGAGCACAGGAGGGCGTGAAGTGCTCTACCAAAAAGAGCTAACTGACCAGATATTGGGTGCTGCGATCGAAGTGCACCGTGAGTTAGGTCCGGGGCTGCTCGAGTCAGCCTATCAGGCTTGTTTGGCTCGCGAATTCTCCCTCCGCGGTCTCCAGTTCGAACAGGAGAGACCCCTGCCCATCCAGTACAAAGGCGTACGGATGGACTCTGGCTACCGACTCGACTTCCTCGTGGCCGCCAAGGTAGTCGTGGAACTCAAGGCAGTGGATGACATCCTCCCAGTGCACGAGGCCCAGCTGCTGACCTATCTCAAGCTGACCGGCTGTCGCGTTGGCCTGCTCATCAACTTCAACGCCCCCACCCTGAAGGAGGGCATCAGACGCAGGGTCCTGTGAATCGAAAGGCTTCGCCTGCTGAAGGCGAAGCCCGGTATCCCTTAATCGGTAATACTCCGTGCACTCCGTGCCTCCGTGGTTAACGGGCACCCGGGCTCAGCAGCCCAACGCCCTCGCCATCCGGTGGCCGGCCTCCTCCAGCTTCTCCCGAGCCGTGGCGTAGGAGATCCTCACGAAGCCCTCTCCCTGCGCCCCGAAGGTGCCGCCGGGCACGCAGCCCACCTTCGCCGTCTTCAGCAGGAACTCGCACAGCTCCGCCGAGGACATGCCCGTGCCACGGATGTCGGGGAAGGCGTAGAAGGCCCCCTCCGGCTTGTGGCAGCGGAAGCCGGGGACCTGGTTCAGCAGGCCGGTGATCAGATCGCGCCTCTCCTGATACTCCCGCACCATCTCCGCGATGAAGCTCTGCTCCGCCTCCAGCGCCACGAGGGCACCGGCCTGGAGCATGGTGGGCGCGCAGGCCACGATGATCTGGTGGATCTTCATCATCCCCTGGATCAGGGCGGGGTGGCCGACGGCGTAGCCCAGCCGCCACCCCGTCATGGCGTAGGCCTTGGAGAAGGAGTTGACGGTGATGGTGCGCTCCTTCATCCCCGGGAGGGTGGCGAAACAGGTGGCGTCCCTGCGATCGTAAACGATGGAGTCGTACACCTCGTCGGAGATCACCAGCAGATCGTGGCGCTCCGCGAGGGCCGCGAAGCCCTCCAGGATCTCCCCGGTGAACAGCTGGCCGGTGGGGTTGCCCGGCGAGTTGATCACGAGCAGCTTCGTCCGGGGGGTGATCAGCGCCTCCACCTCGGCCAGATCCGGGTAGAAGCGGTTCTCGAACCGCAGGGGGTAGCCAACGGGCCGAGCGCCGCACAGCAGCGCCTGTGAGTTGTAGACCATGAAGCCGGGATCGGGGATCAACACCTCGTCGCCCGGATCGAGGACCGACTGCATCACCAGGTAGAGAGCCTCCGCCCCGCCGACGGTAACGATGATCTCCCTCTCGGGGTCCACCTTCAAGCCGCTCACCCGGGCCATCCTCTTGGCGATGGCCTGCCGCAACCCATCCTCCCCCAGGTTGGAGGAGTAGTGGGTTTCGCCCCGATCCAGAGACTCCTTGGCTGCCGCTCGGATGTGGGGAGGCGTATCGAAGTCGGGCTCCCCCACCGCCAGGCTGATAACACCCGGCTGCTTCGCCAGCTCGAAGATCTTCCGGATACCGGAGGACGGAAATAACGTGACGCGGCTCGAGAGACGCGGCTCCATGGTTGGCCTCCTCGTGCTGATTGATGGCAACAGAGCTGAAGGGGTACTGGGACGGCGAGAAAAGAAAACCCCGGCCGTCTTGGCAGCCGGGGAGATTATACCCCACCTGATTACATCGGCCTCTCCGTGCGCTGCGGCTCCGGCAGCTCGTGCCGCCAGCGAGCTTCCCACAGCTGAGTCTTCCGGCTGCGGCTCTTCTTGGCCCGATAGAGGGCCTCGTCGGCCTGGGCGATCAACTCCTCCCTGCTGAGAGCCAGCTCGGGAAAGGAGGAAACCCCGATGCAGACCGACAGCCGATCCACTTCGGACCCGTTGGGGAAGGCAAGGTTTCGAGCTCGCAGGGCGCGGACGATCCTGCCGGCGACTACCAGCGCCTGAAGGCTCCCGGTTTCCGGAAGGATCACGGCGAACTCGTCGCCCCCGTAACGGGCCACCACGTCGATCCGGCGGACCACCTGCTGGATCGTCAGGGCGACCAGCCGCAGGGCCTCATCCCCCTGCTGGTGACCGTAGAGATCGTTGTACCGCTTGAAGTGGTTGAGGTCCATCATGATCGCGGAAAGGGGACGGCTGTACCTGCTGGCCCGCTCCATCTCCAACTCCAGCCGATCCTGGAAGTATCGATGGTTGTACAGGGCGGTGAGTCCGTCCGTGATGGCCAGCTCCCTCAGGTGACGGAGGACGGCGCCGTTGCTGAGCCAGAGCGCCAGGTGCCGAGCCACCAGCTGCAGCACCCTCAGATCGGCCGGTGAGAAAGGCTCGGCGCCGGCGCCGCGGATCGCCTCCACCACGCCGAAGCGGATTCCCTCCACGTCCACCGGTGCGCAGCCGGAAGGGTAGAGGGTGGTGCCCTCCACCTCCATGAGCGGACTCAGCCAGTCTGCTCCATCCCGCAGGAAGGCGGAAGGGGCCGTTCCCTCCACCGCCTTCCATTCGGGTGCCCCCGGGAACAGCTCCCGAACCCCCGGCAGCACCCCCGTCGAGGCATCCCAAAGGCTGGTTAGCACCAGCCTTTCCCGATCCCGATCCCACAAAAAGAGGGCGCACCAACGCGCCCTCAAGAGAGAGGCCCCTAGCTCGAGGCCGGACACCAGCAGCTGGTCCCACTCCGGGACTATCCCCAGCGCCCACTCCGCCAGCACCGGGGACTCATCGGGGGCCACGCCGCCTGCCGCATCACGCGGTACTTCCATGGGGAGCAACTCTCACATAGGGAGTGACTCTCAGGACGTAGCGGGCATTGGCGACAAGCTGCTCCGAGCTCCCTGACTCGCTTCCCCCTCCAGGATCCCCAGCATCACATCGACAATCATGGGGTCGAACTGCCCTCCCCGGTTCCTCTCCAGCTCCTCCATGGTCTCGGCCAAGCTGAGGGCCGCGCGGTAGGATCGATCGGACATCATGGCGTCGACGGCGTCGGCCACGGCGATGATCCTGGCTCCCAGAGGTATCTCGTCGCCCTTCAACCCGTGGGGATAACCCGAACCATCGTACCGCTCGTGATGGCACAATATCAAGTCCCTACCGTTGCGATAATCGGGGTATCTGCTCACCAAATCGGCGCCCCGTGCGGCGTGGTTCTCCAGCTCCCGCCGCTCCTCCTCGGTGAGCCCTCCCGTTTTGTTCAGCATCGCCGGCCAGACGTTCAGCTTGCCCAGATCGTGGATGCGAGCAGAGCGGCTTATGTTCTCCACCTGCTCCTCCGACAGCTGCATCCTGCGAGCTATCTGGCCCGCATGCTGGGCCACCCGTTCGGAGTGCCGAGCCGTGTAGGGATGATACCGATCCACCTCGGCCGCCAGGGCCTCGATGGCCTGCTTCGTCTCCGACCGGAGCGTCAGAGCGGAGCGCAGACTGGCGTACACCCCCACCAGCGGGATCAGCAGCAGCGACGCCACCACCGGCGACTCGGAGTATACCGCCGCGCCCGCCAGACCCAGCGCCAGAAGGCCGGCGAATTGGGGCGCAGCTACCTGGAAAGCGGCAAGGAAGTCGCCCAGGGAGTCGGAGTTCCTGGCTAGGGCCACGATGCCGGCGACGATGCCCACGTTCAGAAGGAAGTAGGTCGCACCCGCCAGCAGGAGAGCGACAGCACTGGCGGTGGAGGAGAGCAGCGGATCACCCCTGGAGAGCTGCTGGTAGAGGGCACCAGCCATCCC
>JAJZRD010000021.1 GCA_021845945.1 Chloroflexota bacterium
GGAAGGCGTGGCGGGCCACCGTGCCTTCGGGACCGGTTCGATCGTAGATCAGGAGCAGTCGCTCCCGTTGGGACTCGAAGTGAGTCGTTCGGACGACGAACTTGCTGAGCAGGTCGGGGCCTTCCCGCTCCGGGAAGGGCGCCGAGAGCTGATGCACCAGGGTGCCGTCCCCCGCGGCCAGCCACTCCGGCGAAGGGTTCACCAGGTCGATCACCAGCATGCCGCCACGCACCAGGTGGGCGGCCAGCCGCTGGAGGGCATTCCTCTGATCGTCCACGGTGAGCAGGTGGTGGAACGAGCCCAGGGCCACCAGCGCCATGCCGTAGCCATCACCCAGCTCCACGCTGCGCAGGTCGGCCCGGGCCAGCCGCACCTTGCCCGCCAAACGGTCCGGTTCGATCCGGGAGGTGGCGATCTTCAGCATCTCCCGGGAGACATCCACGCCGGTGACCGCGTACCCCGCCTCGGCCAGGGCGAGGAGCACCCGCCCCGTCCCGCAGGCCGCGTCCAGGATCGGTCCCGAGGATGCCTTGGCAAAGCCCAGGTAGAGGGGTAGATCGTCCCTGAAGTCGCGGTGCTCCCAGTCGTAGAACTGGGCCAGCCGGTCGTATAAAGGAGCCTGATTCCGTCGCCTAGTGCTCAACTGCCGAACCAGCCTCGGGGGTAGCCACCCGTCTCGGCCGGCGTCTCGCCCTTGGCCTTCGCCTGCCGCCGCTGAGGAAGAAGCCCAGCTCGATCAGCACGAGGGTGGCGGCCAGCAGGGTCCCATTGAGGGGCGTCAGCATGCCGAGCGACTGCAGCCAAAGGGCGAACAGGATCAGGGTGCTGACCGCGGCGGCGTTCCCCAGATTCGGCACCTGGGGGGCCATTAGCCTGTCCTCGTGCTCCGGCGGAGCCCCTCCCAGCAGGCGTGAGAGGGTGCCGGTGAGGGCCACGAAGAGGGTGGCATAGAAGGCTGCCGGAGCCAGAGGAACCTCCGGGTCGATGAACAACACGACGTAGCCCCAGAGGCCCCACGCCCATAGGGTCAGCAGGCTGGCAAGCAGGTTCATGAGGGCATTATAACGCAACCAGGTGGTTGCAGCTACTCTTGACACGGTACACCGCGTGACCTATACTTTTTGCTGGGGAACGGTCCGGCAGGGCGGTTTCCCGGTGAGCATGCGGCCGTGATGTAGTGGCAACATGCAACTTTCCCAAAGTTGATATCGTGGGTTCGAATCCCATCGGCCGCTCCGGTTCTTGCCGCCCCACTTGGGGCGGCAACGTTGTTTTGCGAGTGGTCGGCGCCGGCACGGGCTATCTGGCCACCGTGTAGACGTTGAGATGCCTCACCCCGTGCTGAATCGCCTCCCAATCGCTGGGGAACCAGACGTCCAGCCAGCGCCCCAGGACCCCGCCACCCGTATCCAGGGCCGTGAAGACAGTCTCCTCCATGCCCTCGATCACCAGGTTGGTGCCCAGCGGGATGAAGCTGGGATCCACCGCCACCACACCCCATCGGGTCGGCTCACCGCTTCGGGTGATCCCCCGTCCATCGGTGCCGTTCAAGAAGGGGGAGTCGGAGTAACCCGTCACCTTAAACTCCCCCAGGGGCTTGAGCACCATGTGGGGCTTCGGCGTTGGGGTCGGGGGCTCAGGAGGGCGAGGGGTCGGCGACGGGGTCGGGGTCACCACCTGGGGGCGGGCCGTCAGGACGTCCCGGCCTGGTGGCGGGGTGGTGGATGGCGGCCTCGCTCCCCCTCGGCTGCTGACGGCGGCCGGCCTCTCCGGGGGAACGGTCGCCTCGGGCATCGGGCCGGCCTGGGTCGTTTTCGCGGGTAAGTCAAACCAGACCAGAAACGCCAGGACTATGGCGACCAGGAAGCGACTTACACGGATGTAGCCTCTCATGGTATTGCTCCATTAGGCTGTATACTTCTTCTGCAAACTGGTTTGACAAGCCAGGAAGGGTCAGTGTATAGTCAGCCCGCTTCGCTCGCGGGCAGTACCGGGGGTACTACTAGATGGTTCTTCCCGCAAGCTTTGTGCCATCCCTCACGGCCGCCCGCCTGACGACCGTGGGATGGCCGGGAATCGCCAGGGGACCGCTCTCTTGAAACGGACGAGGCTGTCCTCTTGAAGGAGAGAGACTGTTGCTTGCGGCGCTGGAACAGGTCGTCATTCCGGCCATCGAGCAGCTGTACGCCCAGGTAGGCTACCTGGGCGTGCTGATTGCCATGGCCATCGAGAGTGCCTGCATCCCTCTTCCCAGTGAGATCATCATGCCTCTTGCCGGCTGGATGGTGTACCGGGGGGTCTTCGATCTCTGGATGGCAGCCGTCGCGGGGACGCTGGGCTGCACCGTCGGGTCGATCATCGCCTACTGGGTGGGCGCTCTGGGGGGAAGGCCGCTGCTGCTGAAGTACGGGCGGTACGTGCTGATCTCAGAGCACGACATGGACACGGCCGATCGCTGGTTCGCCAGGTACGGCGACGCGGCGATCTTCTTCTCGCGGTTGCTGCCGGTGGTCAGGACCTTCATATCCTTCCCCGCCGGTGTGGCGAAGATGCATTTCTGGAAATTCGTCCTCTACACCACCATCGGCTCCTTCCCCTGGGTGTTGGGGCTGGCTTACGCCGGCAAGTTGATGGGGGACAACTGGGTCCAGGTGAGGGGCGTGCTTCACAACTTCGACTATCCCATCATCGCCCTGCTGCTGGCGGCTGTGGCCTACTACCTGTACCGCCACCTCAAGCCGCTATTCCAGAAGAACCGCCGCGACGCGGCCGCCGACTAGACACAGGTCGACCCCAGCCACCTTTGCCCGAAGGCTCAGGGTGTCCGGGGTCGACCTGTAGCTGTTGCGATCCCGGTTGGACAGCTATGCCGGTCTTCCAGTCCGCCTGTCCCAACGCAGGTAGTAGGGATAGCCCGGCTCAAACTGATTCGCAGTCTTAAGGTAGTCCTCCTCGTTACCCTCGATCATCAGCTTGTGCATGAGGACAACGTCGGCCCCGGGAATCCACTCCACCGGTTGGACACACAGGCTCATCACGGCACGGCCATCCTCGTATACACTGACCATGCCCCGGCCCCGAGGTACCCGGTAGATCCGCCCCTGTCTACTGGGGCTCGGGACCTCCAGGTACCCCCGGTGTTCCAGGTCGCGGGCCTGATCCGGGTCCAGGATCTCCTGAAGGAGACTCTCCGCCCGCCGCTCGGCTTCCAGTTGCAGGTTATGGCCCTTACCGGAGATCCCTCGCGTGCGGGAGCCAAACAGGACCCAGAACACTATCCCCACGAACTGGGCTGCCAGCACGGCGATGCCGATCCAGGCAGCCAACTCCCAGTGCACGCCCGACCCGATCGTCTCCATCATCCTCCGGCGACCCTAGGCACCATGACGATCTGCTCGGAGGTCTTGTCGAACCTCTCGAGCTTTTCGGCCGGCTTGCCAGGATCCACCTTGAAGGCGGTAGCACCCTTTGCCTTGTGCTCCTCGAAGATCCTCTCAGCCTCCCGAATGGCCTCCAGGGCCTCCGGATCGCCAACCTCTGCCTTCTTCTCGTCCCACTCCACAGTGGTATCGCCTTGATGGCTCAGTACCCTCAGCTTGGCCATTATCGCTTCCGTCTCCTCTCGAACTGTTACCTGGAGGAATCGCCTCGATTCCAGAACGGGATCGCATTCTCCCGCGGCCCCCACCGGTCGTTTCCTACCGGACGGGTGGTCCGGCGGGAGGTCGGCATTCGAGCACGAAGCGTACCAGCGATCCTGCCCGTCCTTCCTCGTCGACCGGCGACTAGCGCGTAGCCAATCTCGAGCACCCCCTGATATCGCAAGACGGATGCCCACGGGTTGCCCCATGCCCCTGGAATCGAGTAGGGGCGGGTCAGACCCGCCCCTACGGCTGCGAACTGCCTATCGGCCAGGGAAGCTACTGGCCGTGGTTGCCCTCCAACCCCAGATCGCCGGCCACGGCCTGCATCGCCGCGGTCACGAAGGCGATGTGCTCCTCCAGGGGGATCCCCAGGGACTCCGCACCCAGGAGAATGTCCTCCCGGCTGACGGCTCTGGCGAAGGCCTTGTCCTTCATCTTCTTCTTGACCGAGGAGGGCTCCACGTCCATCACGCTCTTGCTCGGCCGCACCAGAGCCACGGCCGATATGAAGCCCGTCAGCTCGTCCACGGCGAACAGCACCTTCTTCATCGGCGTGTCCCGGGCGATGTTCATGTAGGTGGCGTGGGAGGCCACCCCCTCGACGATCTCCTCGGGCCAGCCCCGCTGCTTCAGGATCTCGACGCCCACGTACACGTGCTTGTCCCAGGTTTGGTTCTGCTCGTAGTCGAAGTCGTGGATCAACCCCACAACGCCCCACTTCTCCACGTCCTCGCCGTACTTGCGAGCGTAGGCCCGCATGGCGGCCTCTACCGCCAGCGCATGCTTGATGAGACTGTCGCTCTGGGTGAACTCCTGGAGCAACTTCATGGCATCTTCGCGGTTCGGTTGCATCTCCGCCTCGCTCTCTGGGATTTGGCGACATTATAACTCGGGCGCCATGGGCTGCCAAAACCGGCGGCAAGGCTTGGCTAGAGGCTGGAACGGAACTCCGGCTAGGGTGAGGCCGTCAGGCGGCGAAGATCGTCGTAGCTGCCGACAGAGGAAACCTTCCAGGCGAAATCCCCCAGAGACGCCGAGCGGTCCCGCAGGCTGTGGAGACGGTTGCCCACCTCGTCCCCCTGGGCCCCACCCAGGGAAAGCTCGTCGGAGTAGCTGCCGTAGAAGGCGAAGTAGGCCTGGTTCAGCTTGCGAAGAACGTACCCCCGGCGCCCCAGATCCTGCCTGGCGGATTCCATGAAGCTCTCCGCCTCCTCCATCTTGCCCTGGGCCAGCAGCGGATCGACCTGCGCCCTGATATCCCGCATCCGCTTCCTGAAGGTGTCGTCGCGACTCGAGGGCGGGGGCGGCTGCTGGCCGGGCTCCAGGTAGTACCGGCGGAACGCCTCGTCCCCAACCTCTCGCCCCAGTATGTCGGCAGCGGTCTCGTTGACGGACACCATTCGGTTGTCCGTCTCGGCGCCGAAGGCGTACCTCCAGCCCAGGGGCCTCGAGGCGAAGAACTGGTGGGCCCACTCGTGGGCCACCGTGCGCAGGGCCCAGCGGACGTCCGAGCTCTCCGGCACAATGCTGGGATAGACGCCCAGGCCGCCGATCTGAGTGACCAGCGCCGAGTAACCCCGCCCGGAGACGGTGTCCTCCAGATGCTCCGCTTCGGGTAGGGTCATGTCGGACCGCAGCAGCACGGTGGCGGTCTGCTCTATCCTGTCCCTGGGCGATACCACCAGCAGGTAGGGCGGCGATTCGAAACGGAATAGCACGGGCGGGAAGAGCAGCTCCCGCCCCGCCACCCGGCGCCCCAACCCCGACTGCTGCAGCACCTCGGCGACCTGTTGCTGAAGCGATCGCTCGACCCCGGGTCTCAGATCCCCCAGCTGAGCCTGCAAGGAGGGCAGCTCGGGGGCAGCAGCCTCACCATACCCCGACCTGCCGGCCGAGATGTCCCCCGCCGACCGGCTGAGGCGCAGCAACCGACCGACCAGGCCGAAGTAGGTCACGTCCTCGTCCTGGGTGGCCGGGGCGCGGGTCGCGCTCTCGCCGGCCTTGGCCAGGACGTTCTCAGCCATCCAGCCGCCGATGGTCTCTACGTTGGGTCCCGCATCCATGGTGAATCGATAGGCAGGCGCCGCGGGAATTCCGCCCGACACCCCCAGCACCAGGGGTAGCACGGCCATCACCAGCAGCTTTGCCCACGACCTACGGCTCAAGGTAGCCACCCCTCATGTGTTACGTTTTTGCAACGTTCCGGCCCCCCTTTTTATGCCTTTGCAACGACGGCGGTGGTAGCCTTCTCGCGCGGCCTGCACCAGTGTCAGAGAGGACGTGGGGCGAGGAGCAATGGAGCATTACGATGAAGCGGCACGGCGCGACGACCTCAAGGTGTTGGTTGCCGAGGAGGACGCGCGGCTACGTCGCATAGTCTGCCTAAACCTGGAGCGCGAGGGTTTCGCGACCCTCGAAGCTGCATCCCGAGAGGCATGCGAGGCGGCCCTGTGCCAGGGTCAGGTGGGGCTCGTCATCATCAGCTCTCAGCTGCCGGGGTTCGACGCCCATCAGTTCTCCGCCTGGTTGCGTGCGCAGTCCCCGCTCAACCCGATACCCGTCGTCATACTCTCTTTCGAGCCGGAGGACAGGCTTCTCACGCTGCCCCTCAGACTCGCCGCCTTCCGCCGAAAACCTTTCGATCCAGGGGAGCTGGTAGGCCAGGTCACCACGCTGATGCAAACCGCCTGAGGTCGGTACCGAATCTGCTAACGACGATCCGTCTGCACGAAGGGGTGCAGCCACCGCAAGGTGGGGGGCGAGGCAACGAGGCACTCGCCACCACCTTCGAGTCGATTTCACACTTCCGAAACTGGGAGCCCGCACAAGGGCGTGCAGGCTCCCAGTTGTATCTGCGGTCGACTCACGCATTCTCCTCGTCCGCCAGAACGTAGCCCACGCCCGGCACGGTGCGCAGGTAGGCGGGATGCGCCGGATCGCCCTCGATCTTCCTCCTGAGCCGGCTGACCCACACCCGCAGGTACTCCACGTCCTCCCGGTACTCCGGCCCCCAGGTGCGCACCAGCAGCTCCTCGTGCAGCATCACCTTGCCGGCGTTCAGCGCCAGCTGCTGCAGCAGTTGCCACTCGGTCCGGCTCATCTGCACCGCCTTGCCCCCCACCACCACCTTCCGGCGGTCGAAATCGACCATCAACTCCCCAACTTCGAACCGCGCGGCGGTGGGGCTCTTGTTCGCGCTGCTTGTCCGGCGCAATACCGCCCTGATGCGAGCGGATAGCTCATCCGGGCTGAAGGGCTTCGTCAGGTAGTCGTCGGCTCCCAGATCCAGTCCCCGCACCTTGTCGGCGTCGTTGCCTCGAGCGGTCAACAGGATGACCGGCACCGCCCGGCGACCACGCAGCCGCCTGAGCACCTCGAAGCCGTCCATTCCCGGCATGATGACATCCAGAACCACCAGATCCGGGACCTCCGTCTCCACTGCCTCCAGGGCGGAGTTCCCCTCGGACGCCGTCACCACCCTGAAGCCGGCAGACTCCAATTCCGCCCGAACGAAGCGCAATATCCTCGGTTCGTCGTCCACCACCAGCACCGTCGGTTTCATCACCCCCACTCCTCCTCCACCAACGGCAGGGTAAAGGCGAAGATGGAGCCCTCCCCCGCGGGATCCTCGATCCAAATCCTTCCCCCGTGGGCCTCCACCAATCGCCTGCAGATGGCCAGCCCCAACCCCACGCCCTGGGTGCGTCCGGCCCGGGCGTCGGCGGCCCTCTGGAACCGACCGAACACCTTCTCGCGGTCCCGAGCGGAAACGCCCATGCCGTGATCCCTGACCGCCACCGTCAGCATCCGATCCCGGATCGATCCGCTCACCTCGATGGCGCCTCCCTGCGGCGAGTACTTTATCGCGTTGTCCAGCAGGTTTCGCAGCACCTGCTCTACCCGAAGCGGATCGGCCTCGGCCAGCGGAAGATCCGAGGGGAAGGCGAGAACGAAGTCGTGCCGCTCCGACCGCCCCCTCGTCTCGGCCACCACCTTGGCGGCCAGCTTCCCAAGGTGAACCGGCTCCGTCGTCAACCGCAACACGCCCGCCTCCGACCTGGAGAAGTCCAGCAGGTTCTCCACCAAACGGTACAGCCGGTCGGATTCCTCGTCCACGTCCCGGAGCAGCTCGAGGCGAGTGGTCTCGTCGAGATTGCCGTAGTATCTCAGCAGGGTTCGCGCGGCACCCTTGATGGAGGTCAGGGGCGTCCTCAGCTCGTGGGATACCAGCGACATGAACTCGTCCTTGAGCTGTTCGGCCTCCTTCGCCTTGCTGATGTCCTGGAAGACCACCACGGCTCCGGAGACCCTTCCCTCCAGGTCACGGAAGGGGGCGCTGTTGACCAGGACGGGCACCACGGTGCCGTCGGGCCTGTGGATGTCGACCTCCACCCCCAGGCAGACCTCACCCCGTACCACGGCCCGTCGAAGCGGCAGCTGATCCGCTCCATATAGGTTTCCCGCCGGGCTGAAGAGCCCAAGGGAGGAGCCCTCCCGGTTCGACTTCAGACCGGCGACGTTCTCCACCCCCAGCAGCTCCTTGCCGGCACGGTTGATGGTGGAGATCCTTCCCTCGGCCCCCTCCGCGATGATCACCCCCTCGGGCATGCTGTCGACGACCACCTGCAGGTGGCGTTTGCCGGCCTCGGCCCGTTCGCGCTGGGCCACTGTCTCCTGGTACAGACGGGCATTCTGAATGGCGATGGTGGCCTGCTTGGCAAAGGCCATCAGCAGTTGGGCGTCCTCGGGCCGGAAGCGGGCACGGGCCCTGTTGCCTATGTACAGCACCCCCAGCAGGTCGGTGCCGTTGCCGAGCGGCACTCCGATCTCCGAGATTAGCCCCTCCTCTTTCACGGCCTCCATGGGGGGATCCTTGAAGATAACCTCCCGGGGGTAGTCGTCCACGATGATCGGCTCGCCCCTCTCCACCACCAGGCCGGCGAGCCCCTGCTCGCGACCGAGCCGCAGCCGGCGCATCGCCTGAGTGCGCAGCCCCTCGGAGGCGGCCATCTCGAACCGCTGCCCGTCCGGGGAGATCAACGCCAGGAAGCTGGTGTCGCTGCCCAGCAGCTCGCGGGCTTTGCGAACTATCGAACTGAGGATCTCGGGGAGGCCGAGATTTGCCGAGATGTCCCGGCTGATCTCGAACAGCGCCGTGACCTGGGCAGCCCTCCGCTCCGAGGCGGCATACAGGCGGGCGTTCTCCATGGAGGTGGCCGCCTGGTTGGCCAGTCCCTGGATGAGCCGCATCTCCTTGGGCGGAGGGGCGATGCCTGGGGTCGTCCATCCAGCCGCCAGCACCCCCAGAGCCACACCCCGGAACACCAGCGGCACCGCCAACGCCGATGAGGCCCCGAGCAGCTTGGCCAGCCACGGCTCCGGCCGCTCCTCGGCCACGCTCTGGACCCATGCGGGCTCCTTGGTCCTGAGGGCCTTCGCCAGAAAGCCGTTCTCGGCCAGGGGCAGTCGGGAGCCCTCCAGCAGGACGAGGGGACGATCCTCGTCGCTGGCCCCGGCCAGCACGGAGAACTGCTCTTCGGCGTCCTCCGCCAGCTCCGCCACCACGACCCAGTCGGCGGCAACGATGCGCAGGAACTGGTACGCCAGGGTGCCCAGCACCTGGTCTCGCTCGAGGGTCGAGTTCAGCAGGCCGGCCACCTCCAGGAGCATCTCGGCCTGAAAGGTCCAGCGCCCTCCGTCGGCCCCTCCTCGAATACCCAATTCGGCCAAGCCACTTCCTCGCAACAGCTCAGGGATGGACCTAATGATATCTCAGGCCCCTGCTCGCCGCCACTGTCGTCGTTTGGTAGAATGGCTTCTCAAGCCCCCGGGGCGTGCCCGGCGTCGACCGGGAGCAGCGCCGTGGGAGGGCCGGAGCCCGCTGCCGAGCCGGGGAGGGAGACACCCAAGACCTCCCCGAGGGCTACCGGGATGGAGGGAGCAGCGTGAGAATAGGAGCGCACGTCTCGACCGCGGGCGGCGTCCACACCGCCATAGGTCGCGCCCTGGAGATCGGGGCAAACTGCATCCAGATCTTCGCCGGCGCGCCCCAGCGCTGGGCCGAGGCCCGTTTTCCGGAGGAGGACGTGGCCACATTCCGCCGCCGGTCCCAGGAGAGCAACGTTCACCCGATCTTCATCCACAGCGCCTACCTCCTCAACTTCGCCTCCCAGGATCCGGCTCTGCGGGAGAAATCGGCGCGGTCCCTCCTGTCGGCCCTCTCCTGGGCCGGGGCACTGGGGGCCGCGGGGGTGATCACCCACCTGGGCAGCAGCAAGGAGGTAGACCTCCAGCAGGCGGAGGAGCTGGTCTGCCAGGCCCTTTCGGCGGTCCTCCGGGAGGCGCCGGCCGAGCCGATGCTGCTGCTGGAGAGCTGCGCGGGACAGGGAAACACCATCGGGCGCCGCTTCGAGCAGCTGGGCTACGTTCTCGGTCGATTGGGGCGCGACCCGAGACTTCAGGTGTGCCTGGACACGGCCCACGTCTTCGAAGCGGGCTACGACATCTCGACGGCGGAGGGGCTGGAGCAAACCCTGGGGGAGTTCGACCGGACCGTGGGACTCTCCCACCTGCGGGCACTCCACGTCAACGACTCCAAGACGCCCCTGGGCTCCAACGTGGACCGGCACGAGAACATCGGCCACGGTCTGATCGGGGAAGAGGCCTTCGGCCGGATCCTCCACCACCCGGCGCTGCGCCCCCTTCCCTTCCTTCTCGAGGTACCCGGCCTCACCAACGAGGGGCCCGACAGGCCCAACGTCGAGACACTGCGACGCCTGGCGGGGGTGGAAGATGTTTGATCTGCGCTCGGCGGCCCTGGGACGCCCCTGGATCATCGCCCATCGCGGCGCCTCAGGGGAGGCGCCCGAGAACACCCTGGCTGCCTTTCGTCTCGCCCTGGAGCAGGGAGCCGATCTGATCGAGACCGACGTACACCTGACGGCCGACGGGACACCGGTGGCGATCCACGACCACACCGTGGACCGAACCACCAACGGCCGCGGGCTGGTTGGCCAGATGACTCTCACACAGATCAAGGAGCTGGATGCCGGCTCGTGGTTCTCCACTCCGTACGCGGGGGAGCGGATCCTCACCCTGGACGAGCTGCTGGAGTGGGCGGCAGGCAAGACCCCGGTATCCATAGAGATCAAGAACGGGCCGATCTACTATCCGGAGATCGAGGATCGAGTGATCGACGCCCTGCGCCGCCACGACATGATCGGATCGGCCATCGTCATCTCCTTCGATCACGCCGCCATCCTCCGGACCAAGCAGCGCTGCCCCGAGCTCGTCGCCGGGGTTCTCTACGCCTGCACACCGGTGGCCGCCTCCACCCTCGCGCTCCAGGCCCGGGCCGATTGCCTCCTGCCCCACTGGAGCAACCTCACTCGAGAGATGGTGGAGGAGGCCCATTCCCACAACCTGGCCATCAGTCCCTGGGTGGTCGACCGGGAAGAGGAGATGAGGTGGACCCTTGCGCAGGGGGTGGACGCCATCGCCAGCAACTTCCCGGGTAGGGTGCTGTCCTGGCTGAAGCAGATGGTGTAGAAGCGAACCTCCCGCTACTGGTTTCCCTGCTTGGCCACCGGCAGGGTGAACCCGAAGGTGCTTCCCCTCCCAGGGACCCCTTCGCTCTCCACCCAGACCTTCCCGCCGTGAAGCTCGACGAGTCCCTTGGTGATCGCCAGCCCCAGTCCGGTGCCTCCAAAAAGACGGCGCGATGAGGAGTCCACCTGCTGGAACTTGTCCCATATCTTCTCCTGGTGCTCCGGCGGGATACCCACCCCGGTGTCGGACACCATCACCGCCATGTAGCGGGCTTCCTTCACCCCCAGGCGTCGCCTTGCCGAGGAAGCAGCAACCTCCTGATGGGGCTCGGCCAGCAGGGTGATGGCTCCTCCCTCCGGCGTGAACTTGATGGCGTTGGAGAGCAGGTTCCCCAGGATACGTTGAAGCTGCTCCTCGTCGGCCAGGACACACGGCAGGCTCTTGGGGACGGAATGGACCAGGCGGATCCCTTTGGAGGCGGCCAGTACGCCCACCGCCATGACGGCTCGATCGGCAGCAGCGAAGAGATCCACAGGAGTAACGAACAGCTCCTGCTTGCCGGCCTCCAGCCTGGAGGTATCCAGAAGATCGTTGATCAGCGCCAACAACCGCTGCGTCGCCCCCCGAACGGCCCCCAGGGCCTCCACCTGTTTCGGAGCCAACGGCCCTCTGAGGCCCCGCAGCAGGATGTCGGTGTATCCCAACACGGCCGTGATGGGGGTGCGCAGCTCGTGGGAGACGACGGCCACGAACTCGTCCTTCATCCTCTCGACCTCCCGCTCGGCCGTCACGTCCCGCAGCACCACCACCGCGCCGGTGATCTCGCCCGACTCGTTTCGAACCGGGCTGGCACTAGCGCTGAGCACCTTTTCCCCGGTGGTACCGGCCACCGTTATGCTCTCTCCCAGCACCAGGGCGCCATCGAGGGCTCGCTGCACCAGCAAGCCTTTGCCCGAGCGCTCTCTGCCGCCGTCTATCCCAACCCTGCCCTCGGCTGATCCCGTCCGGCAGCCCAGGAGCCGGTCCATCTCATCCCCCAGCATCCTGTTGGCCGAGGCGTTGACCACCGAGACCTCGCCGGAGTGGTGGGTGACCACCACACCGTCCACCATCTGCGAGATGATCGCCTCGAGGTGCCGGCGCTGGGCCTGACTCTCCTGGAACAGCCGGCGGCTCTCGACGGCCACCCCTATCCTGTCGGCCAGACCCATGACCAGGGAGAGGTCGCTCTCATCCAAGGGCCGCCAGCCATGGGTGGTGGCGATGAGGAGCACTCCGACGGTCCGGCCCCGGGCCCTCAAGGGGGCGGCGATGCGGGAGACCGGAATGATCTGCCGCAGCACGGCGATCTCCTCCACCGATTGGGCCATCTCCTGAACCTCGGCGGCGATCTCCTCCCTGGCCACCTGGGACACCAGCACCGGCTCGCCGCTTCGCGCCACCTGCCCCACGAGACCCTCCCCCACGTCGATCGGGTGCCTGCGCATCACTTCCAGAATGGCCTGCAACTCGTCCTCGTCGGGGTGGTAGGAGGCCTCCAGCCAGAGTTGCTTCTCCCGATCGTCCAGCAGGTAGAGGGTGCACCAATCCCCCAGCAACCCGGTGCTCATCCTGGCCACCTGGTCCAGCGCCTTTCCCAACTCCACCGCGCCACCCAGCAGGGCGCCTGCCTCCGACAGGAAGCGCGCCCGCCGTTCCGCCTGCTCCAACTCGCGCACCTTCTCCCGCAGCCGCTCGTCGGTCTGCTCGTAAAGCAGGGCGTTCTCTATGGCCAACCCCAGCTGGTAGCCGATGGCCGTCAGGAGATCCGCGTCCCTTTCGGTGAAGCCCCGCCCCTCCCTGCCCACCATGGCAATGGTCCCCAGCGGCCTGCCCTTGCTCGGGATGGCCGTGCAGGTGCAGGCGCCCATGGGCGCCATCCGGCTCATCTGCCGCCCCAGGGTACGCACGAGTCCGGGGGCTGTTGGAGATCGATCGAAGTTGCCCCCGTTGGGGCGGAGATCCTCGGGCAGCAGCAGCGGACGGTGGTGACACTCCTCCACCACGGAGGGGGTGAGTCCTTTCCACACCGATAGCCTCAGCCCGGCAGTCTCGTCGGCCAGGAGGAAGATGGCTCCAGCCTCCGCCTCCATCACTGCCATCACCTTCTCGATGGCGGACTCCAGGATCTCGTTGGGCTTGAGGGTGCTGCTCATCGCCACGGCGATGTCGTCCAGGGCATCCAGCTCTCGGTTGCGCGCGTCCAGTTCGGCGACGGTTCGCTCCAGACTCTCCTTGGCCTCGGACAGTTGGATGTAGGGCCGGTGCACCGATGAAACCATCAGCGCTCGAAAGATCAGGTAGTAGGCGATCACCTTGTACAGATGGCCGAGAAGGTTGTACACGTCGTAGGGACTACGATAGACGGTGAAGGCGAGGTCGCCGAAGATGCTGGCCACCAGGGCCGCCATCACCAGGACGAGGAACTCATCCTTGCTGGAACGGTACAGCCTTACGTGGGTTACCAACGCAGCTAGATAGAGGCCGATGGCGAAGTACTCCAGGCCGATCTTCAGGTCCGTCAGCCCCTGCCCCTCTACGAACATGGCGGGCAACCACGGCTCGAAGAGAGTGACCGCAACCAGCACGCTCCCGCAGGCCAGCAGGTTGGCACCGGCCAGAACGTAGCGGCGGAGCCAAGGGGCTCGGGCATCGGGCAGAACGTAAACCTCGGCCCACAGCACCCCTGCCACCCAGTAGTTGGAGACGAGCCAGTAGTAGATCGCCTTGCCGACAGTGTTGGGGGTCAAGAAGTCGGGCATCCCCTGATAGGAGAGGGTGTGCATCGTGCTCAAGGCGGCCACGGAGAGAAACCCCGTGGCCATGAAGAGGCTCCGGGCGTTGTGGTTCTGCTTGGAGGCTTCCCAGTTGACGATGAAGACGGCGAAGCTGACCAGGATGCTGGCCAGTTCCAACAGCGTATGGAGGACCAGATAGCGCTCCGGGGAGACGACAAAGTAGAGTTGAGAATCGAAGGCTTCGAACAGGCCGAAAAGCCCCGCCAGGCCCAGCCCCAGCAGCAGCAGCCCCTCTTCTGAACGTCGCAGCCTTCTCGATGCCACGCGACCCTCCGTAGCTGTAACGTACTGTGGAGCCCGTCCTCGCTACCTGTTGCTCAGCCACCGTCGTTCGAATGTCGAGGGGTGGAGAGTGGGAGCAATCACCAGGCAGCCATCCAAGGGGCGGGCATCTACAGCATAGCATAGTACCAGTGGCATGCAACAAGTCGGCTCTGGCATAGCCTCTGCGTCACCACTGCTCCCACCCGACGAGTGGTACGGCTTGCTGCGCACGCGAGGAAGGACGGTGAGAGGAGGAAAAAGGAATGGCCGCCGACGCCGGAAAAGTGCCGGTGCTCCAGTTGGACGACGCCCTGGAGGTCTACTACGACCTGCTGCAGCAATCGAAGGGGATAGAGCAGCAGGTCCGGCTCCTGAGGGATAGGATCCTGCAATCCCTCGCGTCTCGAAAGATCGATCGAGTCCAGGTTGACGGTTACGAGGCAGAGCGCCAGCTGCGCCACCACCCCCCGCAGCTCAACGAGGATCGCGCTGTGGAGATCCTGGACAGGCACGGACGGCTGGAGGAATGCCAGGTCGAGCTGCTGGATCCGGAGAAGGCGAGAGATGTGATCGACGAGCTGTTCCAGCACGGGACCATCAGCAAGGATGAGCTGCCCTATATTTATGTCAAGCCCACCGAAGCGCTGGTGGTCCACCCCTTGGAGCTACCGGAGGCCGCCCGAGAGGAGCGGAGAGCGGCCTAGCAGACGCGGCGACGCCCCATTGCCCAGTCGCTAACGGCGCCCCATGGCGTATAATGGGACCAGCGATCCGGACGAGGGAAGCGAGGTCACCGACATGCTGTTGACGTATGAAAGAGGCGAAGCCAGGAAACCCAAAGGCCACGCGCTGCTCTACTTTCGCGGCTGGTCCGATCCGTCGGCCGTCTTCGCCACCTACCTGATCGTGCCTCCCATCGCGGTCGAGATATCCAAGTACATCCCCCCCATGTTCGCCGGACAGTTTCAGCAGATGGGGGCTGGAGGGATCACGGTTTTCCCCTACCCTCCTATCCCCGAGAAGGTGGAGAGCCAGACCCTGCTTCAGCGGCTGGCCCAGGCTCGAGACGACGACCTGGTCTTCGGCGGATCCGTGGATACCTCGACCCCGGAACGGCTGCTGCACGCGGCGGCGGAAGCCGCCCAACAGTACTTCGAGGGCTACTCCTCCCACATTGGGTCCCTGCCCGCGCAGGGAGAGCCCGAACCGGAGGCGGTGCCCGAAGAGACCGGCACCGTGGACGTCAACGAGTTGCTGTACGGCCTCATGAGCGAGCGGGACCGGCTGGCCGAACTGGCAAAGCTAACCGGCCAGCTGCGGTACGCGGTGAGTGGAAACGATACCCGGCTCACCCAAGACTCGGTGGCCGAGATCCAGCGGCTCTCCAAGTACCTTCCGGAGAAGTTCAAGGTCGAAGAGATCCTCAAGGCGGCCCGACGCCCCGGGCCCGACGGAGACCGGCTGACGCAGCTCTACCTGGAGCGGGCCTTCAAGCTGGCCGACGAGGATTACGAGGGCGTCCGGGACCTTGAGGCGCAGATCCAGCAGCTAAAGCAGTAACCCACAGTAGTAACGACTTGCCCTTCCCCCGCTATCCTCACCTTGGAGGCGCCTCCACGAGACTCGCCAAGATCCAGGTCACTCTCGGCCCCGCATCCTCGGACCTCTCCGTGCTCCGCCAGATGGTCGACGCCGGCATGGACGGCTGCCGCATCAACATGTCCCACTGCTCCCACGAACTCGGTCGGGAGCTCGCCGCCACCGTCCGGCGCCTCTCGGCCGAGCTGGGTCGACCGATCGCCCTCGGTGCAGACCTCCGCGGCCCCAAGCTGCGGATCGGCGACGTCGCCGGCGGGACCGTGCTGTTGGCCGAGGGAAGCAGCCTCCATCTGACCTCGGAGGACCGGGCCACGGACTGCCATACGATATCGGTGGATTACCCCTTCCTGGCCGAGGACGTCCGACCGGGCGATCCGATCCTGTTGAACGACGGCGCCATCGCCCTCAGGGTGGAGGAGGTTCGAGGGGGACGGGTGGTCTGCCGGGTGGAGAAGGGCGGTCCCCTCTCCTCCAGGAAGGGGATCAACTTCCCCGGCGTCCCTCTGAGGGTGCCGTCCCTGACGGAGAAGGATCTGGGGGACATGGCCTTTGCGGTCGAAGCCCAGGTCGATTTCCTCTTCGTCTCCTACGCCCGATCCCGAGCCCACCTGAGAGAGGTTCGGGCCGCCCTGGCGCGTCTGGGCTCTCACCTGCCCCTGGTGGCCAAGATAGAGCGGCAGGAGGGCGTGGAGGCCTTGGCCGAGATAGTGGAGGAGGCCGACGGCGTCTGCGTCGCCCGCGGGGACCTGGGCATAGAGACACCGCTGGGCTCGGTTCCTGAGATCCAGAGGGAGGCGGTGCGGCTGTGCCGCAGGGAGGGGAAGTTCGTCATGCTGGGGGGCCAGCTGTTGTCCACCATGGTGGGGAGCCCGATCCCGCTGCGAGCCGAGGTATCGGACGTTGCCACTTCGGCAAGGGACGGGTTCGATGCGCTGGTGCTCTCCGACGAGACGGCGGTGGGCAGCTACCCGGTGGAGACGGTCCGAGCCGCCGCCCAGGTCATCGCCCGCGCCGAGAGCGTCCTCCAGGCCGAGGGCGGCCTATTGCCCGGCCCGCCCCCCTCGGCGGGAGCGCTGGGCCCGGTGGCCGTGGCTTCTCCCGATGGGCGGGCCGCCATGGCACTGTCCGCCTCGCGAGCTGCCCGGCCCATCGTCGCCCTGGTGGAGCAGCCCCACGCCGCCCACTGGCTGTCTACCTGGTGGGGAGTGGTGCCGATCCTGGTCGAGGACTGCTCGGATCCCGCGGCCGTTCGCCGCGCCCTCGATGCCGCCGCGGCGCGCAACCCCTCCATCTCCTCCGCGCGGCTCCTCAACCTCTACGAGAGGTGAACCTCTCCCCCTGCCCCACGTGGCGAAGGGGGAGGGGGGGTCAGGTCGAGCCCACCAGCCGGTAGCGCAGGAACAGCTCGCTCTCGTGGTGGTAGAGGCTCACCATCTCCAGCCGGGCTATCCGCTCCAGGGGGAGCGCCTTCCCCTCCACCATGGTCCTCATGGCCGTGCCCCCGACGATCTTCGGCGCCACCGTCCAGAACAGCTCGTCCACCATCCCCCCGGCGATCAGTGCGGAGTTGAGGTTTGGACCTCCCTCCACGATCAACCGTCGAAGACCCAGCTCGGCCAGCATCCGCATCATCAGCCCGAGGTCGACCGTCTCATCGCCGGCCCGGATCACGCGGGCGTGCTCCTCCAGCGCCTCCACCTTCGCCTGGGACACCCGCCGGGTCGTCACCACCACCCGGGGGAACGCCGAGGAGCGAAAGAAGGTCCGGTCGGTGGGCAGCTCCGCGGTCGCCGTGACCACGACGGCCGTTGGTTGGG
This sequence comes from Chloroflexota bacterium, assembly GCA_021845945.1. The sequence continues at coordinate 17,710 of JAJZRD010000021.1, forward strand.
GGGACATTCCCTGGGCCGTTCGCTCGTCCTGCATCTCCGGCGGCACGCTGGGGTTGACGTTCTCCCTGCGCAGCGTCTCGGCGCCCACCAGAACCCCGTCCGCCGCGCGCCGGATCCGCCGCATCACCAGGTGGTCGACCTTGCTGCCCAGGGATGAGGCCTTCCCGCCCAGACTCGCCTTTCCATCGACGGTGGTCACCATGTTGATGGCGGTGTAGGGGCGGTCTCTGGGCAACAGGGGGAAAGAAAGGTCATGGTAGATTTCCCCCGGCTCCATCGGCTGGAACTGGGGAAAGAGCATCTCCATCGGTCAGCCCTCAGCTATCAGAACTCGGCACTCAGGACTTCACCTTGCCCGGCACCAGTCTCACCTTCCGGGGCGCCACCAGCCACATGGCCGAAACGCTGAGGAGGCTGCTGCCGGCAGCGCAGGCGAAGGCGAAGAAGTAGCTGCCGGTGACGTCGAAAACGTAGCCGGCGAACCAGGCCCCGATGGCGCTGCCGAGGCCGTTGGCCACCCCGATGGTGCCGTAGATGGCCCCAAAGCGGGGGCCGGTGAAGAGATCCGCACCCACGGCCGGTCCGAGGGGGGTCGCCACCCCGTAGGCCATGGCGAAGGTCAGGGCGAAGAGGTAGATCAGCAGCGGGAAGGCGACGAAGCGCGTCCCGATGAGCGCGGCCACCGCTAGAGTCATGGTGCTCAGCCCCAGGGTGTAGGTAAGCTCCCTGCCCAACCGGTCGGACACCCAACCCCAGCCGATCTTTGCGCCGATGCTGAAGAAGCCCACCAACCCCACCACCGAGGCCGCCAACAGCTTCTCGTACCCACCGTCCACCATGAACGCCACCTGGTGAACGAAGATCATCTGGGTGGCGATGTTGTTCAACACCAGCATGACGAACAGCATCCAGTAGCGGCGAGTCTTCATGGCCGAGCTCACCCTCCAGGCCCGCGCGGCCCATCGCCGGTCGACGACGCGGGAGGGACGCACCGCAACGGCGCCGGTGCTCTCCTGCGACGCCGCGGCCGCCGGCTTTCGCCCATCCTTCAGCAGGCCCAGCTCCGCGGGTTTCCCTCGCAGGAGGAAAAGGGCGATGGGGGCCACTCCACCGAGGACGATGCCCGCCAGCACCAGGTAGGTCGTCCGCCAGCCGTACCAGTTGATCATCAGCTGGGTGAACGGGACCAGCAGCAGAATGCCCACCCCGATCCCAGCCGAGGCGATCCCTAGAGCCGCCCCCAGCCGCCGAGAGAACCATCCACTGACCGTGACCACGCAGGGGATCCAACCGGCGGCGCTGGACCCGATGGCGCAGATGACGCCGAAAAAGAGATAGAACTGCCGGAGATCAGTCAGCCGGCTGCAGGCGACCAGCCCCACGGCCAGAATCGCCGCCCCAACGGATATGACCCACTGCGGTCCGAACCGGTCGGTCAGAGCCCCGGCCCCCGCCCCGGCCACACCGTAGATGACCACGAAGAGGGAGAACACGCCTGCCGAAGCGGCGCGACTCCAGCCATACTGCTCCAGCAATGCGACGAAGAAGACCGAGAAGGAGTACCACACCGTGTAGGTGAGCGCCAAGGCGACGAAAGCGGCGGCTACGACGAGCCAACCGTAGAAGAAGGGTAGTCGAACTCTCCAGTCTTGCCCGGCCGCCGGAGGGGTGGCTCCCTGTTCCCCCGAAGTCTCCGATGAAGTGATGGTCGACACGATAGCTGTACTGCCTGCCCCTCCGTAGTAGTGACGATCCCGACCCTCGTATAGCTGTCACCAGGAGGAAGCGCCGGCCACGCCGCGAGGATCCTGTCTACGCCGGCGCCGCCGAGCCGCACCGCGCGGTCAGCGCCGTCTCGCATTATAGTCCCCTGGCGTCGAACCGGTCCACGCCGCTGGGTTGACCCTAATCCGCAGGTTCGTGCTCCAAGGTTCACCTGATGGGTAAACGGAGCAAGGCTGTAAGGCTGAGAATGGACCCTCCTAGATGCAGCTTTCCAGTGAGCTCGGTACACTTGCCTGGGTGGGAGGTGAGCCATGCGGAAGGATAAGTTGTCACCGAGGGGGCTTGAGATTGGGTTGGAGGGCGGGCTCGTCGAGGAGATAACCGCCCATGGTGGGATCGGGCTGTTGGTGGAGACTGGAAGGCGCAGCGGGGTGATGGAGAGAGCTGACCGAGTGATGCCAGCCCCCGGTCTCGCCTGAGGTTGTTGAAGTCGTCTACACATTCCCCTCCTAGCCATGCTCCACCTCCCAGGTCCCTAGTCTACCCGGAAGATGCTTCCAAGTCCTCCATCCCACCCACTCCATTCACCCATCAGGTGATACCCTCAACCGTCAATCCACGGATTGGGGCTGCGCAAGCCCTCTTGACAGCGGCACCCGGCAACAGTACCATGCGCCGTATCGAGATAGTGGAAAGGGATTCCATTTCCGCCATGCACGTGGTAGAGCGCACCCTGCAGGTCCTCGACGCGCTGAGCGGGCAGAGCGACAGCGTCAGCGGCGTCCAGCTCGGCCAGCAGCTCGGATTGCCCGCCTCGACGCTCCATCGCCTCCTGGCGGTGCTGGTCAAGCACGGGTTCGCCGTCCAGGAGGCCGACTCCCGGCGCTATCGTCTCGGGCCCGCAGTGCTGAGCCTCAGCCAGGCCTATCTGCGACGGAACCCCCTGACCTCCGTAGCTCTCCCCCACCTCGCCCAGTTGCGCTCGCGAGTGCAGGAGACCGTCTTCCTGACCGCGCTGGTTGGAGACGACGCCATGTGCATCGCCACCGCCGAGAGTCCTCGCCCACTGCAGTTCTTCATGCATCCGGGCCGGCGCATGCCGTATCACGCGGCCGCGGCGGCTCGGGCGATCCTGGCCTATCGCTCCGACGAGGAGGCTCTGCGGTTGCTCTGCGGCGAGGTGCTGGAGCGGTTCACGCCCTCCACGCCCACGACCGTTGAGCAGGTGCTCTCGGAGTTGCAAGCGGTGCGCCAGGAGGGTGTCGCGGTGTGCGCCGAGGAGATGGAGATCGGCGTCACGGCGATCTCGGCGCCAGTTCGGGACGCCGCTGGAGTGTCGATTGCCAGCGTGACGGTGGTCGCTCCCTCGGGTCGACTCTGGGGAGCCGAGCGGCGGGGCGCAGCCGAGGCGGTGCAGGACACCGCCCAGGCCATTTCGGAAGCCCTCGGCTACCGTCCGCGACCGCCTGCGGTGGGTGCGACGCTGGAGAGGAGCCTGCCGGAGGGCAGGTCGCCCGCCAGCGTGGCGGGCTACGGCGCCACGTCGCCATCGACGAGAGAGGCGGCGCCGTGAGCGAGAGCACTCTGGCGCCAAAGCTGCGACTCATGCCTTTGCCGGAGCGTGGCGAGGGCGCTCCCATCGTCCACGCCCCCGCGTTAGAGCAGGCGCCCGTGGTCGCCCACCTGCAGGTGGCGGAGCGATGCTGGCTCATCACCTTGAGGGCGCCGGCTATCGCCCAGCGGGCCCAGCCGGGGCAGTTCGTGATGATGACGCTCGCGCGGGAGGGCGAGGCCGCGCCTGTCCTCCCGCGCCCGATGGCGATCTACGCCTGGGACCGAGAGACCGGGACCATCCAGGTGCTCTATCGAGTGGTCGGCGAGGGCACCAGGTCGCTCACTCGGTGGCGCCCCGGCGAGCGGATGACCACCGTAGGGCCGCTCGGTCGGGGTTTCAGCCTCTTACCCGAGACGAGCTCCATCCTATTGCTGGGGCGAGGCATCGGCACCTGCTCGCTGACGGCTCTCTCGGAGGTGGCCGCACGGCGGGGCGCAGCAGTGCACGCCGTCGTCAGCGCCCGCGGTCCGGAGGCGCTCGTCGGATCGGACGTCTACCGGCGCGCCCGAGCCCTGACGATCCTCGAAGTGGTGGACACCGATGGCTCGAGCAGCGTCCAGGCGCTGAGGCCGGGGTTGGAGTCGCTGGTCCAAGCGGAGGCCGTCCGGCAGATCTTCGTGTGCGGCTCCCATCGGCTGCTCGCACTCGGCGCCCAGCTCGGCGCGCGGGTGGGCGCCACCGTCCAGGTATCGCTGGAGGCTCACATGGCCTGCGGCCTCGGCTACTGCCACGGCTGCTCCAGTGGCCATCCCGGCCTCGCCGAGGAGGCGCCGCTCGTCTGCAAGGACGGCCCCGTCTTTGCGTGCGTGGAGGCGCCGGAATGAGCACGGCCGCAGCGAAGCCGCGCATGGCGGTACGCCTCGGAGAGCTGGAGCTGGCCAATCCGGTCATGCCGGCGTCGGGATGCTTCGGCCCCGAGCTGGCTGCCCTCATCGACTTGAACAGGCTTGGCGCTCTGGTTACGAAGACGGTGTTCCTCCGACCTCGATCGGGCAACCCGGCGCCCAGGCTCGCCGAGACCCATGGAGGCATGCTCAACTCGGTGGGCATCCCCAGCCGCAGCGTGGACGCCTTCCTGGAGGACATGCTGCCGCGGTACACCGCCTGGGCGCCGCCGACGATCGTGAGCATAGGCGGGCTGACGGTCTCCGAGTACCTAGAGCTGACAGAGACGTTGGCTGGCGTCCCCGGCATCGCCGCGTTGGAGGTGAACATCTCCTGCCCGAACCTGGAGGCGGGCGGGCTGGAAATCGGCGCGGACCCGCCGACGGTGGAACGGGTGATTGCCGGGGTCGTCGCTCGCTCACGTGTGCCTGTGATCGCCAAGCTGACGCCCAACGTCACCTCCATAGCGGAGATCGCCAGGGCGGCGGAGGCCGGTGGCGCCACGGCAGTCTCCGCCATCAACACCTTGGTTGGTATGTCCATCGACCTCCGAAGGAGGCATACGGAGACCGGCACCCTTACCGGAGGCCTCTCCGGCCCGGCCATCAAGCCGCTGGCGCTCCGCATGGTCTGGCAGGTGGCCCGCTCGGTCTCCATTCCGGTCATCGGGGTGGGTGGCATCTCCACGGCCGAGGACGCCCTGGAGTTCCTGGTGGCAGGGGCCACGGCCATACAGGTGGGCACAGCCACCTTCACCAAGCCGGATGCCATGCTGCGGATCCTGGGAGGCATGAGCGATTGGCTTCAAAGCGAAGGGATAGCCGACGTGTCGGAGTTGATAGGCAGCCTGAGCCAGGGGCCAGCGGAGCGCGGCCTCCCGGGTGCACTGGCGGAGCCGACAGTCGGTGGGGGCCTGCGGGTGCGGTCCCGCGTCGTGAACGATTTCGGGGCCCAGACGCAGTGCGATCAGTAACGGCCACAGTCAAGATTGAGGGGGGAACATGGATCCTCAAGTCCTCATCAACGGTCTGCTCATCGGGGGGATCTACGCTGCCGTCGGCGTGGGCTTCTCGCTCACGTGGGGCGTGCTGAACATCATCAACATCTCTCATGGGGCCATGGTGATGCTCGGGGCGTACGTCACCTTCTTCCTGTTCAGCGCCCTCGGAGTGGACCCCTTCGTGTCGATCCCCATCTCTCTCCTGGCGCTGTTCCTGCTCGGGTACACGCTTCAGCGCTTTCTCATCAATCGAGTAATCCCGCACGGCGTCTTCATGACGCTGGTGCTCACCTTCGGCATCTCGCTCTTCCTGACCGACATGTCGCTCTTCGCCTTCTCGGGCGACTATCGATCGGTGACGCCCGCCTATGCGGGCGTGGGCCTCAACCTGGGAGGCGTGGTGCTGCCGTACCTGCGCCTGGGCGTGCTGATCATTGCCCTGCTTCTCGTCACGGCGCTAAACCTGTTCTTGGGACACACCAAGCTTGGGCGTGCCATTCAAGCCACGGCGCTCAACCGCCAGGCGGCGCAACTGGTGGGCGTCAACATCTTCCAGATCTACGCCATCACCTTCGGGATCGGCGCGGCCATGGCCGGCGCGGCCGGCTCGCTGCTCAGCACCACCATCACCATCACCCCGGTGCTGGGCGACACCTTCATCGGCAAGTCCTTCGTCGTGGCCACGTTGGGGGGCCTTGGCACGGTCCAGGGAGCCCTGGTCGGTGGCCTGCTGCTCGGCTTAGCGGAGTCGTTCGGTGCGAGCCTGATCGGGCCCTCCTATCAGCAGGCGATCGGCTTCGGCATCCTCGTCCTTGTCCTGATCCTGAAGCCCGATGGGATCATGGGCAAGCAGTTCTTCGCCGAGGCCAGGTAGGGAGGAGGCATGAGAACAACACCGGGTGATATTACCCGGGCAGGCGAGCTTGAAGCGGCCCAGCCGGCCGTCGCACCACCGGCGACCGGGCCCACGGAAGGGCGCACTGGGGCTTTCCGGCTGCGCAGTCCCCTCGTGCCACTGGGGCTGGCGCTGCTGCTGGCCGTGTTCGCCCTGCTTCCCTTCGCCCTAACAGGCTACTGGGTGCGGGTGCTGACCACAGTCTTCATGTTCGCGGCCATGGCCCAGAGCTTGAACATCATCGCCGGGTTCGCCGGCTACGCCGACTTCGGCAACATCGTCTACTTCGGCATCGGCGCCTACAGCTCCGCCTTCTTGATGAAGCATGGGGCGCCTTTCCCCGCGGCCATCCTGGGCGGGGCGCTGGTGAGCGCCGCTATAGCGGCGCTGATCGGGCTTCCCATCCTGCGTCTGAGAGGGCACTACTTCGCCATCGCCACCATCGGCGTGATGGAAGGCACCCGGGAGCTGGTGGTCAACATGGACTTCGTTGGCGGCGGCTCGGGCATCAATGTCCCCCTGCTCCGCATGCCGCCGCAGCAGTTCTCGACGTTGATCTACTTCATCATGCTGGGACTCATGCTGGGCTACACCATGTTGGCCTTCCTGCTGTCGCGCAGCAGCCTGGGCTACAGCCTGCGCGCCATCAAGGCGGACGAGCAGGCGGCCGCCGTGATGGGCATCAACACCACAGTAGCGAAGACCACGGCGTGGGCCATGAGCGCGGCTTGCACCGCGCTGGCGGGGGGCGTGTACGCCTTGTGGGTGGGTTTCATCGAGCCCGGGGTGGTCTTCAACATCGTCACCGGCACCGAGTACTTCATGATGATGCTGCTTGGGGGGGCCGGCACGGTGCTGGGCCCGATCCTGGGAAGCTTCATCCTGGAGATGCTGAGCGTGACCATCTGGAGCCAGTTCCTGCGCGGACACATGGCCATCCTGGGCGTCGTGATCGTGCTGGTGGTGATCTTCCTGCCAAAGGGTCTGGTGCATGAGCTCCGGGCGCGAGGGTTGGGCCGATGAGCGAGCGCGCATTCCCAGAGCAACCAGAAGGATCCCGGGCCGCCATCCTCGCCGCGGCCGGAGTGACCCGGCGCTTCGGGGGCCTTACAGCCATCGACAACGTCACCTTCGAGGTCCTGGATGGGGAGATCTTCGGCCTCATCGGGCCGAACGGCGCCGGGAAGACGACGATGATGAACCTGATCAGCGGCATCATCCCCCCCAGCGCGGGGCGCATCTCTTTCAAGGGGCGGTCGATCACCGGTCTGGCACCCCACGCGGTGGCCCGGCTCGGCATCGCCCGTACCTTCCAGATCATGCGGCCCTTCGCTGGACTGTCGGTCCGAGAGAACGTCGCCATCGGCGCACGCTTCGGCAGCGCCGATGGGCCGAAGAGCATGGCCGCTGCGCTGGAGAAGGCGGACGAGGTGCTGGCCTGGATCGGGCTGGAGCGGCGGGCTCGGGAGGATGTCGCGCGCCTGACAACGGGCGAGCGAAAGAAGCTGGAGTTGGCACGGGCCCTCGCCATGGACCCTTCGCTGCTGCTGCTGGATGAGGTGATGGGGGGCCTCAACACGCGCGAGATCGGCGAGGTGATGGAGCTGATCCGCCGGGTGAACCAACTGGGAGTGACGGTGTTGCTGATTGAGCATCTGATGAAGGCAGTGATGGGGTTGTGCCATCGCATCGTGGTGCTGCACCACGGCGCTCGCATCGCACTGGGGCGCCCAGAGGCGATAGCCACCGAGCCCATGGTGATAGAGGCCTATCTCGGCCAGAGGTACGCGGAGCGCCAGGCCGCGCTCGGAGCCACGGAGGAGGGGATGGTGCAGTGAAGCCGGCTGGAGAGGCAGGGAAAAGCACGACCGCTCGTCTCGAGGAACCGATTCTAGACGTCGAGGGTATATCCACCGGCTACCCCGGGCTCCAGGTGCTGTGGGACGTCAGCTTCACCATTCGAAGAGGGGAGGCCGTGGCCCTAATCGGGTCGAACGGGGCCGGCAAGACCACCTTGCTGCGGTGCCTCGCCGGGCAGCTCAAGCCCTGGCAGGGGGCGATCCGCTTCGAGGGTCGCGACCTGAGCCGGGTGGCGCCGCACGACCGGGTAAAGTCCGGCATGGTGATGGTGCCGGAGGGACGGCAGCTCTTCTCCGGCCTCACCGCCCTGGAGAACCTCCTCATGGGCGCGTACACTCGGGGCGACGCGGCGGGGATCAGGGAAGACCTGGATCGGGTTTGGACGCTCTTCCCTCAGCTAAAGGAGCGCGGCAAGCAGTTGGCCGGGCACATGAGCGGGGGCGAGCAGCAGATGTGCGCCATAGGCCGGGCCTTGATGTCCCGTCCCACATTGCTGATGATCGACGAGCTGTCGCTGGGCCTGGCACCGATCCTCGTGGAGAGGCTCGTCGAGGCGATCGACGAGATCCATCGCGGCGGCGTGACACTCCTCGTGGTAGAACAGGACGTGGGCAACGCCCTGACGATGGCGGGGCGCGGCTACGTGCTGGAGACCGGGAAGATCCAGTTGGGGGGCACCAGCGAGTCGCTGCTGAAGGACCCCCGCCTCCGAGAGTCGTTTATCGGAATCTAGATTCGGGAGGAAAGAGCATGAGCAACCAGGATCATCGAGACGAGGGGCGCGGCGTGAACAGATCTCGGCGGGAGTTCTTGAAACGGGTTTCGTTGATGGCCGGCGCCCTGGTAGCCGCACCTCTTCTCGAGGCGTGCCAGCAGGGAGGACCGGCGCCCGCACCCACCAGCGCGCCCAAGGCCGCGCCCGCTGCTCCGACCGCGGCAGCGGCTGCCGCCAAGCCCGCTGCCACGGCTCAGCAGGCGCCAGCGAAGATCGCCCAGACGCTGAAGCTTGGGGCTGCCGTGGCGCTGACCGGTCCCGTTTCCCGGGAAGGGCATATGGTGAAGGACGGGTACGAGTACTGGCAGAAGGCGATCAACGACAAGGGTGGCATCGACATCGGCGGCAGCAAGTATAACGTGGATATCGTCTTCTACGACGACGAGTCGAAGTCGGACACCGGCACCCGGCTGACGGAGAAGCTGATCACCGAGGACAAGGTCGCCTTCATCCTGGGCCCCTACTCCAGCGGGATCACCCAGGCGACCTCCGTCATCTCCGAGCGGTACGGCGTGCTGACCATTGCGCCGCAGGCGAACGCCGACGGCATCTACGAGCGCGGCTACAAGTACATCTTCTCGATACTCCCCGCGGCCAGCACCTACCTATGGGGCGTGATCGACATGGCGAGCACCCTCAACCCCAAGCCAACGAAAGTGGCCATCATGGTCCGGGACGACCCCTTCGGCGTCGCGGCTGGCGACGGCGCCGCCAAGCACGCGCAGGACAAGGGCTTCCAGGCGGTGTTCAAAGACAAGTTCCCGGCCAACGCCACCGACGTCTCCTCCATCCTGACCAAGGTGCGCGAAACCAAGCCGGACATGCTGCTGGCGTCCACCCTCTTCCAGGACTCCGTCCTGATCACCAAGCAGGCCAAGGACCTGCAGTTCGCGCCGAAGCTGATGGCCTTCACTGCGGGGCCGGCCCTCCCTGACTTCGTGACGTCGCTGGGGAAGGATGCAGAGTCCGTCATGGGCTCCGAGTGGTGGCTGCCCATCCTGAACTTCCAGGGAGAGCCAACCCTGGGCTCCACCAAGCAGTACGCCGACGGGATCCAGAAGGCCAAGGGCTACGAGCCAGGCTACCACGCCGCTTCGGGCAGCATGGCGGGCTTGGTGCTGCAGCTGGCCCTTCAACAAGCGGGGAAGATCGATTCGAACGCCGTCCGCGAGGCGCTCCTAAAGATGGAGCCCAAGACCTTCTGGGGGCCGATAGGGTGGAACGACCAGGGCAAGAACGTGAAGGGCACCTCCTATCCGATCCAGATCATCGGCGGCAAGGCGACCTCCGTCTGGCCTGAGGAGGGCCGGCAGCAGCCGCCCAAGTACCCGTTCCCGTCCTGGACGGGGCGGTAGCGCGCCGGCGCCACGCCGTCCACAGCTGCGGAGACTTGCGTCTCCGTCAACTGCTTAGCCACCGTTCGAAGACCGTCCGCCCCTGGCACCCGCTCTGGGCCCCGAGGGCGGACGGTCCTTTTCCACCTCAAGATCTTCCCCCAACGCGAACAGCCATCTTCCCCTGCCTCGCCGCGTGTCATCTAAGTAAGTGTTCAATAGTCTTTGGGGGAGTCCAAAGGGGGCGAAGCCCCTTCTGGCGGGGTCTAGGGTGTCCCAAGGGAGTATATCCCTCGGACGAGCGACTGGGCATCGGACCCGGGATCTTCTCGCCGAGACTCGCCAGGGTCGCCTGTCGACTGGGGATCGAGAAGTCCTTTCCCGAAGCGGCCGACGCCCTGGGAGAGGCGCTGCACATGACGGTGATCGGATGAGTCACTGAGGTGGATCACCGAAGGGATCGGACACGTGGCGGAAGCGGAAGAGCAGGCCGAGGGTTTCTGGTATCGGTTGTATGCCGAAGCCTGCCGGCGGGGGCTTGGCAGCCTGGCCGTGGTCCTGGTAGTGGTGCTGGGGGATGGAGCCGAGTGGATCTGGCGCTATGCCGGGCAGTTCGTGGGGATAGGGCAGGTCCAGGTGGTGGAGATAGTGGAAATCTTCCACGCCTTTGAGCATCTGTGGACAGTGGCCAATGCCGTCTTTGGAGCCGGCAGCGCCAAGGCGGAGGAGTGGGTGAATCCTCTCAAACGACAGTTGGAAGAGCAAGTGGTGCGGCCGGCGCGCGGCCATCGAAGTAAGGGCTTCGGCCGAAGTCATCTCAGAACTCCGCACAAAGCCCTCGGTTCAATCGCTCCGTTTGATCCACGATCGGACCTTAGTGCCTGATCGATCGTGGGAGGTAGGTTCCGTAGCCCGGGCTCTGCATCAGCTGGCCGTCTCGCATGACAAACTGACCACGCACGATGGTCGCTGCCGGCTTACCCTGGATCGCCCAGCCCTCGTAAGGTGTGTAGCCGGTTTGGCTGTGCATGTCCTTGGCCTGGATCTTCCACTGGGCATTGGGATCGAACAGCACGAGGTCAGCGTCGGCCCCAACGGTGATGGAACCCTTGCGCGGAGCCAGGCCGAAAATGCGGGCGGGGGCCTCGCACAGCAACTCCACCAGCCTTGGCAGGTCGATGCGCCCTTTGGCTACTCCCTCGCTGTACATGATAGGCAGCATCGTCTCGGTCCCGGGAGCTCCGAAGAAGATCTCCGAGAAGCGTTCAGCAGGCAAGGACTTGTTCTCCAGCGGATAGGGGGCGTGGTCCGAGCCGATCACCTGGACGGTCCGATCGGAGACGGCTTGCCAGACGGCGTCCAGTTCGGCCTGGTTTCGAAGGGGAGGAGCAATCTTCGTCTTTCCTCCCTGACGCTTCATCTCCTCGGCCGTCAGGGTCAAGTAGTGGGGACAACTCTCGATCCATACCTCCTGGCCGGCCAGTTGAGCCTCGTGGGCCAGGGCAATCCCCCGCCCCGTGCTCATGTGCACCAGGTAGAGCGGGCACTTCGCCAGCTTCGCGACGTTCAGCGCCCGGAAGGTGGCCTCGATCTCGGCCTCGGGAGGACGAACGGCCAGGTAGTTCTCGGGAGTGTAACGTCCCTCCGCCTGGTACTTGTCCTCCAGGTAGTCGATCATGTCGCCGTTCTCGGCGTGGCAGCAGAACATGCCGCCGCGCTGGCCGATGTACTCCAGAGCCTCGTAGAGGCTGTAGTCGTCCCACATGATGCCGAACTTGCGGTAGGCCATGAACATCTTGAAGCTGGTGACGCCCAGGTCGAAGGCGTCGTCGAACTGCGTGGTCACTCCCCGCTCCGGTGCCTGGAGGCGGCAGTGCATGCCGAAATCCACCAGGGACTCCGCTTCGCCTTCGTCTCGGAAATGGGTGAGGAACTCCCTGACCGGCATCCCTACCTTGCCCTGTATGTAGGGGATCACCGTGGTCACACCAGCGAAGGCGGCGGCAGCACTTATGGAAGGGAAGGAATCGACCTGGACATTGAAGTTGGCTATGTGGACGTGGGCGTCCACCACGCCTGGCATGACGATCTTGTCGGTAGCATCCACCCGTTGGGCCTGGGCGGCCTCGGGAGGCAGCATGCCCGGGGCCAGCAGCGCGGCGATCTTGCCGTCGCTGATGGCCACCGTGACATGGCTGACAGCGCCACCGGCGACCACGAGTCCACCCTCGACAAGGGTGTCTATCTTCTCAACCATGGCCTTAGGACTCGTCAAGAAATAACTTCCCGCCCGGGATGCGGCGGCGTCACCAGGCCAAGCCGCTGCCGATGTCTGGAGCTGGAAGTAATTCTTTTTCAAGTCCTTAGCTTCTCCTCGAGTCTAGACGTATCGGGCCGACATCCACGTCGGTCCCGCTCAGTGTGATGATCGATTTCCTCTAGCCATCTAACTTGGCAATGTCACATTAGGATGTGTTTGGATGCTGGGGAGAACGCTTCATCCGGCTTTTTCGAGCACGAGTGCGATTGATCAGGTGCTCGACCACCAGCGACGCCGCGCCCTCGGGTGTCAG
>JAJZRD010000244.1 GCA_021845945.1 Chloroflexota bacterium
GAAACTCGGTCTCGTTCAAGGGCAAGGCCTCGCTCGCATGGGAATCGATGTTCCCTATTTCACCGGCATGACCAGGTTAGGCAGCCACAGGGACAGCTCGGGAATGTAGGTTATGATCATCAGGGCGATCAGCAGCGCCACGATGAAAGGCCAGACCTCCTTCGCGAACTTCGCTATGGATATCTTCCCCAGGGCGCACACCACGTACATGACCATGCCGACCGGGGGAGTGATCGTCCCGATCATGATGTTCACTGTGAACACGACGCCGAACTGTACGGGGTCGATCTGGGCGTGCTGGACCAGCGGCATCATGATGGGGATCGCCATGATCAGGACGGCGAGACCCTCCATGAACATCCCCAGGATCAGGAAGATGATGTTCAGGATCAGGTAGATCTGCCAGCTGTCCAGGTTCGCGTTGGCGAAGAGCTCGAGCAGCTTGATGGGGGCTTGCTCGATAGTGAGCACCCAGGCGAAGGGCTGCGCCGCCGCGATGATAATCGCGATGGAGGCGGTGCCGATGGTGGACTCGACGATGATCCTGGGCAGATCCTTCAGCTTCAGCTCCCGGTACACGAAGAAGCCCAGGATGAAGGCGTAGCCAGCTCCGGCGACGGCGGCCTCGGTGGGGGTCATGACGCCGCCAACGATGCCGCCCAGGATGATAGCAGGCATGCCCAGGGGCGGAATGGCCCGCAGGGTAACCCTGGCCAACTCACCGCAGGCGGCTCGACGCTCCGCCGGGTAGTGGCGCCGTCTCGAGATCACGTAGTTGAAGATGATGAGCGTGATGCCCATTACCACGCCGGGGATGGCGCCCGCCAGCAGCAGACGGCCGATAGACACGTTGGCTATGGACCCGTAGATCACGAAGGGGATGGAGGGCGGGATGATGGGGCCGATGGTCGCCGCTGCGCCCACGATGGCGGCCGCGTAGGGGACCGGATAGCCTGCGCTCTTCATGGCCGGGATCAGCACGCTCCCCGTGCCGGCGGCGTCGGCTACACCGGAGCCCGACATGCCCGCCATGATCATGTTGGTGACGACCACCACGTGGCCAAGGCCGCCGGTGATGTGGCCCACCAGGGCCTTGGCGAAGGTGACCAGCCGATCGGTGATACCGCCGGTGTTCATCAGGTTGCCGGCCAGGATGAAGAAGGGGATGGCCAGCAGCGGGAAGGTATCGATGCCGCCCACCATCCGCTGGACCAGACCGTGGAGCGGCACATGGGGGCCGAGCGTCATATAGACGGCCGCTGCTGCCGCCATGGACCAGGCGATGGGGGTCCCGATGGCGAACAGCAGGATCAGCAGGACGAACAGGCCCGCCATCATGGTCGTTCGCCTCCCCTCATCAAGCTCAGGAAGTTGCGGCGGATGTCACTCAGCGAGTGCAGGACTATGAGGGCCGCCGACAGCGGAACGGCCAGGTACACCCAGTACTGGGGGATCTTCATCGTTGCGGTGGGCTGAGTGGCATAGGTCATGAGAACCCAGCCGAAATAGACCAGAGCCAGCATCAAGGCCATCGACACCGCGTCGGCCAGGAGATACATGAGGGACTGGACGCGCCTGGGCAGGACGACCAAGACGGTGTCGATGACGATGTGCTTCTTGTGCTTGGTCGTGAGGGCGGCACCTAAGAATACGAGCCAGATGAAGGCGTAGCGCGAGAACTCCTCGGCCCACTCGATAGGACTGTTGAAGAAGTAGCGCAAAATGACGTTGACGAAGGTGGCCAGGGACATCAGGACGAGAAAGGTACCCGCCACCAGTTCCTCGAAGTTGTTCACCACGAAGCGAATCGCCTGCACGTTTGACCACCTCCGGGATCGAAGGGGGTGGGACCGGGGTAGGTCCCACCCCTCGGGCGTTTGACGATGCTGCTACTGAGCCTGCTTGACCTTGTCGACCAGATCCTGGCTGATCTGAGGCTGGAACTGCTTCCAGGCATCCTTGGTCTTGTCGGCCCAATCGGCCCTGTCGATCTCCGTGACCACCATGCCCTTGGCCTTCAGGTCCTCGACGGACTTCTTGTTGTCGGCCAACTGCAGCTTGCTCTGGTACTCTCCCGCGTCGATCGCTGCCTGATCCAGGATCTTGCGCAGCTCAGGCGACAGTCCCTGGTAGAACTTGTCGTTGATCAGCAGGAACTGGTGCTGGGTCATGTGTCCGGAAAGGCTCAGGTACTTCTGAACTTCGTAGAACTTGTTGGTGTAGATGGTCTGTGCAGGGTTCTCCTGGCCGTCCACCACGCCCATCTGGAGGGCGCTGTACAGCTCCGCGAAGCCCATGCCGACCACGGAGGCGCCCAGGGTCTGTAGCGCCACCTTGTGGATCGGAGCATCCGGGGTGCGGATCTTCAGCCCCTTGACGTCCTCGGCCTTGACGACCTGCTTGTTCTTCGTGGTGAGATGGCGGAAGCCGTACCACCAGGAGTAGTCGAGGGCGCGGATGCCGCTGGTCTTCGTCGCACTCTCGGCGATGTCCTTCATCATCGGGCTGCGGGCCAGCTTGATGAAGTTCTGGTACTGCTCTTCCTCGGTGTTGCCCTTCATGATGTAGGGCAGACTGAAGACGCCGATGGGCTCCCAGCCCTGGAAGGAGGCAACGATGGCGGCGCCCACGGTGGCCATCTGGGTCACGCCGCTCTTAACTTGCTCGGTGACGTCTTTCTCGGTACCGAGTTGGCTGTTGGGGTAGACGGTCACGGTGACCTGTCCGTTCGTCCGCTCCTTCACCAGATCGGCGAACTTGACGGAGCCCTTGTGGTAGTTCAGGTCGGTGTTAGCCGTGTGGCCGAGGCGGATCTCGGTCTTTGGGAAGTTGGTGGCGGGTTGGGCAGCGGCGGCCGGCGCCTTGGTGGGCTCGGCGGCCTTTGCAGGCTCGGCCGCTTTGGTCGGCTGGGCGGCCGGGGCGGCGGCAGGGACAGGTGCGGAACTGGAGCAGGCGGCCAGAATGGCGGTCGCCAGAAGGGCTGCGAGGACCACTGCAATCAAGCCGAGACGCTTCGACATGAAAATGTCTCCCTTCCTCGAGAATCAGATGCTGTGTAGCAAGGCTGAGTTCGGTGGGAACCGGGGTGACAGTGTCGATGACGCTCATATGGGGCTGACCAGGCCGGAATGCTCGGTAGTCGTCTCTCCCCCACTTCTAGAGCGAAGTTCAGTGCATCGTCGGAGACAGGGGTGGCGGAGGCCATCCAGCTGTTCACACGAGACAGCGGATGCCGATCACAGCGGTCGGTTGGCTGTCAGTCTGTCAATGGACTCCCAGACAGCCTGGCGGCCAACGACCAGGTGACGAACCATGAGATCTCGCGCCAGGTCAGGGTCTCTCTGCCGAAGGGCCGTCGCGATCTGCATGTGCTCCCCTACGACATCATCGCCAGTGCTCAAGTCCAGCCGCAAGAAGTAGAGCCTATCTGTGTGCTCTATCAGCTGCGTCAGCACTTGAAGCATGCGGCGGTTGCCAGCTGCCTCGGCGATAATGCCGTGGAACTCCAGATTCTCGTCCAGATGATGTCGGTAGCTGCTGCGATCGCCGGGGTGGTAAGGCGAGCACAGTTGATCCAGGCGGTTAAGGGCGTCTTCGCAGATTTGTGTCGCAGCCTTTTCGGCGGCTACTGCCTCGATGAGCAGGCGCATCTCAAAGATGTCGGCGACATCCTGTCGCGTTAGAGTGGAGGTCAGGTAACCCACCCGCGGCCGGGCCTCGACCAGCTCGTCCCTCTGCAGCAGGGCCAGTACCTGCCTCAAAGGGGCCCGGCTCACGCCGTATCTGGCGCTCAACTGGCTCTCGTTCAGTCTCTCGCCCATCTCGAACACCCCATTGAGGATGTCGAACTTGAGCGCCTGGTACAGCTGCTTATTGATGGTGCCGTCGTGGGGTCTTGGAGAACCGCTCGTTGGAGCGAAAGACATGGATAGGATTCACCTTCCATGGTCTGGGGCCCGCCAGGTACGGGTATTATACAAACAGTCGACGAATCTGCAACCGTCAATCTATCGAGCTGTTGATATCAGTTTTGCGAGTATTCCGACTTGGCTGACTGCAGCGGGATCCCGCCACACTAGGACTAACCCTCTCCCTCTGGGAGATGGAATCCTACCGCTACGCCGGGCGGTTCTTGCTCCCTTTGAAGAGGGCCTTGCCGGGCCAGCGGGCGGCTTTGCCCAACTCCTCCTCGATGGCCAGCATCCGGTTCTGGTCGCAGCCCCGCACCTGGCCGGCGTTCAGCCCCACGGCGAAGTCACCCAGACTGTCCAGGTCGCCCCGACTACCGCAGGGATGGACGTTGTAGCCGTTCAGCCGGCACGCCTCGGCCGCTTCCAGCGCCTCGCTGACGGTGCCCACCTGGGTGACCTTCAGCACCATGGAGTTGGCGGCACCGGCCGCGACCCCCTCCTGCAGTCGCCGGGCGTTGGTGGTGAACAGGTCGTCCCCCACGATCTCGATCCCCAGCTCTCGCGTGGCCAGGGCGTGACCCTCGAAGTCCTCCTCGTGGAAGGGGTCCTCGATGGAGAGGAGGGGATAGCTGGCCACGTGCTGCTGGTACAGCTTCAGCAGCTGGTCTCGGGTCTTCTCCCCCTCGGAGAAGAGGCCGGCGTACCGGTCGATCTCCGGCTCGTAGTAACAGCCGGCGGCCGCGTCGTAGTAGAGGCCGAGGCGGTCCTCCAGACCGCATCGGACGATGGCCTCGGCCATCAGCTCCAGGTACTCCCGGTCGTCTTTCAGGACCCCCGCCAGGTTCAGGCCGCTGGTGAAGACGGAGCTGATGCCGGAGTACTGCCGGACGTTGTGGCCGTATTTCTTCTCGGCCAGGCGGCTCAACTCCCGATTCGCCCGCCAGCAGTCGTACATGGCGGCCGAGTAGCTGCCCGATCCGTAGCCGACGAAGTGGAAGCTGGGCTTGAACCAGCGGTCCTTGCCGGGGTCCCTGTAGCGGCCCGCGGACCCTCCGCCCACTATGGGTATCGGCAGGAGGCAGCCGTTGGGGCCCCCGATGTACTGGTAGAGGGGCAAACCGGCGCTGTTGGCGGCGGCCTTGAGGACCGCCAGGGAGACCCCGACGATGGCGTTGGCCCCCAGTTGCCCCTTGTTGGGCGTTCCGTCCAGCTCCCTCATCAGGGAGTCGATCTCCCGCTGGTGGGTGACGTCCATGTCCGCCAGGGCCGGCCCGATCACCCTATTGATGTTCTCGGCGGCCTTCAGCACCCCCATGCCCTCGTACCGCTCGCCCCCGTCCAGGACGAACTCGGCCTCGTACCTGCCCGTGGACACCCCTACCTCGGGCGTCGACGTGCCTGCCGAACCGTCGTCGGTGGTGACGGTGACCTGGAGCCGGACGTTGCCCCGCAGGGCGAACTCCTCCTTGGCCGTTACCCTCTGGATCTTCGCGCCCACTTTAGCTTTCCTCCCCGCCGTACCGTTTGGGTATCAAGATGACTCGCAGATC
>JAJZRD010000022.1 GCA_021845945.1 Chloroflexota bacterium
CTCCCCCTGGAGGCCCTTCACCATCCGGAAGATCTCCTTGGTGCTGTCCCGGGTCCGCTCCGATAGCTTCCGAACCTCGGTAGCCACCACCGCGAAGCCCCGGCCGTGCTCTCCCGCCCTCGCCGCTTCGATGGCCGCGTTCAGAGCCAGCAGGTTGGTCTGCTCGGCGATGTCCTGAATGGTCTCGGTGATCTTGTCGATCTCGGTGGAGTGCTCTATCAGCCTCTTCACCGTCTCTGCCGAGGTCTGGGCGGTCTTGCGGCTGCCCTCCACCCGGCTCACCGCCGCGTCCACCGTCTCCCTCCCCTTGAGGGCCACCCGCAGGGTCTGCTGGGAGGTTTCGCTGGCCCGACCCGCGGCCTCGGCGACCTCTTCCCCTGCCTGGCGAGCCTGGGATAAGGATTGGGCGGCCCGCTCCGTCTCTCGGGATTGCAGCTTGGCCGTCCCGGCGATACCTCGGATATTCTTGGCGGCGCCGACGCCCACCCGGTTGGTCTGGTCGTCCACCGCCCGGAGCAGTTGAGCGATCTCATCCAGGAAGCGGTTCAGCAGGCGGGCCGTCCCCCCCACCGGCGAGCCCGGCGGCAACTGCAATCGAGCCCGCAGATCCCGCTTCCCCTCCAGCAACTCCCCCAGAAACAGCTCTACGGGGTCCTCGTCCCCTCCCCCGGGTCCAGCCACCGTGGGTGCCGGCCTCGTCGGGGCCGGATAAGGCCGCCCGTCCGGCCTTGCAGGTCCCTCTGACAATCCGTAACCAGCCACTATGCCTCCACCCGACCTTTCCCTTCTTGCTGCGATCCCAGACGAATCCGGGAACCAGGGGCACTCTCAGACAGTAACAGTATATGTATCGGCACGTATAGAGCGGCTGTTTAGGGGTAAGAGAGAGATTGGCCCAATCGAGGACAAAGAGGCAGGGGGCGTGGGAGATCTCTCCCGCGCCCCCTGCTCCGCGATCCCGAGATCGGTCCGTGCGCTAGCTCTTCTTGACCTTATCGCCATCTCGCAGGTCGTTCTGCCCTGCGACTACCACTTCCTCGCCGGCATTCACCCCGCTCGCTATCTCCACCGTCCCGTTCCTGCTCAGCCCCAGCTTCACCGTCCGCATCTGGACGGTATCACCCGCCAGCACGAACACGACGGTCTGGCCCGAGCGGGTCAACACCGACTCCTTGGGAACCAGCACCGCCTTCGGCTTCTCCTGGGTCACCACGTTCACCTGGGCGAACATGCCGGGCCGCAGCTTGCCGTCGTTCAGGTCGGGCCTGATCTTCACCTGGAAGGTCCGGCTCTTGGGGTCCGCCGAGGGCGCTATCATCGCCACCCTGGCCGGAAACAGCACCCCCGGGAAGGCGGCCACGGAGATTTCGGCCTTCTGCTCTTCCTTCACCTGCCCGATCTGGCTCTCCTCCACCCCCAACACCAACTCCACGTCGCTGCTGATCACCGACACTATCGGGGTTTGAGGACCGACCAGCGCCCCCTCCGACAGCAGCTTGTCGGAGACCGCGCCGTCCACAGGGCTGGTCACCGAGGCGTCGTTGAAGGCTATCTGCGCCAGATCCACCGCCGCCTGAGCCTGGTCCACGGCGGCCTTGGACGCGTCGAGGTCGTGCCTGGTGTAGGGGCTCACCGCCAGGTTGTACAGCTGCCGAGCCTGCTCCACCCCGGAGTCCACCACCTTCAGATCGTCCTCCGTCGGCCCGTCACTCAGCTGTTTCAGCTGCGCCTGGGCCCCGTTGAGGGTTGCCTGGGCCGCATCCACCGCTGCCTGGGCCTGCTGGACGTCCTCGGGCTTGGGCATCCGCTTCATGTCGTCCACCGCGTTGCTGGTCGCGTCGTATTGGGCCTTCGCCACATCGTAGCCACTCTGAGCGGCCTGGAGATCGGCCGGCAGAGGGTAGCTCTTCAGCAGGTTCAACTTCGCCACCGCGGCGTCGTAGTTCGCCTGTGCCGCTTCGGAGTTCCTCCCCGCCTGGCCGGCACTGGTGACCCCGAGCTGCGCCAGAGATGGCACACTGTTGTTGTCGCCGGCGTAGCTCCTCTTGTCGTCCGCCGCATACAGCGAGGCCCTCGCCGACTCCACCGCCGCCTCAGCCGACTGGAGGTCCGCCGCCTTCGCGCCGGCCTTGACGTCCGCCAGCTTCGCCTCCGTGGACTTCATGTTCGCCCTAGCCGTATCCACCGCCGATAGCGCCTGCCACCACTGGGTCTGAGTCGGTCCCTGCTTCACCAGCTGCAGCCGAGCCTGAGCGCTCTGTAAGTTGGCCGCAGCCTGATCCACGGCGGTCTGAGCCGCGGCCAACTGGGCGTCGGTGGCCCCCTTGTGGGCGGTGTTGGCCTTCGCCTGAGCGGCCTCCATGGCCGCCTTGGCCTGGCCTACCTGCTCGTCCCTGGAGCCCGCCTGCATGTTGGCCAGCCGCGCCTGGGCCGCGGCCAGGTTCGCTTTGGCCTGGGCTACCTGGACCTTCAGGGAAGAGGCGTCCAACGAGGCGATGGCATCCCCCTTCTTCACCTTGCTCCCCACATCCACCAGCAGCTTCTCCAGCCTGCCCGTTGCCTTGGGGAGCACCGCCACCTGGGAGACCGCCTTCACGTCGCCGGTGTAGGAGAGGCTGGCGGAGATGGGCCCCTCGGTGGCCTGGGCCGTCTTGACGGATGTCGACCCGGCGCCCTGGTAGGCCGGTGCCCTCTGCTCTGCCCCCTGGACCCGAGTGGCAAAGCCCCACAGCCCGAAGGCCAGGACCATTGCCAACCCCCCGGCCAGGAACCATCTCCAGTAGGGCAATCCGCCACTCCAGACCTTCTGTCCAATCCCCCGCATCTGCATCGTATCCTCCTTAGAACACCAAGCCTTCAGCAATCAGTGGTCGGCATTCGGCCTCAGACTGAAAGCTGACGGCTTACTGCCAACAAGCGCCCACGAAGCGCATCGATAGTGAAATAGAGAACCATACTTTGTCAAGTGCCGGCGGACCCGATGGCGCTGATGAAGACGTCCTCCAGGGAGGGAGGAACCGCTTCGACCCGGTCCACCCTCACGCCGTGGTCCTCCAGGGCCCGCTTGATTAGACAGGGACGCTCGTCGTCAGGTTCCACAACCACGTGGAGCAGGCCGCCGTAAACGGCTACGTCCTTAACGCCCGACACCCCGGGCAGGAAATCGAGCGCCGGCACCAGGGGGTCGCACTCCACCTCCAGGAGCGAACCGGGCAGCGACGCCGCCTTCAGGGCCTCAGGGCTCTCGCAGGCGATCAGCTTACCGGCCAGCATCAGGCTGACCTTGTGGGCATGCTCCGCCTCGTCCATGTAGTGGGTGGTGACGAAGACCGACACACCGCTCTCGGAGAGATCGTAGATCATGTCCCAGAAGCGACGCCGGGAGACGGGATCCACGCCGGCCGTCGGTTCGTCCAGGAAGAGAATGGGCGGGGCATGCACGATGGAGCAGGCCAGCGCCAGCCGCTGCTTCCATCCACCCGAGAGGTTGGCCGCCAGCTCCCCCTCGCGCCCCTCCAGCCCCGCCAGGGAGATCAACTCCTCGATCCGCTCGCCTCGTTGGGAACGGGGCACCTGGTATACCCCCGCGTAGAACTCCAGGTTCTCCCGAGCGGTGAGGTCCTCGTAGAGGGAGAAGCGCTGGGACATGTAGCCGATCTGCTCCTTCACACGGTCGCCCTCGGTGAGGATGTCGAAGCCGGCCACGCGGCCCGTCCCGGCGGTGGGGGCCAGGATCCCGCACAGCATCCGAATGGTGGTGGTTTTCCCGCAGCCGTTGGGTCCCAGGAAGGCGAAGATCTCCCCTCGCTCCACCTGGAAGGAGACCCCATCCACGGCGGTGAAATCGCCGAACTTCTTCGTTAGGTTGATCGCCTCCACAGCATAAGAGTTGTCAGCCATCAGTCGTCAGCTTTCAGCATGGTGCCTCCAGCTGACAGCCGACCGCTGATAGCTGAAGGCTTCTGTGTCAGACTCATGAAGGCGTCCTCCATGGAGGGTTCGATCCGCCTCAGGCTCTCCACCCGGATCCCCTGGGCCTCCATCGCCCGCCGGATCGCCACCTCGGCCTGCTCCGGATCTGCCGTGACCAGGTGGAGCAGGTCCCCGAACACCCGAACGTCCTCCAGCTCGGCCACCCCCCGCGCCGCCACCATCGCCGCCCGTCGCGGCTCAGCCCGCAGCTCCAGGATCTCCCGCCCCACCCGGGCCTTCAGCTGGCTGGGGGTGCCGCTCACCACCAACCTCCCCTCCGCCATGAAGCCCACGCTGTTGCACCTCTCTGCCTCGTCCATGTAGGGGGTGGTGACCAGGATGGTGACCCCCTGGCCCAGCAAGCTGTACAGGATCCTCCAGAACTCCCGCCGGGAGACGGGGTCCACCCCCGTGGTGGGCTCGTCCAGCAGCAGCAGCTCCGGGCCGTGGATCAGGGTGCAGGCCAGTGCCAGCTTCTGCTTCATCCCCCCGGAGAGGAACTCGGCCCGCCGGTGGACGAAGGGCTCCAGCCGGCTGAAGGCGAGCAGCCTGGCCGATCGCTCCTCCCACAGCCGCTTCGGCACCCGGTAGAGGTCGGCGAAGAAGGCGAGGTTCTCCAGCACCGTCAGGTCCCCGTAGAGGGAGAAGCGCTGGGACATGTATCCGATCCCCTCCCGCACCTTCTCCACCTCGGTGGCGGCGTCGTGGCCCATCACCAGGGCGGTGCCCCCGTCCGGGGCCAGCACCCCGCACAGCATTCTCAACGCGGTGGTCTTGCCCGCTCCGTCCGGTCCCACCAGCCCGTAGACCTCGCACCGCCGGACGGCCAGGTCGAGCCCTCGCACCGCCTCCACAGCGCCGAAGCTCTTTCGGAGGCCGATCGCCTCCACGGCCAGCGGGTCCAGGGAACTTGCCCCCCGAGCGGGGTTCAGAGTGTCCAGGCAGCCCTCACCCCGACCCTCTCCCAGGGGGAGAGGGGGGAACGCGGGGTTTGGGGTGTCCCCAGGGATCATGATTGCACCTTCCCTACTCCAGCTTCTTCTGGAACCGCTTGGCGCTCATCCCGAACACCGCGAGGCCGAAGATGGCCAGCAGCAGCACCTCGAACCAGAGGTACTCCAGTCCGATCCCCTTGAGGAAGATGCCCCGAAGGATCTTGAGAAAGTAGGTGAGGGGTATGAAGTAGCCCAGGTAGTACAGGATGGCCGGCATCGCCTCCCGGGGGAACACGAAACCCGAGAGAACGAAGGAGGGCACCACCAGCAGCATCGCCATCTGCAGCGCCTGGGACTGGGTCTTGGACACCGTGGAGAGGAAAAGGCCGATCCCCAGAGAACCCACCAGGAACACCACCGACAGCACCAGCAGCAGCAAGATGCTGCCTGCAATGGGCACCTGGAACCAGAGGGTGCCCACCAGCAGCGCGACCGCCACCTGGCCGAAGGAGATCAGCACGTAGGGAAGGATCTTCCCCACCATCAGCTCCCAGGGCTTGATAGGGGTCACGATCAGCTGCTCCAGGGTCCCCTTCTCCCGCTCCCGCACGATGGCGAAGGCGGTCAGGATAACCGCCTGGATCTGGATGATCAGGCCGATCAGGGCCGGGATCATGAAGTTGACGCTCTGCATGCTGGGGTTGTACAGGATGTCGGGCCGGATCTCGATGGGGATCTCCACCCCCCGGCTCAGGCCGACCCGGCTCATGACAGCCTGCAGCTCGTTGGCCGCCTTGGCCTGAGTGATGGCGGTGGCGGTGAAGAGGGCGGTACTGGCCGTGGTGGGATCGGAGCCGTCGACCACCATCTGAACCTGCGCGGGCTTGCCCGCGTCCAGGTTCCTGGAGAAATCGGGGGGGATGAGGAGGGCCACCTTGGCCTCGCCCCGGTCGATGGCCTGTCGGGCCTCCCGTTGACTGGAGGCGTGGCCCACCAGGGTGAAGTACTCGGTATTGGTGAAGCCGTCGACGAAGCCGCGGCTGCGGGAATCCATGGCCTGGTCGTATACCACCGTCGCGATGCGATCCACGTTGGTGGTGACGGCGTAGCCCAGGAGGAACATCTGGAGCGCCGGAACCATCAGCATGATGACCAGGGTGCGGGGATCCCGGCGGATCTGGATGAACTCCTTACGCATGATCGGAAGGATGCGACCGTTTAGCATTTCACCCCAACCCCGACCCTCTCCCAGAGGAAGAGGGAGAAGAGGACTCAGGACTCAGGACTGAGAATCGTAGCGTCGGCGGGCATGCCGGGCTTCAACCGAAGATCCGGGTTGGGGATCTTCACCTTGACGGCGAACACCAGGTTCATCCGGTCCCGCTGGGTCTGGACGTTCCGCGGCGTGAACTCCGTCTTGCTGTTGATGAAGGTCACCTCCCCTGGGAAACTCTCGCCCGGGAAGGAGTCCACCTTCACCTCGACCTTCTGCCCTACCTTCACCCGCCCGATCTGCCCCTCAGGCACGTAGAGGGTTAGCTCCGCCCGATCCAGCTGGGTCACCACCATCAGTGTCGCGCCTGGGGAGACCACCTCGCCCAGGTGGATGGATCGCCGCCCCACGGTCCCGTCCAGGGGAGACCGCACGGTCATCTTCTCCAGCTGCAGCTCCAGCGGCTGTCGATCGGTGAGGGGGGCCATCCGCAGCTGCAGCCTGGGGAGCGAGTCGTCCAGCTGCACCAGGACGTCGCCGGCCCTGACCCGGTCCCCCTCGCCGGCCGGCAGCTGCACCACCCTCCCAGCCACCTCCGAGGCGATGGACACCTCCTCCGCCTCGATGGCGCCCGAGGCGACTATGCCCCTGGAGGCCGGCGTCGCCACGCTGGTGTAGTACCACCATCCCGCGGCGGCCACCACCACTATCCCCAGGAGGGCCAGGACCCGCGGGTGTGGCCGCCGCGTCCCCTTGGGAGTGCCGGCAGTGGAGTCCTGAGCCCTCCCCTTCTCCCCTCGAGAGGTGGTCCGGGTGAGGGCCGGCTGTTCTGAGTCCTGGGTTCTGGGTTCTGGGTTCTCCCCGTCGCCCTGTCCCCGCGTCTCCGCGCCCGTCGTGCCTGTTGCCATGGCCTATTATCCCTCCTGCTCTGGAGCCCCTTTGAGGACCCCGTGAAGGAGTATGTCCACCATCCCCTGCTGCCAGTTGTCCACCTGCAGGGGGATCTTCAGCGCGCCGGGGAGCAACACCCCCAGCACGTTCTCGACTATGAAGGAGGTGAAGATCATTCCGACGTAGCTGCGCGCCAGCAGCACCGGGGAGATGTCCCGCATCTCCCCGGTCTGCCCTCCCAGCTGATGGAGCCGATCGAAGAAGCCGAGGAGGTCGGGGATCATACGAGATATCAGCTGGGTCACGTGGCGCCCCTGGAACTCCAGAACGTCGATGAAGAGCAGGATGGGGAAATCCCCCCTGCCCTGGATCATGGCCATGGCCTCGTTGAAGCCGCTGTCCAGCAGCTGTGCCACCGTCTCCCCATGGGCCCGGGAGAGCCCCTCGGTCAAGGCCCTGTAGAGGTTGCGCTCGTCCAGGAGGGCGGCGAAGATCTCCTCCTTGGAGGAGAAGTGGTTGTAGACGGCGCCGAGGCTGATGCCGGTCTCGCGGGCGATCTCCCGCATGCCGGTGGCGTGGTAGCCCTGGCGGAGGATGAGGCCCCTCGCCCGCTCCAGGATCGCCTCCCTGGTCTTCAGTCCCGACGGTCGTTTGGCCACCCCGGCCATGGTCGCCTCCATATGAACGAACGATCGTTCGCATGATAGCAGCTTCTTCCTTCCTGTCAAGCCCCAACTTCGAGTGCGGTGGCAAGCCACCGCTTGCGCTGGACCCGACCCCCGTGCTTTGTCTACAATGTACCTTCCGGTCGACCCGCGACCGTCCAGGCTCGCGATGGTCGCAGCGGAGGCGCATCCCGGTGTACCCGCGGACCTTCGGCGCCCTGGCAGATGATCCACGCGAAGTAAGCCCCCCGCAACCAATCGAGCCCCTAGCACTTGCCGGGGCCGCATCTGGAGAGCCAAAGGTGGTAGTCCCCGACTCGAAACAGGCTGCGCGGAGTCTGGTCAAGCTGCTCCTGATCCCAGCCTCTCTCTACCTCTTCCTATTCTTCGTCCTCACCTACCCCCTCATGCTGCGCTTCTCTACACATTTTTTCACCGACATGGGGGACGGGCTGCAGAACGTCTGGAACCTCTGGTGGGTGAACAGGGCGGTCACGCAGCTCCACCAATCCCCGTTGCACACCAACTACCTCCACTACCCCTACGGCACGTCGCTGCTGGGACACACCTTGAACCCCTTCAACGGTTTCCTGGCCATACCCCTTCTCCGCTTCCTGACCCTCGTTCAGGCCCACAACCTGATCGTCCTGTTCTCCTTCGTCACCGCCGGCCTCACGGCCTTTCTGCTCTGCTACTACCTCACCCGATCCTACCCGGCCGGCCTGATCGGCGGTTACATCTTCACCTTCTCCAACTACCACTTCGCTCACGCTGAGGGGCACCTGCAGCTGGTATCCCTCGAATGGATCCCCCTCTTCGTCCTGTGCTGCTACCTCTTCCTGGCCAGGCCCAGCATCCCCCTGGGTGTCGCCTCCGGACTCGTCCTCCTCGCGGTCCTCGCGTGCGACTACTACTACTACCTCTACAGCGTCCTGGTGGCCTGCTTCCTGTTCGCCTGGCAGGCCCTTCGGACCCGAGACCCTCTCTTCTTCGTCGCCCGCCGGTACCGCGCACCCTTCGCGGCCTTCGCCATCACGGCGCTGGCGACGACCGGCCCGTGGGTCCTCTCCCTGCTGCGCCTGAACGCCAACGACCCCCTCGTCGGCGGCCACCCGGCCAGGGATCTCTCGTTGGATCTGCTGGCGCTGTTCGTTCCGGGGGGACACTGGCGATTCGCCTCCCTGACCCAGGATTACTGGTCCAGTCTGCCCGGAAGCGTCCACGAAAGCAGCGTGTACGTCGGCCTCTCCGTCTCCGCCCTGCTGCTCTACACGGTTGCCAGGCGGCGGGCCCTCGACCGTTCCACCCTTCTCCTGTGGTACTCCGTGCTGCTGTTCTTCGCTCTTCTGGCCCTGGGGCCGGTCCTGCACGTATGGGGAAGGGAAGTCACGACGATAGCGATGCCCTACGGGTGGCTGGAGAAGTTGATCCCCGCCCTGGCCATCTCGGGGGTGCCCGTCCGAATGACCGTCATGGTCGTGCTGAGCGCGGCGGTGATCTCGGCCATGGGGTTCAAGCTGCTGTTCCAGCAGTCGAGGGGGACGAGGCTGCTGGCAGGGCTGCTGCTGGGGGCCATAGTGGTGGAGTTCCTGCCCGGCCCGATACCCACCTCCCAGATAGCCCCACCGGCCTACCTGGAGGTCCTGTCCAGGCTGCCGGGGGATCAGGCTATCCTGGATGCGGTCAACGAGCCCAGCCTGGCGTTGTACTTTCAGACCATCCACGAGAAGCCCATGGCCCTGGGCTACATAGCCCGACTCCCCAAGAGCGTGGCCGATAGAGACCACGGGATCTACCTGGCCAAGGACAACCGGGATTACGCCAAGCTCCCTCGGGACTACAACGTCAGGTATCTGCTCACGACGGCCGCCGACGACGCGGCAGGGAGGACGGCAGGGGCTAAGCTGCTCTACGAGGATTCGGGGGTGAGGATCTACGACCTGCGGCCGTAATCGCCTCTCCCTTTGGGAGAGGCAGAAGAACCGCCCCTACCGTCCTCCCCCGGCCGGAGGGAAGAAGGCCACCCGATCCCCCTGCCTCAGCGCCCGATCCAGGGAAGATGCCTCGTCGTTGACGAAGGCGCCCCGCAGCCAGGACCGGGGGATCCCCAACCGATCCGCCGCGGCGCCGGCCGTCGCACCCTCGGCCACCTCCAGGGTGAACGCCCCGAATTCGGGCGCCCCCAGGGGCCGATACCGACGCAGCGCCCCGTATAGTCGGAGTTGAATCTCCATAGCTGACGCTCAGACGCCAACCAGGTCCGTGGCCCAGCCGAGGCCCAGCTCCTCCAGCTTCTCCCGGGTCGGGTTGCCGGTGGCCACGTCCCAGCCGGCCATCCGGTAGTAGACGTCCTTGGCCCGCTCCAGCTCCTCCACCGTCACCGCCACGCCGTCACTGGCCCCGCCCACCTTCGGCTGGTGCACCCTGGGGGGCAGGACGTCGTCCTTCCGGCTGAAGCCCTCCCGGGCGTTGAAGGCTCGCATCAGGTTGATACGCCGCTCCGCCGCTCGCATCAGGTCGTCCAGGGTAACCTCCCAGCCCGTCACCGCCTGGACCACCTTCGCGAACTGCTCCGGCCCGTACAGCTCCCAGGCAGGACCCCAGTCGAACTGGCACAGGCAGAGGGTGTCGGCGATGCTGAACATCTTCTGGGTGGTCCAGGCGTAGCGGACCTTCTCCTCGCTCAGCACCCGGGCCTCCTGGGGATCGGCAAGGCCGATCGTCGCCAGCCGCTCCTTCTCCAGGTCCGACGCCTCGGGAGTGTAGGAGGGGTCGTGCTCGTGGGACTGGTGGTCGGCCCCGAAGGGGTTGACGGCGTAGATCAGCGCCAGGGAGCGCTTCACCTCCGGCATGTGGGCCGGCAGCTCGGCGCCCTTCACCGTCACCACCAGCGCCTCGGTCCCCCTACCCAGGATCCCGGCGGCTCGAGCCGAGCCCTCGGCCAGCAGCTCACCGAACCCCTGGCGCAGGGCGATCCGCTCCACCAGCGCCACCATCGCCTCGGCGTTGCCGAAGCGCAGATCGATCCCGCCGGTGTCCTCCAGGGTGATCAGCCCCCGCTCGAAGCAGTCCATGGCCCAGGCGATGGTGGCGCCGGTGCCGATGGTGTCCAGGCCGAACATGTTGCAAAGCTCGTTGGCCTTGGCCACCGCCGCCAGGTCGCCGATGCCGCAGTAGGAGCCGAAGCAGGCCACCGTCTCGTACTCCGGTCCGCCGTAGCGGGGATCCACCAGGAAGGGTCCTTCCTTCACCTCCACCACCCGCTTGCAGCGGGTCGCGCAGGCGAAGCAGCTGTCCCGCTCCTTCAGGATGGTGTGGGTCATGGTGTCTCCGGCCAGGTTATCGAAGGACTCGAAGACCCCGCTCGTCCAGTTGCGAGTGGGGAGCCCTCCGGTGGACTGCTGGTAGGCGAGGCCCCCGTCGGTGCCGTTGACGCGGAGGTCGTCCATGGTGGGGTTCAGCGGCACGTTGCTGGCGCCCCACCGGGCGAGCTCCCTGATGGCCTCGGGGTCCGCCATCTCGGGTCGCCTGGTGCCCCGCACCACGATGGCCTTCAGCTTCTTGGAGCCCATCACCGCACCAAGGCCGTTCCGTCCGTGGGCCCGGTTGGCCATGTTCATGATGGCGGCGGTCTTCACCAGATTCTCCCCCGCGGGGCCGATCTCGGTGATCTCGATCCTCGGATCTCCCAACTCCCGGCGGAGGATATCCTCTGTCTCGCCGGTGCTCTTCCCCCATAGGTGCGAGGCGTCGCGGATCTCCACCGCGCCATCCCTAATCGAGAGGTAGACGGGGGAGGATGCCTTCCCCTTCAGGATGATGGCATCGTAACCAGCAAACTTCATCTCTGCGGGGAAAAAGCCCCCGGCCTGCGAGTCGCCGATGGCCCCTGTCAGGGGCGACCTGGCATTGGCAGAGATACGCGACTGGCCCGAGAAGGGGGCGCCGGTGACCACCCCCACGGCGAAGGTCAGGACGTTGTCCGGGCCCAGGGGATCGGCGCCGGCCGGCACTCCCTTGAGTATGTAGTGGAGGCCGATGCCGCTTCCACCCAGGTACCGTCGGTAGAAGTCCTCCCCCGGCTCCTCCACCTCCCAGCTATGGTCCGTCAGGTTCACCTTCAGGATCTTGCCGTTGTACCCGAAAGGCATGTTCACCTCCACTGCTACTCTGGGTATCTATCTGACCACAGTGATGGCCTGGCTGGGACAGAACCTCGCACAGACTGGCTCACCATCGCAGCCGTCACAGATGAGCGGCAAATGCTCGATCGGATCCACGAAGTCCGCTCCAAAGGGGCAGGCCTCTATGCAGGCGTAGCAGGCCACGCATGTCGAGTAGTCGATCCTAACAACCTTGAGCTCGTTGTCTCTCGTACACGCTCCGTAAGTGCACGCCTTTACACATAGCGGTTTCCCGCAGGACCTGCACACGTTGATGTCACACTTGCCTTCTACCGAGTCAACCTCGACACGAATTCGCGAGCGCGCGGGGTTGAACTCACCGACATGGACCGCAGAGCAGGCTAGCTCGCAACTTCTGCAGCCGATGCAGCGGGTGGAGTCAAACCGTATCCTCATCGGGCCTTCCTGCATCGATGCCGTGGTCCACAGCTCGTCGCTCCAATTCCAGGATGCTGTTCCCGACTTCTCGAAGACCATCAATGGTCGACCGCACTCCAGTGACCAACGTCATGGCCTCGGCCACTGTCTCCAGTGGAAGACGCCACATGCTGCACAGAATGATTGAATCCAGTATCGCCGCTTCGTTGTCGTAGCCAGTGCCGACCGCCACGACCGCCTGGGATTTCTTGGCCGCGGTATCCTCTGCGAACGCTATCCGGTTCACTGCACTCGCCGTCTTATCATCCAGTCCAGCATGAGGGCCGCCACCCGGCCAGTCTTCTTCCGTGGCACCCGCTCCAAAGCCGATAGCATCCGCAGTCGAAACCGTATCCAATCCGAGGTCGTCGCAAAGTCTGGACAGGCTGACCAGTCTGTCCAAGCCGGCGATGTCGCGTTTCGTTCCCAGGTTGCCAATGGTGCACAGGCTCGGCCCTTGGCCCCTCTCTCCATCACCGGCCGTGGTAGACCGAAAACGGCCCAAGGGACAGGACACGCAGACCCTGGCCAGCATCAACTGCGTCTCCACAGACAGAAAGGCGCTAGATCCGCTACGGCGTACCCGGTCGGTCGCGAAGTCCGGTCCGGGGCTCATGTCAGGACCGTGTGTCCCCACTGCATTCTCGGCAGTTGCGAAGGCATCAGACCACCTGCGCCAATCATTTCGTGATCCGTCTCCAAAGGCCCCCAGAAGGAGCCCCATGAGGCCTTCCAGGTCCGAAACATGTACCCCCGCGTGCCCGCGAACAGCCACGGCTTTCAGGTTCTTGCTGCCCATCACCGCCCCGATGCCGGTCGATCCGGCCTGTCCCACGCCGTCCGCCACCACACAGGCATTAGGGGCCAGATTCTCGCCGGCTGGCCCGATGGCCAGGGTTTTGGCCTGGTGGGTCCACTTCTTCTGCTGGATCGTTTTCTCCGTCTCGTGCGCGCCCTTGCCCCACAGCAGGTTGGCTCTCTCGAACGTGACTCGTTGCTCAGTGATGTAGAGGAAGCCAGGCGCGCTGGCTCGCCCGCTGATGATGACCCCGTCGTAGCCGGCGAACTTCAGCCCCGCCGCCGCTCCACACGCCACAACTCCAGACGCAGCCTCCTCTGAGATGGGAGACCGAGCCGCAACGGCCATCCGTGAGGATGTAGGCATGAGCGTGCCAGCCAGCGGCCCGGTCATCAATAGGATCGCGCTCTCTGGGTCGAAGGGTTCCAAGTTTTGAGCCAGATTTTCGAGGAGATACCGGTAGGCGAGTGCTGTGCCCCCCAGATAACCGGTGCGCCATTCGTCAGGCACCACCTCCACCGTGGCTTTTCGATTAGTCAAATCAACACGCAGGACCTTCCCCGTGTAGCCGTTGATCGTTGGTCCCTCCTTCTCCTGAGGCCCCTTTCTACTAGGGGTGGACCAGGTAGAAGCAGACGAAGGGCTTATCAGATGTGTTGTAAGACCGGTGCATGACCCCTTTCGGCACCTTCACCAGCTGGCCCTGCTTCACCTCGAAGTCCTCCTCGCCGACGAGGAAACGGCCTTCTCCCTCGAAGAGGTATATGTACTCGTCTCCATCCTCGTGAGCGTGGAGGGGCAGGGACAATCCGGGATCGCAGCGAAACAGGCCGGACTCGGTGAAGTCCTTGGCCATGAATACCTTGGCCCCGCCCCAGTCCTCCACTTTCTCGACTATCGGGCTTTCGTACACGTCGCGCCTCCTGGTTGATTCAGCTATCTGAGGGATTGGGGTCCGAGCCCGAGTCCCAGGCTCGAGCCCCAATCGCGAACAGGTCTGGCGCCAGCCGGCCGGAGGTTACGCCTCGGCCAGAGCCGGCGATTCAGTCGTCTTCTTCAGCGGTGACTCGCTGATTACGAGAGACAGGGCTATCCCAACAAGCGCCGCGACCATGAACAGCAGGAAGACGTTGGTGTAGTTGGCGGCGCTTGTGGCCGTCTTCGCAATGACCAGGAACCCCGCTATGGTGGGCGCCACGAACGAGCCGAACTGGCCAATCATCTGGGTAATGCCAGTGACAGTTCCGATCATCTCCTTGGGGTACCTCATCTGTACGAAGGCGTAGATCGGTCCGTCATAGAACACTACCGCCCAGCCCTGAACCGCCAGGGCCATGATCAGCAGCGTCACGTCCCCCTTGGGGATGGTGGTGACGAAGTAGAGCACGGCCGCCAGCAGCGTGAAGGCCGTGATGAAGATCGGCTTCGCCTTGCCGCCGGTGATCTTGTCCATGATCCAGCCGCTGGACATCTGGCTCACGAAGCCGACGAAGAACGGCAGGGAGGCGAGGAGCCCCATGGTCGTGATACTGAAGCCGTGCTGCTCGACCAGGAAGGAGGAGAGCCAGGTAGCAGCGCCCCAGTACACGAAGGTCTTGATGAACACTATGCTGGTGATCACCCAGAGGTGGGGATCCTTTGCCACCACGGAGAACGGGGCTTTGGGCGAACCGGCCTGAGCCTGGGTTGCCAGTCCTTCCTTGATGTACTCCAGTTCAGCCTTTGAGACTCTCCCCTCCGCGTGGGCCTCCTCCGGAGTGTTCCTCATCCAGTACCACAGAGCGAATATCCCGAGGAAACCGGGGACCGCCAGGGTGAAGAAGACCGCCCGCCAGCCCCACGCAGCAGCTATCGACGTGATCATGATCGCGCCGATAGCGGGGGCCACCGTCCAGGAGGTGGTGAAGAAGCTCGTGGCTCTGCCCTTCTCCTTCGGCGGGAACCAGTCGGAGATGGTGCGGATGCTGGGCACGAAGTGGAAGCCTTCCCCGAAGCCGAGGCCCAGCCGCACCAGGATGAAGGCCGTCACGTTCTGGATGATCCCTGTGAAGAAGGTGAAGAAGCTGAACACCGTGATGGCGAAGTACATCACCTTCTTGGGACCGAACTTGTCGGCGAGCACGCCTGCCGGCAACTGCGCCAGCGCGTATGCAAAGAAGAACAGCGAGGCCGCAAAACCGATGGTCCCATAATCTACGTTAAGCTCCTGCCGGATAAGGGGCAGAAGGTTGAGCACGGCCATCTTGTCGAAGTAGTTGATCACGTAGAGGAGCCAGACAACCGCCAGGACCTTGATCCTGTAGCGGCCGATTTTCTCAAGTGCCGATGACACCGTAGTCCTCCCGCGGGCGGCGGGCTTCTCCGCCGGCCCACTCTTCACTGCGCATCGGGCCGACCTGCCCATGCGTTCTATATGTCGATTACGCCTTCTACCTCGAACTCCACGGACTCTTCCTCGTTGGTCAGATACATGTCCCCACCGAGATGCTGGAGAGTCTTGATCTTCTTCGGATCTACGTAGTAGGGCGGAGGACCGCCTCGCTTCACCCTGACCAGCGCATCCTTGGCGAACTCTGCGTAGATCACCTCGCCAAAGAAGGTGGTATGGTCGCCGCTCACGACCTGATCGACTACCTTGCACTCCAGGTGAGCGTAGCACTCGTCGATCACATGGCCGTTCACTTCCCTGGCTGGAGAGAGAGTGAGCCCCGTTTCCTTGAACTTGTCGTACTTCTTCCCCGACTTCCGACCCATCCAGTTGATCTCTTTGGCCAGTTCGATCCCAGGGAAGTTCAGGACGAACTCTCCCGCCTCTGCAACCAGGTCGTGAGAGTAGCGCTTTGGGGAAATGGCGATAGCTACGATAAGCGGATTGTGGGAGACCGGCGTGCACCACGCCAGGGTTATGGCGTTGGGCTTGCCGTCCGCGTCCACGCACGTGACTACGACCACAGGACGCGGCAGCAGGATCACATCCAGCCCGTCCCGGACTGGAACCTTCTCGTATACTCTCTTCACTGTTCTCTCCCCTGAACTAGCGTCCTGTTAGCTGAGGACTTTCGCGGTGCCATCTGGGTTGGTCGGATTGTAGGCACCCTCTCCGAAGGCCACGGTGAACTGGGAGATCTTCTCCACCAGCGCGTCGAGGTAGGCCTGGCCCTTCTCCGGAGTGGCCGCCGCGGGGTTGCCGTACACACCGCTGTACACATCGCTATTGGGCCACTTGTTGACGATGCAGGCACCCTGATCGAAGTTGATCACCTTGCGCATCTTGTACGGAAGAACCTGATCCTTGATCCGATCCATCTTCACCAGGTCGGGATGGATCGCCAGCATCATGGCGGTTTCCATCTCGTTGGCATGGGTGCCATCCCGGAAGTTGTCGCCGATCTTGTCGCACTCTTCCTTCGCCATGAAGATGTAGGTGGCGGCAGCGATCGAGATGTCCTTGTCCTCGAATGCGTTGACCACATCGTAAGCTGCCGCCTGCATGATGATCAGGTTAGGGTTGTGCCCGTTCAGGAGGAAGATCTTTCGGAAGCCGCTCCGAACCAGGCTCGAGCATATCTCGGACAGTACTACTTTGAAGGTATCAGCAGTGAAGCTGATGGTTCCTGGGTAGGTGTGCCACAACTCCGAATAGCCGAAGTTCAACGGCGGAGCCACAAGCGCCCCAGTCTTGTCGCCGACAGCTCTGGCGATCTCGTCGGCCAGGCAAATGTCCGTCCACATCGACAGATGAGGGCCGTGCTGTTCGAAAGAACCAATGGGCACTATCACTACCGGATTCTGCTTCGCCAGTTCTCTGGCGTCCGTCCAGGTCAAGTTCCTCATCAACATTGTCTTACCTCACTAGCTCCTCGATCTCTTTGACAGTACTACCAGCCAAAGCTGCGGGATCCCGTAAGACCAGAGTTGCTACAATGGGAACCGACTGGTGGGGACGAAGGTCGGCCAGGGCCTGATCCGCGGTGTCGGCCGCACGTCCCCGGAGTTCGACATTCTGTTGTCAGCACCTCCTTTCACCCAGCGACGGCGCAGAATCCCTCCAGCATCGGTCTACCCGCCGGCCCCATATCCACACTAGAAGGATGGAGGGGAAACCGCCCAGACCGCGACCAATTCCTCGCCGCCGGTGTTCTTCCAACGATGGGGGAGACTGGAGCTAAAGTAGACGGAGTCGCCGGCCTCCAGAACGACCGTGTCGGCGCCGATGGTGTAGGTCATTTGCCCACTCAGCACGACTCCGCACTCCTCGCCATGGTGAACGAAATCGACCTCGCCGCTGTCGCCGCCTGGCGGGGCCTTGATCATTAGCAGCTCAATGTTGCCCTTGAGGTCGGGTGTAAGCAGTTGGTAGATGACGTTGCTGCCGGAATACGTGAGTCCCTTTCTCCTGCCTCGCTTCACCACGCGAGGCGCACTAACGACGGGAGAGAAACGGCCCTTCTCTCCATTGGGCCCATCCGCGTTAAAAAAGTCCGCCACGTGGAGTCCGAGCACGCTGGCGATCTTCTGCAGCGATCCAACAGAGGGAAAGATGAGCCCGCGCTCCACCTGGCTAATGTAGCTGGGCGACATGGAGACCTGCTCGGCCAGGTCAACAATTCGCATCCTCCCCAGAAGCCGATACCGTCGGATCATTTCTCCGACTTTACCTATGGAGTTTCCGGAACTCTCAGCCAATTCCCACTCACCCGCTCTCTAAGGATGATGTGCATCTTCGTCGGTCCGGTTACTTCGCTCCTCGCCGCACACAGTCACCAAACGGCCCCACACGCTGCACGACTGAATCTATTTCAGTTATACTGAAATTACACGCAGTCGTCAATACCCAAGTGCGGCTCTTGAGGGGATAGTCGCGAGAGGAAAAACTCATGGAGTACCGCTCGATCTTCGACATCATTGGACCCATCATGATTGGCCCGTCCAGCTCTCATACTGCCGGAGCCACCCGCATCGGCCGCGCTGCCCGTTCTCTGCTGAAGGGCGAACCCACCTGGCTAGAGATCCGCCTCTACGGCTCCTTCGCCAAGACCTACAGAGGCCACGGCACTGACGTTGCCGTGGTGGGCGGCATCTTAGGCTTCAGCCCTTCTAATCCACAAATACCAAGGGCCCTGGAAATCGCTCGAGAGATCCACACAGACGTGAGAATCATGACGGACGCTTCCTACTCCGAGCACCCTAACACAGCGCGAGTTCGGCTAGGCAATCACGAGGAGGAGATCGAACTGCTCGCCGCTTCTATCGGCGGAGGCAACATCGAGATCCTTGAGCTCAATGGGTTTCAAGTGAAGCTGACCAGCAGCTCCGCCCTCATGATCTTTCACCTGGACCGGCCTGGAGTCATCGCTGGGGTAGCCAACTTGCTCGCCAGCCGAGGCATCAACATCGCTCGAATGGCGGTGTCACGAAGGGAGATAGGAGGGGAGGCGCTGATGATCATCGAACTGGATCAACCCATGACTGCACCAATACTCAACGAATTGGCGTTGGCACCGTTCGTATCGAGAGCCGCCCAGATGGAGTGCTAGCGGCGCTTCTTCGAGATTCTCCGTAACAGGAGGGGAGAGATGTTTCGCAGGGTATCCGAACTGGTCAAGCTGGCAGAGTCTCTGTCTGTTCCTATATCTGAAGTCATGATTCGACAGGAGTCAGAACTCTCCAGGCGGACTCGCGGGGAAGTCCTCCAACAAATGGAGCTGAACCTTGACACGATGGACAGGGCAGCTGCCCGGGGCTTAGTTGGAGACATTCGATCGGTATCGGGGCTCACCGGCGGAGATGCCGCCAGATTAGAGAAGTACATCGGCCTGGGGTCGTTCCTATCGGGCGAGACGGTCCTGGAAGCCGTCAGTAGGGCAATAGCCACTAACGAAGTCAACGCTGCCATGGGACTCATTTGCGCGACCCCGACTGCTGGCGCCTCCGGGGTCATCCCCGGCACGTTGTTCGCTCTTAGGAACAGGCTGGCCCCTACCCGAACACAGATGCTCAACTTCCTGTTCACCGCCGGCGCGTTCGGCTTGGTGATCGCCAACAACGCGACCATCTCGGGTGCGGTCGGTGGCTGCCAGGCTGAGATCGGTTCGGCCAGCGGCATGGCAGCCGCAGCCGCCGTGGAACTGGCGGGCGGCAAGCCGCATCAATCGGCCCACGCTATGGCCCTTGCTCTCCAGACCATGCTCGGCCTAGTCTGCGACCCGGTGGCAGGACTGGTAGAGATCCCTTGCGTGGTTCGAAGCGGCATGGGCTCAGCCCACGCGCTGATAGCAGCAGACATGGCTTTGGCCGGCATTGAAAGCAGGATCCCGTGCGACGAAGTAATAGACGCAATGTTGCAGATAGGACAGGCGATGCCGGTAAGCCTACGAGAGACAGGACAAGCCGGACTCGCTAACACCCCCACTGCACGTGTTTTGGGGGCCAGGGTCTTCGGGACGCCGCTTCCGAGCAACTATCCGCCCTCAGTCCAAGAGCGCAAGGTTTCCTCCTCTTAGAGGTTCGATCAACGCTCAGACCAGACTAGCAGCTCTACCCCAGCAGGAACCCTCTGGGGAAGGGATCCTCGGGGTCCAGCACCAGGGTGTTGAAGCCGCTGATGAAGGCCCGCCCCTTGATGGTGGGGATGACCGCCGGGTAGTCCCCGACCTTCGTCTCCCCCACCAGCTTGCCCCAGAAGAGGCTCCCGATGATGCTCTCGTGGACGAACTGCTGGTTCAGGGGCAGCCTCCCCCGGGCGTGCAACTGGGCCATGCGGGCGGAGGTACCGGTCCCGCAGGGGGAGCGGTCCAGCCCCGCCGGGCCGTAGATGACGGTGTTCTTCGCCGCCGCCTGGGGGTTCGTGGGCGGCGCCGTGAACATCACGTGGGAGACCCCCTCGATCCCGGGGTTCTCCGGGTGCACCACCCTCACCGCCGCGTTCAGCGCCAACCGGATCTTGGGACCGATCCGGATGAAGGCACCGGCGTTCTGGGACTCCACGGGGACATCGACCATCTCGGCCGGCAGGATGGCGTAGAAGTTGCCGCCGTAGGCGACGTCCGCCACGATCTTGCCGACGCCCGGCACCTGGACCTCCACGTCTCTGAGGAAGAGGAAGGAGGGCACGCTCTCGATGGTCACGCCCCGGACGCCCTGCTCCCCGACCTGCACCCGGGCCCGAACGATCCCCGCCGGGGTGTCCACGACCAGGTCGGTGACCGGCTCCCTCGCCGGGAGGATGCCGGTCTCCAGCAGCACCGTGCAGGCGGCGATGGTATCGTGGCCGCACATGGGCAGGCAGCCGCTCACCTCGATGAAGACGAGACCGATGTCGGCACCGGGCGTCGTGGGCTGGGTGATGATGGCGCCCGACATGGCGCTGTGTCCCCTGGGCTCGTACATGAGAAGCTGGAGGATGTCGTAGGCCTGCTCCTCGACGTACCGCTTCTTGTCGAACATGGTGTCGCCAGGGATGTAGGGGATCCCGCCGACGATGATGCGCGCCGGCTCCCCGACGGTGTGGGAATCCACGGCCGTGAAAACGCGCTTGAATCGCACCCTATGGCCTCCCTTGTCTGGACACGACCACTCCCTCTCCCTCTGGGAGAGGGTCGGGGTGAGAAGTCCCCCTCTCCCTCTGGGAGAGGGTCGGGGTGAGGGCTGTTTGGTTGGCAACGTCTGAGCCCTCACCCGCCCTTCGGGCGGCCTCTCCCAGAGGGAGAGGCGTTATCACCGTCCTCACCGATCTGCTGTGCGGCGGCGGGGGCGGGGTTTCTTCTCCGGCGCCTCCTGATGCCGAAACCGGTCGGGGCTGAACCAGTCTGCCGGGAAGTCCAGCGGCTTTCCGGTCACCCACTGGGCGATCAGCCGCCCCGTGGCGGGGGCCAGCCCGATGCCCGCCCCCTCGTGGCCCGTGGCCACGTAGAAGCCCTCCGCCCCCGACAAGGGGCCGATCAGCGGCAGGTGATCGGGGCTGAAGGGTCGCAGGCCGGCGTAGTTCCGAATCGAGCGAAGGCCGGCCAGGGTCGGGAAGAAGCGGATGGCCCGGGCGGTGATGGCGGACGCGACCCTCAGGTCGACGCTTCGATCGTAGCCCACCAGCTCCCGACTGCTCCCCAGCAGCAGGGTGCCGCTCCTGGTGGATTCGGCCACCATCGCCACCTGGAGGGCCGCCGAGCCGCTCTCCACGGCCGAGGTGTAGGCGGCCTCCATCAGCTTCCGGCGGAACAGGTGGGGCGTCTTCTCCACCACGACGATCTGTCCCTTGCGAGGGGATACCGGCACATCCAGCCCCGCGGTGGCCGCGACCTCCCGGGTCCACACCCCCGCCGCCACCACCACCGCGCCGGTGGGGATCCGCTCCCTTTCCGTCTCCACCGCCTCCACCCGCCCGCCGGCCCCCACCACAACTCGGCGCACCGCGCTATCGAGTCGCACCACCAGACCATGGCGTCGTCCCCCCTCGGCCAGGGCCGCCGTGGCGTAGCGGGGCTCCACCTGCCCGTCATCGGGGAAGATGGCACCGCCGGGGATATCCTCGGCCAGGGCGGGCTCCTCGGCGTGGAGCTGCCAGGCGTCCAGCCGTTGCCCCGGCACGCCGGCCGCGGCCAGGTCGCGCACCTTGCGGTCCACCACCGCAAGGCCATCCCCCCGCTCGGCCACCATCAGGCTGCCCTTGGGATCGTACTCGAAGTCGACCTCCAGCTCCTGGGCCAACTCCCTCCACAGCCGGAAGCTGCGCTGCCCCAGGGGCAGCTCCCTGGTCAGCTCCTTGTCCCACAGCAGCAGGTTGCCCTCGCAGGCGCCGGAGCTGCCCGAGGCCAGGAAGGAGCGCTCCAGCAGCTGGACCGACAGCCCCTCCCGGGCCAGGTAGTAGCCGCAGGCGGCCCCGATGATGCCGCCGCCCACCACCACCACGTCGGGATGCCCGCCCGGACAGATCATCCTGCTACCGATCGATGGCCCCGGCGTTGACCAGCAGCCGCAGCAGCTCCTCGACCCTCTCCGGCGCCAGGGGCCGGTAGGGTGCCCGGGGGCTCCCCACGTGGAACCCGATCAGGTTGGCGCCCGCCTTGACGCTGGCGGCGTACCCCTCGGTCACCAGGAACTGGTTCACCGGCCACATCCTGGCCCACAGATCCCGGCCTTCGTTCAACCGGCCGGCGTCGATCAGATCGAACAGCCGGGCGCACTGCCTGGGCATCACGTTGCCTGCGCCCCAAACCGCCCCCTTGCTGCCCATCGCCAGGACGGAGAAGGCGATGGTGTCCCAGCCGTTGAAGATGGTGACCTCATCGCCATACCGAAACAGCAACACCGAGAGCTGGGAGAGGTTGCCGCTGGAGTCCTTCAGGTACCGGACGTTCTCGATCTCCCGGACCAGCCGGATCATGAACTCCGTGGGGGGGTTCATGCCGGTGCCGACCGGGTTGTTGTACACCATCATGGGGATGTGGATGGCGTCGGAGACGTCCTCGAAGTACCCAAACAGCTCCTCGAGGCTGGTGGGCTCGTAGTAGGGCTGCACCACCATGACGGCGTCGGCCCCAATGCTCTCGGCGTGCTGGGAGAGCACGATGGCTTCGGCAGTGCTGCAGGAGCCGGTGTGGGGAACCACCGGGACCCGACCCCGGGCCTGGTCCACGACGATCTCGGCTATCCGCATGCGCTCTTCCCGGGTGAGCACCGGGAACTCGCCGGTGCTGCCGCAGGGGATGAGGCCGTGGATGCCGGCCTCGACGGTCCCGTCGACCAGCTCGCGGAGACCGGCCTCGTCGATCTTGCTGCCGTCGGGGGTGAAGGGAGTGGCGAGGGCGGAAAGGATGCCTCGGAGCGGGCGTACCATCGGACGACCTCCTCTTCAGGCAACGGCGTGGCGCGGCCGGCTGGCGGCCGCATCTCCTCGCAGCGGGTGGTAGATCGTCGACGATCTACCACGATGAGGCCAGTTTAGGCGGCGCATCTGACCGCTGTCAACGAGGGTGGAAGCGGCACCCTCGACGGAAGGCCGGCGGGGAAAGCGCCCCTATGCCGAATTCCCGGGTCACTCGTTGACGTTCGTCCCCCAGATGTCGCCCACCGTGAAGCCCTCCGGGAAGGGGTCCTCGGCGTCCAGCACGTACTGGGTGATGGCGTAGATCCAGGCCTGGCCGGTGATGGTGGGGATCACCGCCGGGTAGTCGCCTACCCGGGTCTCCTCCAGCAGCCGGCCGGTGAAGGTGGTCCCCAGGATCCCCTCGTGGACGAAGTCCTGCCTCAACCCTAGCTTCCGCTTGGCGTGCAGCGTCGCCATCCTGGCGCAGGTACCGGTCCCGCAGGGCGACCGATCCAGGATGCCGGTCCAGGAGTCGGGCCGGCTCCAGTCCAGCTCCCCGCTGGAGACCACCACGGCGTTCTTCATGGAGGCCCCGGGCCTGGTGGCCGGCGCCGAGAACTGGGCGATGGTCACGCCAGCGATCCCGGGGTTCTCCGGGTGGACCACCGGCAGCTGCTCGCGGGCCGCCGCCTTGATCATCTCCCCCAGCCGGACGATCTCCTTCCCCTCGTCCGGAGTCAGCCGCAGCCCCACCGAGGCCGCCTCGGCGATGACGTAGAACATCCCGCCGTAGGCAACGTCCACGGTCACCGTCCCCAGGTTGGGGACCTCCACGTTGGCGTCCAGGCAGACGGCAAAGGCGGGCACGTTCCGGAAGGCGACGCTCCGCACCTTGCCGTGGTCGCACTCGGCCCGGATCTTCACCAGGCCGGCGGGAGCCTCCAGGGTGAACTCCGTCACCGGCTCCTTCATGGGGATCATCCCGGTCTCCAGCAGCACCGTCGCGGTGCAGATGGTGTTGCTGCCCGACATGGGTGGGTACTCCACCTGCTCCATGATGACGAAGCCGGCGTCCGCCTTGGGATGGGTGGGGGGCAGCACCAGGTTGCAGCAGAGGGCGGGGTAGCCCCGCGGCTCCCGCAGCATCCGCTTCCGCAGGTCGTCCCGGTAGGTTCGCAGGTAGACCATCTTCTCGAACATGGTCTTACCCGGGACGTCCAGCACGCCCCCGACGATGACCCGCCCGGGCTCTCCGGCCGCGTGGGCATCGATGGCGGTGATCATGTTCGCCAGTCGCATGAGCTTCCTCCTATCCCACCTCTCCCCCTGCCCCTCCCAGTTTCGGGGAGGGGAGATGCCCCCTTCCCCCGTTGGGAAGGGGGATGGGGGTTAGGTCGGCACTTCCAGTTTCGCCATGGCGCCCAGGGGCACCGGCTTGAGGGGAGGCCGCGGGGTGAAGTCCAGCAGCTCCTTCAGGGGGCGGCCCGCCTCCCGCGCCACCAGGTGGGCTATCAGATTGCCGCAGATCCGCCCCTGGCAGGGCCCCATCCCCACGCGGGTCCAGCCCTTCAGCGCCCTGGTGCTGTTGGCGCCCCGCCGGATGGCCTGCTGGATCTCCCCGACGGTGACCTCCTCGCAGCGGCAGAGAGGGGTATCCGGCTCCGCCAGCTCGTAGAGGCCGGGGCGGGGGGCGAAGAGGCCGTCCAGCATCGCCGCGAAGCCTTCCTGGTGGCGCCGTCGCGCTCGGGCAGCCTCCATCTCCCGCTGCCGATCGGATCCCAAGGGATGCCCCACCAGGCGAGCAGCCGCCAGCCCGGCTATCTCCCCCTCGGCCAGGGCCTTCTCCGCGCCCCCGACGCACGCCGTCTCCCCCGCAACGAACACCCCTGGGGCAGTGGTCTCCATGTCGGGGCCGTGAAGGGGCAGGTACTGCTCCTGGACGGGGTGGTAGCGCAGCTTGCACCCCAGCAGCCTGGGCAGCTCCGTGCAGGAGAGGAAGCCGTAGCCGATGCAGAGGAGATCGACGTCTAAGCTGCTCTCGCTGCCCGGCTTGGGCCGCCACCGGCCGTCGACGGCGGCTATGGTCGCCCTCTCCACCGCCTCGCCCCCCTCGGCCCGCACCACGAGGTGGCCGAAGTAGCGAGGGACTCCGGCCGCCAGCAGCGCCCGCTCGTAGAGGATGGCGTCCCGGATCCGCTCCCAGTGGCCCCACATCCGGTGGGCTTGAAGGCCCCATCGCAGTCGGGTGGCAGCCTCCACCACCCCGACCACGGTGGCCCCGACCTCCACCAGCGCGGCCGCCAGGGGCAGCAGCAGGGGACCCGCCCCCGCCACCAGCACCCGCTGCCCCGGCACGATCCGCTGGCTCTTCAGCATGGTCTGGGCGCCACCGACCGTCCAGACGCCGGGGAGGGTCCAGCCTGGGAAGGCGACGGGGCGGTCGTAAGCGCCGGCGGCCACGACGATGGCCTGGGCCCGGAGGGCCTCCGCCTCACCACCTTCCCGATAGAGCAGGAGGGTCCGCTCGTCCTGGACCCCCCACACCAGGGTCTCGGCGAGCAGCTCCACGGGGGATTCCGCCAGCTGCCGGAACAGCTTCTGGGCCCTGGGGTACTCCTTCCCCAGGATTCCGCCGGGCGGCACGCGAAAGGGCTCGGGGGGCTGCCGGTAGATCTGGCCGCCCGGCCGCGGGTACTCGTCGACGACCGTCACCCGGGCCCCGGCTCGACTGGCCGCCAGCGCGGCGGCGATCCCGGCGGGACCGGCCCCGACCACGGCGACCTCAGTCTGCCCCACGGCCCTCCCCCTTCTCGGGTGCCGCCTGCTCCCTCAGGCTGACCTTCATCCCCGGCCGCACGGCGACCACGCAGCTACGTACCTGCCCCATTCCCTCGACGGCGACCAGGCACTCGAAACACACCCCTATCCCGCAGAACACCCCTCGGGGCGCCCCGGTGCGGGGGGCATGGCGAAACACCCTCCGCCCTGCCGCCGTCAAGGCCGCGGCGATGGTCTCCCCGGCGTAGGCGGGGATCGCCTCACCGTCCACCAGCAGCTCGATGGGCTCGCCCCGCCGGACGGCGGCCTCGTGCAGCAGTTCCTCTCGCATCGATGGCCTTCCCCCCGATTCGATTGCTCATTCGTCAGCTATCTCGTACCACCTCTCGGATGCTGCTCAACCGCCCCGCCCGGGTGGATCACCACCCGGTCCCAGGTGCGGAGGCGATTGTAGTCGGCTTCCTCCAGCGCCACCACCGGCACCCTCCGGTGGTACAGCTCGCCCGCCACGATGGAGCCCAGCGCCAGCATGGGATCCGCACAAGAGGCCACGATGGCGGCGGGGGCCGTCCCAGCCCTGATAGCCTCCAGCAAGACGGTGCTGGTGGTGCTGGAGCCGCGAGAGTAGGGCATCACCAGCACTCGCCCGGTAACGATCTGTCCGGACAGGCCGTGGCGACGATCGATGACCTCGCCGGTAGCCGCGTCCAGCCCTCCCCAGAAGCTCAACGGATCCTCGGCGACCAGGGCGACCCCCTCCGCCGATCCCGCCACCACCG
The DNA here is from genome assembly GCA_021845945.1 of Chloroflexota bacterium. Next base: position 26,436 of record JAJZRD010000022.1, read on the forward strand.
GCCGGCCCCGCAGCCTCAGTGCTGAGTGCTGAGGACTGGGTGCTGAGCGAGCGTTCCGGGTTCTGGGTTCTGGGTTCTGGGTGTTCCGGCCCTCACCCTGACCCTCTCCCAAAGGGAGAGGGGAATCCACCTCCGCGTCCCCGCGTCCCTGCATCTCCCCGTCCCCTGGCCCCCGACCTCCGACCCCCGGCCCCTGCCTCGCGTCACACGGTCGCCCCGTCTCCCCGTCGCCCCCGCCCCACAGCTCCTCCGAGCGGTAAACCCGCCCCAGGACCGGCCGACCGGACGCAATCGGCCAGGCTGCCGAAGGCCACCTGGCGACCCAGCAGGCCGGGGATGTAGTAGGCATACTTGCCGGAGTTGGTCATCAGGACCCGAGCCTCGGGACGGAGCACGGGCATGTGCAGAATGCAGCTGTCCACCATGACTCGCACCCCGAAGCGCTCCAGCTCCGGCCAGTAGGGGGCCTTCTGCACCAGGTCGCGCACGAAGCGGCTGGTGGTCACCATCACCTCCACCGCCGGATGCCGCTCCCTGCCCTCCACCAGCTCGGCCAGACGTGCGAACTCCATGGGAGAGAAGTGGGGGCTTCCCAGGGCCACCAGATCCAGCCGTTCCCCGGCGGCGGTGGAGAGCTTCTTCCGCGCCACTCGCAGCTCCGCCAGGGTCACCTCCACGGTCTCTTCCGGCTCGCCGCCCTGGAAGGCGGCCTCCAGCGTCGGCGCTTCCGGGGTGATGCCGGCGGCGTGGAAAAGGGCCACCCGCCCGGCGGAGGCGGAGGCAGCCCCCAGCGCCTTCAACTGGTCCTCGGTGACCTCCCCGTGCAGCCCCTCCAGGACCGGTATCCTCTGGCCGGAACGGTCGCCCAGGTAATAGCCGAGGACCGGGTAGAAGCCATCGTCGCGCATCAGGGGCTGAGGCAGGGATGTGAGGCGGAAGAGGATCTGGCCGCGCCGGTTCTCGGTGAGGTGGAGCCCGCTCCTGGGGACCCTGCCCGTGAAGGCCGCGCAGAGGTCGATGTAGTCGCCGTAGCGGTTGGTCCGCGCCCCCAGCACCGAGTTGGCGAAGACGATGGCGTTGGACTCGGCCCAGGCGATCTGCTCGCCGAAGGCGGGCCGAACCCCCGCCTGATAGGGGGCACAGGTCCAGGTGGGCTGGCACCCCATCTGGACGTAGGCCCGCATGATCCTGGCGCCCTTTTCGGCGAAATCCTCGGGAACGGGGTAGTTGCGCCAGCCGTGCTCCTCGATGGGACCGATGTTCATGGTGGTGGGGATCACCACCCGGCCGCCCAGCCGGGCAAAGGTCTCGGCGAACTCCACACTGGATTCCCCCATGTAGAGGGCCCCGTCGATGTGGGCTCGGGTGACGTCCATCAACTGCCCGGCCCCCTCGACCTCGGCCATCTGCACGACGATCGACATGGCCATGCGGACGGCCTCGCCGTGGCGGCCAGAGAGCATCTCCTCGTCCCGGGAGCTCAGCTTAACCGGCATCGTTGCCCTCCTGGTGCATCGCCACATTGGTTCTGATACGTAGAGTGGGGCCCCGTGCCCCACCGCCCGGCGAGCTCTGTCACGTGGCTCTGATACGTAGGGTGGGGCCCTGTGCCCCACCGCCCGCGTGGCGATGATAGGCCGGCGGCAGGGCAGAGCGCCCTGCCCTACATCTCGAAATCCCTGTGGCGAGGTACCAGTAGAAAACCACAGAGACACGGAAGACAGGGAAACGACGCCATTCTATCTCTCCGTGCCCTCCGTGTCTCCGTGGTGCGGTCACCTTGGGCTCTGCTATGCCCCGACACAGCCCTCACCCCGACCCTCTCCCAAAGGGAGAGGGGGCTACAGCCCTCACCCGTGGACCTGCCCTCCGGCCGGTCCTCGCCCCTGCCAAAGGGAGAGGGAGACCTCACGAGATCCCCAGGTAGGCCTTTCGGACGGCTGGGTTCTCCGTCAGCTCCTCCCCGGTCCCCTCCAGCACGATCCGCCCGGTCTCCAGCACGTAGGCCCGATCCGCCATCGCCAGCGCCAGCTGCGCGTTCTGCTCCACCAGCAGGATCGTCGTCCCCCGGGCGTTGATCTCGTCGATGGTCTCGAAGATCCGCTCCACTACGATCGGCGCCAAACCCAAGGATGGCTCGTCCAGCAGCAGCAGCCTCGGCCGGCTCATCATCACCCGGGCGATCGCCAGCATCTGCTGCTCCCCACCCGACAGGGTCTGCCCCACCTGCTTCCACCGCTCCCGAAGCCGGGGAAACAGCGCCGTCACCCGCTCGGCCTCTTCTTCAAACTTCGTCTTCCCACGCTGCGGGTACTGCCCGATCCTCAGGTTCTCCTCCACCGTCATCCTGGTGAAGATCTGCCGCCCCTCGGGACACTGGGCTATCCCCATCCGCGCTATGTCCCACGGCCGGGATCCCTGGATCTCCCTGCCGTCCAGCAGGATCCGCCCCTTCCACGGCCTGAGCAGACCCGAGAGGGTCCGAAGCGTGGTGCTCTTGCCCGCCCCGTTGGCCCCGATCAGCGCCACGATCTCCCCCTGTTCCACCCGGAAGGAGATCCCTTTAAGCGCCGCTATCTGCCCGTACTTCGTTGCGACGTCGTCGACTACGAGCAAAGCCCGTCTCCCTCTTCCTCCCCAGGTAGGCCTCGATCACCAGGGGATCGTTCTGGATCTCCACTGGCGTGCCCTCGGCGATCTTCGCCCCATAGTTCAAGACGGTGATCCTCTCGGATATCCCCATCACCACCTTCATCTGGTGCTCGATCAGCAGCACGGTCACGCCGGTGGCGCGGATCTTCCGGATCAACGCCATCAGATCCTCGCTCTCCTGGGGGTTCATTCCCGCCGCCGGCTCATCCAGCAGCAGCAGCCTCGGCTCCGTCGCCAGCGCCCGCGCTATCTCCAGGCGGCGCTGGCCCCCGTATGGGAGGCTCTTGGCCATCTCGCGGGCCCATCGGGCAATGCCCACGAACTCCATCAACTCCAGGGCCCGGGCGCCGGCCGCCTTCTCCTCACGCCTGGTCCCAGGCAGCGCCAGTGCGGCCCCCCACACCCCGCTCTTGGTCCGGCAGTGTGTCCCAACCTTCACGTTGTCCAAGGCCGTCATGTTGTCGAACAGCCGGATGTTCTGGTAGGTGCGCGCGACCCCCATCTCCGTCAGCCGGAACTCCGGCAGCTTCAGGGTCGGTTGTCCGTTGAGCAGCACCTCGCCCGAGGTGGCGTGGTAGCTGTTGGTGATCAGGTTGAAGAGCGTGGTCTTACCGGCTCCGTTGGGGCCGATGATGGCGAAGATCTGCCCCTGCTCCACGGCCATGGACACCCTGTCCACCGCCTTGAGCTCGCCGAAATGCTTGGATACTTC
>JAJZRD010000245.1 GCA_021845945.1 Chloroflexota bacterium
TCCGGCTTCAGCGCCAGCAGATGCATCTGGATCCTCCGTTCACAACGAGTCCCGCCTCTCCGCGGGGTGATGGGCAAGAGGCTCCCGTCGCGTTGGCTCCGTAGGAGCCAGCTCCCACTGGCGATCTCGGTCGCCGGCTCCGGCAGAGCTAACATAGCAACGCTCGCCTGTGGTGTCAATAGAATGGCAGATGATGTTGACAGGAATCTCATTCTGACGTAACATCGCGGTTGGCTGGCATGCCAGCTCCCCGTCAGTCCGAATCGCAAGGAGCCCAACCTTGGTTCTAGTGGCCGCGGAAAGCCCCGATCGCCCGACCCGGTCCGAGAGCGCCAAGCAGCGGGTTTACCGGCTGCTGAAGGCCGACATCGTGCGAGGGGTCTTCGACATGGGCGAGCGGCTCAACGAGAGCCAGCTGTCGCTCCGATACCGGGTTGGGAAGACCCCCGTCCGCGAGGCCCTGGGGGTGCTGCAGCAGGAGGGGCTGGTGGAGGCCGTGCCCCGGGTGGGTTACCTGACCTCCCAGGTCACCCTGCAGGACGTCGAGGATATCTTCGATCTGCGCAAGGTCGTCGAGGGCGCCGCGGCGGAGAAGGCCGCCACCTCCATCACCGAAGATACCCTGCGGCGGCTGGAGCAGTTCCACTGGGATTTCGGGGCGGGGGATCGCCAGAGCTACCTGAGATTCCTGGAGGAGAACCTGGAGTTCCACTGTGCCATCGCGCAGGCCTCGGGGAACCAGATGCTGGTGGATATCGTGGCCCGCCTGCTGGAGCGGATGCAGAGGCTGGTCATTCTCAGGCTGGACATCAGCGGCAGCCTTGAGGAGCTGGTGGGCGAGCACCGGCAGCTCCTCGCCGCCCTGCGCCAGCGGGACCCGGCGAAGGCCCGGGCTCACATGGTCAACGACATCGCCAACACCCACCAGACCGCCCTGGACGCCCTCAAGAAGCTGATGGCGAACCGGCACATCTAGACGAAATGGATCGATCGGCACGATTTCGTGCCGACATCGGGAGCCCTGGCCCAGATGACCCTGTAGGCGGCTCATCCCCGCGAGTGCCCGTCGAGGCCGGCATCGACCCACAGAGTGCAGACTAGATCTGGACGACGGTGGGGGGGAAATGCGCCCCAAGCTGGCTCGGATAAGCTCTCATGGGACTCCTCGGTGCGCCGGCCCTTCGAGCAGGCCCCCGCGGCCGCTCGAAGGGCTCTTCCGCTCGAGGGTAGAGGCAGCGTGCCCCTGGGCGATGCTCCTTCCTCGGCGACCCCCCGTCTTCTTCAACCATCCCCGCCAAGGCCCCCTGCCCATAGTGACAAGATCAACTAATAAGATAATACTATCTGGGTGTGGGAAGACCCTCTGTCGCGTTGACGGGGAGGGCGCTGAGCCGGCCACGGCGCGGTGGCGCGGGCGAGGCCGGTGAGAAAGGGGGTGAAGGTCCGAGAAGAGGCTTGTCGCTGCTGGTGGCGTTGGTTGCCCGTCCCCGGGGCGGCCGGCGCCGGCGTCGTGCGTACCCTTCGTGTAGGAACTTCGGGTTCGAGTTGTGGAAATCAGGAGGGTTGGACAGATGCCGAGCAAGAAGAGACTCGCCATGCTCGTGGCAGCCACAGCAGCAGCCCTGTTCGTGGTGGCCGCCTGCTCGCCGGCTGCGGCTCCGGCGCCCACCCAGGCCCCCGCCAAGCCGGCGGCGACGACGGCGCCCGCCGCTCCCGCACCAACCGCCGCCCCCGCCGCTCCCGCGGCTGCCGCCACCCAGGTCGCTCAGCCCACCGCGGGCGGCAACATCAAGATCGGCTGGGGCGGTCCCCTCACCGGCGACCAGGCCTTCTTCGGAAAGACCTGGCTGAACGGCGCTCAACTGGCCATCAACGAGGTGAACGCGGCCGGCGGCCTCCTGGGCAAGAAGCTGGAGATCTCGCCACTGGATGACCAGGCGGATCCGAAGCAGGGGACGGTGGTAGCCCAGCGCTTCGCCGACGATAAGTCCATCGTCGCCGTGATCGCCCACTTCAACAGCGGCGTGACGATCCCGGCGGAGCCGATCTACAACAAGGCGCGGCTGGCGGAGGTCACCAACTCCACCAACCCCAAGATCACCCAGTTGGGCTTCGACACCATCTTCCGCCCCATCGCCAGCGACAGCATGCAGGGAGGGACCCCGGCGGACTACGTTGTCAACGAGCTGAAGCTGAAGAAGGCCGCCGTCGTCCACGATAAGCAGGCCTTCGGCCAGGGCGTCTCCGACGTCTTCGCCGCCAGGTTCAAGGAGTTGGGCGGGACGGTCACCAGCGTGAACGGCATCACCCACGGCGACACGGACTTCTCGGCCGTGGTGACCAAGATCAAGAACGAGAACCCGGACGCGATCCAGTTCGGCGGCACCCAGGTGGATGGCGGGCTGCTGCTGAAGCAGATCCGCGCACAGGGGATGAAGCAGCCCTTCTTCTCCGACGACGGCTGCTACACGCCGGAGTTCGTCCAGGTAGCCGGCAAGGAGGCCGCAGAGGGGGCGATGGTCACCTTCCAGGTGCCGCCTTACGACTCCAATCCGACGGCCAAGAAGTTCGCCGACGACTACAAGAAGACCTTCAACGAGGACCCCGGACCCTACTCGGGCAACGGCTACATCGAGGCCCAGGTGATCGTCAGCTCGGTCAAGGCCGCCGGCTCGGCCGATCGAGAGGCCATCGTCAAGGCGATGCGCAGCGTCAAGCTGGACACCATCTACGGCCCTATCGAGTTCGACTCGGTGGGCGAGGTCAAGAAGCCGGCGGTGTTCCTCTTCCAGGTCACCAACGGCGACTTCAAGCTGATCTGGCCCAAGTAACAAGCCTTCAGCTATCAGCTATCAGCGGTCTCGACGGGCTGCTGATAGCTGATGGCTGATAGCTGATGGAGGCCTGAGTGGACGTCATCCTTCAGCAATTGATCAACGGTCTGACCGTGGGCTCGATGTACGCGTTGATCGCCCTGGGTTACACCATGGTCTACGGTGTTCTGCTCCTCCTGAACTTCGCCCACGGGGATCTCTTCATGGTTGGCTCCTACGTCGCCATAGCGACCCTGACGCTGCTGGGCATCGGCGGGGGCCTGGGGCTTGCGGCGATGGGGGCTCTGTTCGTCACCCTTCTGCTGGTTTCGGGCTTCATGGTGGCGGGCTTCGGGGTAGCCATCGAGAAGGTAGCCTACAAGCCTCTGCGCGAGTCCACTCGCCTGGCGCCGATGCTGAGCGCCCTGGGGGTCTCGATGATCCTGGAGAATGGGGCGATGCTGGTGGCGGGCCGGGCCCCGCGGGTCTTCCCCAACGGCGTCTTCCCCGCCCAGAGCTACACCCTGTTAGGAGCCACCTTCACCAATCATCAGGTGATCATCCTGGTGGTGTCGGCGCTGTTGATGGTTGGTCTCTACTGGATGGTGAACCGGACCATCTTCGGGCTGCAGATCCGGGCCGTGGCCGAGAACCGGAACACGGCCAGCCTGATGGGGGTGAACGTCGACAGCACCATCTCGCTGGTGTTCGTGGTGGGGCCGGCCCTGGGGGCAGCGGCCGGGGTGATGTTCTCCATGTACTACGGTGTGGCCTTCTTCACCATGGGCTTCACCGCCGGCATCAAGGCTTTCACGGCGGCGGTGCTGGGTGGGATCGGCAATATCCCCGGCGCGATGCTGGGGGGGATACTGCTCGGGCTGCTCGAGGCTTTCGGCGCCGGGCTGTTGCCGGTCATCTCCGGCGGACTGCTGACCCCCGAGTACAAGGACATCTTCGCCTTCGTCATCTTGATCTTGGTGTTGATCTTCCGCCCCATGGGGCTACTGGGCGAGCGGATCCCGATGGAGTCGATGACGTGGAAGAGAAGCTTCTAGCCAAGAAGGGGAGTGAGACGCCCAGGGGCACTCTCCGGCGTGCGAGCCCCCTGATTCTGCTGGTGCTGCTGCTGCTGGCCCCGTTCCCATTGGGGGACGCTACCGCCGTCATCCGGATCCTGGATCTGATAGCGATCTACTGCCTGCTGGCCCTGGGCCTGAACGTGGTTACCGGCTTTACCGGGCTGCTGGTGTTGGGCTACGCGGCCTTCTACGCGGTGGGGGCCTACCTCTACGCCTTCCTGGCCTCGGCCCAGTTCAACCTCCACTGGCCCTTCCTGCTGCTGCTTGTGGCGGGCGGCCTGTCGGCGGCGGTCTTCGGGGTGCTGCTGGGGGTCCCCGTCCTCAGGCTGCGGGGTGACTATCTGGCCATAGTGACCCTGGGCTTCGGGGAGATCGTGAGGATCTTTCTGAATAACCTCAGTTCGGTGACCAACGGTCCCCAGGGGATCAGCCTGATCGACACTCCCGACATCTTCGGGTACAAGCTCTCCACCCCGACCCACGTGTACTACCTGCTGCTGGCGCTGCTGGTGCTGAGCGTGATCTTCCTCCAGAGGCTGGAGAAGTCGAGGGTTGGGCGGGCTTGGGCGGCGATCCGGGAGGACGAGGGTGCGGCACGGGCGATGGGGGTGGACACCACGCGGCTGAAGCTGATGGCCTTTGCCATAGGGGCCTCCTTTGCGGGGCTGGCCGGTGTGGTGTTTGCGGGGCTGCAGGGGTTCGTGAGTCCGGAGAGCTTCACCTTCTGGGAGTCGATCCTGATGCTGAGCATGGTGGTGGTGGGGGGCATCGGGAGCATCCCCGGGGTGATCGTGGGTGTCATCGCCCTGATTGGCATCCCTGAGCTCTTGAGGCAGTATTCGGACTACCGAATGCTGGCCTTTGGGGTGGTGATAGTGCTGATGATGATCCTGAGACCCGAGGGGATCTGGCCGAGCAGCATGATCCGGGCTGAGCTCCACGCGGGCCGCGGCGAGGAGGGCCCCGGCGGCGCCGGCGTGGAGGAGCAGGTGGCACCCGGCGCCGGAGGAAGCCGCTGATGGGAGCGATACTGGAGGTCCGGGAAGTATCCAAGCACTTTGGCGAGCTCAAGGCGGTGGACAGGGTCTCCATGGCCGTGGAGCAGGGGCAGATCTTCGCCATCATCGGCCCCAACGGAGCCGGTAAGACCACCCTCTTCAATCTGATCACCAACAGCTACCACGCCACGAGTGGCCAGGTGCTGTTCCAGGGCCGGCCCATCCTGGGGCTGCCGGAGTTCAGGCTGACCGAAATGGGCGTCGCCCGAACCTACCAGAACATCCGGCTGTTCGACAACATGACGGCCCTGGACAACGTGAAGGTTGGGATGCACTGCCGGACGAAGTCCGGGGTGTGGGGCGCGGTCCTGAGTCTGCCCGGGACGACACGGGAGGAGAAGGTGGCCGGCGCCCGGGCCCTGGAGTTGATGGAGTTCGTGGGCATTGCCCGATGGGCCCGCGAGATGGCCAAGAGCCTCCCATACGGGGGCCAGCGCCGCCT
>JAJZRD010000246.1 GCA_021845945.1 Chloroflexota bacterium
GGAGTCCTGCGCCCATACACCGGGATTTGGGGCGAGGGTGGAGCGCGGAGGACCCCACCCCTCTCCCCTCCCCGCTGCGGGGAGGGGAGAGGGGTGGGGTTTGTGGGGTGATCGACCCCAGGGGGGCGTCACCCCCTCTTGATGGAGGCTCCGATGCTGGACAGGGTGCCCACGAGGTCGGCGTAGCCCCGGTTGACGTGGTGGGCATCCTCGACGATGGTGGTGCCCTCCGCCGCGAGCGCCGCCAGGATCACCGCGGCACCGGAGCGGATGTCCAGGGCCTTGATGGTGGTCCCCGTCAGGTGGGTCGGGCCCGTGATCTCGGCGGTTTGCCCCGATACCTGGACGTCGGCGCCCATCTTCGCCAGCTCCTCGGCGTACAGGAGGCGATTCTCGAACACCCGCTCGTGGATCAGGCTGGTGCCGACGGCCTGGGTCAGGAGCGCCCCGAAGGCGGCCTGGAGGTCCGTCGGGAAGCCGGGGTAGTGGATGGCCTGGATCTCCACCGCGCTCAGCGGTCTGCGACCGGCCACCCGCAGCCAGTCGCCCCCCTCCTCGACCTCGACGCCGGCCTCCAGCAGCTTGTAGGTGACCGGGTCCATGTGCTCGGGGGTCAACCGCTCCAGCCGCACCTCGCCTCCGGTGATGGCGGCGGCGATGGCGAAGGTGCCGGCGAACAGCCTGTCGGGGATCACGGAGTAGTCGCAGCCGTGCAGCTGATCGACCCCCTCCACCTCCAGGCGGGTGCTGCCGATGCCGGAGATCCTGGCCCCCATCTTGACGAGGAAGTTGGCCAGGTCCACCACCTCGGGCTCGACCGAGGCGTGCTTGATGACGCTCTTACCCCTGGCGAGGACGGCGGCCATCAGCAGGTTCTCGGTGCCGGTGTGGCTGGGGTAGTCCAGGTAGATGGTGGCCCCGTGGAGGCCGCCGCTCTCGGTGACCGCCACGTAGCTGCCGTTGCTCTGCTGGATCCGGGATCCCATGGCGAGGAAGCCTCGGATGTCCACGTTGACGGGCCGCATCCCGATGGCGCAGCCGCCGGGGTGGGGGGCCTGGGCCTCGCCCAGCCGGGCCAGGAGGGGGCCCATCACCAGGAAGGAGGCCCGCATGCGGCGCATCAGGTCGGAGGGGGGGCTGCTGGACTGGAGCTCCGCGGCCTCGATGGCGAGGCTACCGTTCCCCAGAAACTCGACACGGGCGCCGATGGACTCGAGCACCCGTGCCATGGATCTTATATCTTCGATGTCCGGGACGTTCCGGACGACGCACCGTTCCCTGGTGAGCAGGCAGGCCGCCATGATCGGCAGGGCGGCGTTCTTCGCGCCATCCACCTGCACCGTTCCCCTTACCGGTAACCCCCCCTCTATGATGAACCGCTCGGTGGCTGGGAGACCGTTGCCTCCTCGACCAGGGACCGGACCAACCAGGGGATCGCCAGTCAGGGTCATCTCTGCTGCGTTCTCCTTCTCCGGAAATTGGCGACCTTCAAGCGGGCCAGCGATTTTCGGAGGGCCGCCTCGGCGGATTCCACCTCGGTGCCACGTCCCCGCGGCTGGTCCGCCAGCATCCCCTCGGCTCGCCTGCGCGCTTCCTCGGCCCGGGCCACGTCGATCTCCTCGGCCCGCTCTGCCGCGTCGGTGAGCACCTCGACGCGGTTGTTGTTGATCTGGAGGAAGCCGCCGCTGACGGCCATCACCACTTCGTCCCCACCCTGCCGAATGCGCAGTACCCCCGGATTCAAGGAGGTGAGCAGAGGGGCATGCCTGGGCAGAATGCCGAGAACGCCCATGGACCCGGGCGCCACCACCATATCGGCCTCGCCGGTGAACACCACCCGCTCGGCGCTTACTACCTCGACGTTCAGCTTCGCCATTTCTTTCGCCCTAGCTCACGGCCAACTGCTCGGCGTTGGCCACGACCTCGTCTATGGTGCCCATCATGTAGAAGGCCTGCTCGGGCAGGCCGTCGTGCTTGCCCTCCAGGATCTCCTTGAAGCCTCGGACCGTCTCGGGGATGGGAACGTACTTGCCCTCGCGGCCCGTGAAGGCCTCGGCCACGAACATCGGCTGCGATAGGAACCGCTGGATCTTTCGTGCCCGGGACACGGTCAGCTTGTCGTCTTCGCTCAGCTCGTCGATACCCAGGATCGCTATAATGTCTTGTAGATCCTTATATCGCTGTAGCACCTTTTGCACTTCACGTGCCACATCGTAGTGCTCCGCGCCCACCACCCTCGGGTCCAGGATGCGGGAGGTGGAGGCCAGCGGGTCCACCGCGGGATAGAGGCCCTGCTCCGCGATCGAGCGCTCCAGCGAGATGGTGGAGTCCAGGTGCGCGAAGGTGGTGGCCGGCGCCGGGTCGGTGTAGTCGTCGGCCGGCACGTAGATGGCCTGGACCGAGGTGATGGAGCCCTTCTTGGTGGAGGTGATCCGCTCCTGGAGCTGGCCCATCTCCGTGGCCAGGGTCGGCTGGTAGCCGACGGCCGATGGCATGCGGCCCAGCAGGGCCGACACCTCGGATCCGGCCTGGGTGAAGCGGAAGATGTTATCGATGAAGAGCAGGACGTCCTGCCCCTGATCTCGGAAGTACTCGGCCATGGTGAGGCCGGTGAGCCCCACCCTCAGCCTGGCCCCCGGGGGCTCGTTCATCTGCCCAAAGACCAGAGCCGTCTTTGCGATGACCCCGGAACCCTTCATCTCAAGCCAGAGGTCGTTGCCCTCGCGGGTGCGCTCGCCCACGCCGGAGAAGACGGAGAAGCCGCCGTGCTCCGTGGCGATGTTGCGGATAAGCTCCTGAATGATGACGGTCTTCCCCACCCCGGCGCCGCCGAAGACCCCCACCTTGCCGCCCTTCTGGAAGGGTGCGATCAGGTCGATAACCTTGATGCCGGTCTCGAAGATCTGGGGGGTGGTCTCCTGCTCCTCGAAAGAGGGCGCCGGACGGTGGATACTGTACTTCAGCTCGGTGGCCACGGGGCCCAACTCGTCGATGGGCTCCCCGAGGACGTTGAAGATCCTGCCCAGGGTCTCCTTGCCGACGGGCACCTTGATGGGCGAGCCGCTGTCGATCACCTGGTTGTTCCGCTTGAGCCCATCGGTGCTGGACATGGCCACGGCCCGCACCCAGTTGTTGCCCAGGTGCTGCTGCACCTCCAGCACGAGCCTTTTGCCGCCGATTTCGGTTTCCAGGGCGTTGTAGATCTGCGGCAGCTGCTCTGGGGGGAACTCGACGTCCACGACAGCCCCGAATACCTGAACAACTTTTCCTGTTGCCAACGTTTTCCTCCAAGTGAGGTCCTGAGTGCTGAGTGCTGCGTGCCTCGTGGCTGAAGCCTATCCTGACAGCGCGCTTGCGCCCACGGCGATCTCGGCGAGCTCCTTGGTGATCGCCGCCTGGCGAGCCTTGTTGTACACCAGTGTCAGGGTGGAGATCAGCTCCTTGGCGTTATCGGTCGCGTTCCGCATGGCGATCATGCGGGCGCTGTGCTCGCTGGCGATCGTCTCCTGCAGGGCCTGGTAGATCTGCACCTCGACGTATCGGGGGAGCAGCTCCGCCAGGATGTCGGGAGCGCTCGGCTCGAAGATGTACTCCAGTTGCGGTTCCGCCGTCTTGGCCGGCACCACCGGCAGGATCTGATCGACCGCCACCCGCTGGGTAAGGGTGTTGACGAACTTCGGATACACGACGAAGGCGGCGTCGATCCGGCCGCTGGTGAAGCCGTCCATGACGATCCGGGCGATGGGATGGATCGCCAGGATGCCCGGCTGGTCCCCCATGTAGGTGAAGGTCGCCTCGATCCCCACCCCGCGGCGCGCCATGTAGTCCTGCCCCCGGCGCCCCACGGTGACGACGTCCACGACCGAGGGTCCTCCAACTTCCAGCATCTCGGCGGTGGCTCGACGGATCACGTTGCTGTCCATGCTGCCGCACAGTCCCCGATCCGAGGTCATGACGATCAGGCCCACGCGGTTTCTGGTCTCCCGCTGCTGCAGCAGCGGGTGGCTCTCCCATTCCAGCCCGGGCCGAACCGCCAGATCGGCGATCATCCTCTGGAGCCGCTCCGAGTAGGGCCGCGAGGCCAGCACGCGCTGCTGCGCCCGCCTCATCTTGGAGGCGGACACCATCTCCATGGCCTTGGTCACCTGTGATATGCTCTTGACGCTCCGGATCCGTCGCTTGATGATGCGGAGACTCGGCACTGTCTATCCCCAATAACAAGAACTCGAGGCGGCGGGCCGGCCGGTACGCACCCCACCCCTCTCCCCTCCCCGCAGCGGGGAGGGGCCGGGGTGGGGTCGTCGCCGATTAGTTGGCGCGTGTGGACGGCCCCCGCCCTACATTTCCTGGAAGGCTAGAAACTGCTGGTCCTCTTGAACTCCTCGACGGCCGTCCGCAGGGCCTCGAGGGTCTCCTTGCTCATGGCCTTCTCCTGGGCTATGGTCTCCCCGACCCCGGGGTGGGCCGACTCCATGAACTGGAGGAAGGCCGCCTCGAAATCGCGGACCTTCTCCACCGGAACGTCGTCCACGAAGCCGTTGGTCACGGCGTAGAGGGCCATCACCTGCTTCTCCAGCGGCACCGGAACGTACTGGGGTTGCTTGAGAACCTCGGTGATCCGCTGGCCCCGGTCGATCTGCGCCTTGGTGATCTTGTCCAGGTCGGACCCGAACTGGGCGAAAGCCTGCAGCTCTCGGAACTGGGCCAGGTCTCCCTTCAGCTTGCCGGCCACCTGCTTCATCGCCTTGGTCTGGGCCGCGCCACCGACGCGGGACACCGAGATACCGACGTTCAGCGCGGGCCGAACGCCGGCGTAGAAGAGGTCGGGCTCCAGGTAGATCTGCCCGTCGGTGATGGAAATCACGTTGGTGGGGATGTAGGCCGAGACGTCGTTGGCCTGGGTCTCGATGACCGGCAGCGCCGTCAGCGAGCCACCGCCGTGCTCCTGGTTCAGCTTGACCGCCCGCTCCAGCAGCCTGGAGTGGAGGTAGAACACGTCGCCTGGGTAGGCTTCGCGTCCGGGGGGCCGCCGGAGCAGCAGCGATATCTGCCGGTAGGCCCAGGCGTGCTTGGACAGGTCGTCGTAGATCACCAGCACGTCGCCGCCCTGCTCCATGATCTCCTCGCCCATTGCGCAACCGGAGTAGGGGGCCAGGTACTGGAGGGGCGCCGGATCGGAGGCGGCCGCCATCACCACGATGGTGTGGTCCATGGCGCCGTACTCCTCCAGGGTGGCCACCACCTGGGCCACGGCCGACTGCTTCTGGCCGATGGCGACGTAGATGCACACCACGTCGCCCTTGCGCTGGTTGATGATGGTGTCGATGGCGATGGCGGTCTTCCCGGT
>JAJZRD010000023.1 GCA_021845945.1 Chloroflexota bacterium
CAAGGGTAGAGCCTGCACCAGGGATCGAGCAGGGGTCGCGGGGCCGGCGGCCCCGGGGGTTCGGCGCTCCCCGTTTCGCACCAGCGGGAACGGGACGACCATCCGGCCGGCGGGCGGCGGGTTGCCAGGTGTGGGGGTGCCGGATCTGCTTCCCCAACCGGCGGGGGCAGGGCCGGGGGCGGGAAGACGCCACCAGTCCGAGGTCATGGTGATGATTCTTCATGGTCGAAGGGGCCGTACACCTCCCGGAGGCCGGCCAGAGCCCGGTCGAAGGGCTCGACCAGCAGCCTCCTGACCGCCAGCTCCTTCAGGAGTCGCAGCTCCTGAGAGCCCTCCGGCGGTCGATCGGGAAACCAGAAGAGGTGCATCGGCTCTGAGGCCTCCGCCAGCTCCCGCCGCTCCTCCGCCAGGTAGGGGGTAGTCTCCAGGATGGTGGCGATCCGGCAGACCGGCAGGGAGAGGCGGATCTCCCGGCAAAAGAGCTCCCCACTCACCTCCGCTGCCAGGGCGAGGAGCAACCTGGGCACTCGGGGGCAGATGGAGAGCAGAGAGATGGCGAGGCTCCGCTCCGCCTGCCGCCGGACGTCGGCGGAGCGCCAGAGGGGAGAGGACGGGACGTCTACCCGGTTGAAAGTGAACTCCAGCGGCTCGCCCCGGGCGTTCACCAGAAAGAGAGCTCCGAACCAGACAGTGCCCTCAGGGTTGCGGGCCAGCTTCAGGAAGGCCGCGGTGCCCAACTCGTGCAGGTTGTCCAGGTCGCGAAAGGGGATCGGCATCTCACACCTGCGTTCCGGCTATCCTCCCCAGCGAGGATCCCCATCTACCCCCTCGTCCTCCCGGATCTCCGCCTCGGGCGCCACCTCCAGGTCCCGATCCTCTTCGTAGCTCTGGCGCAGCTCGGCTACCACCGTTTCCGGCGAGTAATCCGGATAGGCTCGCTTCAGATCCCACTCGTTGATCCAGAAGCGCACGTAGGTGCGCATGGGGGTGCTGCCCAGCCGCTCGGGGGAGCCGGCCTCGGGCGGGGACCAGCCGTAGGCTTCGGCGTGGGTGGACTTGGTCTTCAGATAGCTCTGGAGCAGCAGGGCCTGGTCGGGAGGCCGCAGCGGGAGCCGCTCCCTGGAGATCAGCCGCATCCCCCGCTCAGCCTGGCCGGCCAGGGCCAGATCGGCCGGGAGGCTGGAGGCCCGCAGCTTGCCGGGGATCCGCTCCCGGTCGTTGCGTCCCTCCAGCACGGCCTCCTCGAAGTCCTTGGTGATGGCCAGAACGCTGGTCATGCAGGGAATGCCCTCGCCCTGCAGCTTGCTGGAGAGCCGTGCGATCTCGGCGTAGGACCTGGCCCGCTGCATGAAGGAGTAGCGCCCGACCAGCTCCACCTCGTCCAGCAGCAGCACCCAGCCCGAGTAGCCGGCCGCCACCGTGAGCCTGGAGGCAAACTTGAAACGCTGGATGGCCAGATCCCTGGCCGGGGGCGCCTTATCTATGGGGAAGGCAGCGCTCGCGCCCAGGGACTTCAGCGCCTTCCTCATCTCGCCCGTGTTGATCCGGCCACCGCTCCAGAAGGCCAGGATCCGCTCCTGCAGCTCTGGATCGCCCCGCATGTGCTCCAGGAGGTAGAGGGTGGCGGCAAACCGGGGGTTCAGCCCCGAATCACCGTTCACCCACTGGTATAAGGCCACGTACTCCGGTCGCGCGGGATCCAGCCTGGCTGCCACCTCCGAGAGGGCCGTTCCCATAGCGCCGGGAAGGATCGCCCCAGCGATGGCCGCGCGATACACCCTCGTGGGGTCGTAGAGGGGCGTCTCTTTGCTGACTACCAGCTTGCTGCAGAGGAAGTTCTGGTCCAGGGCCAGGTGCTGGAAGTGCTCCAACAGGTGCGACTTGCCGGAGCCGAAATCCCCGGCGATCAACAGGCTCCCTCCTGGCTGCCCCGTGGCGCTCCCCTCCCTCGCGTGGATCAGCAACTCCTGGAAGCGGGCCTCGATCTCCGGCTGGGAGCTACCCAGCACCCTAACCGCGTCCCTATTGGGGACGCCGGACCGGAGGGCCTCTATGGCGCGGCGATGCCGGATCTGCTCATCCATGCCGTTCCTCCATCCTCTCCTCCAGGTGAGCCGGCAGCCGCGCCGGAGCCGAGCCGGAAAGCCGGATCAGGGCGGCCAGGGGGTTGGGGACCTCCCGATCGCGAACCTCATCCCAGATCCGCAGCTTCAAGGCCTCGTAGCAGCCCAGGCCCCTGATGGGATCGGTGAGCAACTCCGGCGACGCCACCACCACAATCAGACAGTTGGACAGATCGTCGACTCCGTCCACGAACTGCCGCAGCAGCTCGTAGGCATCCATGGTGGCAGGCTTACTGTAGTAGAGGTATCCCTCGGGGGTGTGGGCGCGGTCGGCCGTGCACTGGGTGACGTCCAGCCCCAGGATCAGCCCGTTGCCGGCGGTGAGCCGCAGCCATCGAACCAGGGAGAACAGCATGTACCGGGCGTTGTGCCGGGCGATCTTCTGGTAGATCAGCGAGGGCTTGAGAGCCGAGAGAAGCCGGAGCTCGCCGCATAGCCACTCCTTGATAGCCCCGCTCTCCGTGGGAGACACGTCGGTAGGGTCCAACTGGGCCTGACACAACCGAAGCATGGCGACCCGGAACTCCTGGCTCATGCCGTGGTCCCGGTAGATCCGGCCAGCGAGCCACTTCTTCACGTCCCGCCTCAGCTCCGCCTCCTGATACTGGTTTTGCGCGGCGATCGCTTGAAGATCCAGGTGGTCTCGCTCCGGCAGGAGCCGGTAGCCGTTCTCCTCCAGCAGCCCCGCTACGAAGCGGCGTGCCAGACCGTCCCAGTCTATCTGGCGGGCGACTTCGTGGAACAGCTTGTCGATCATGTGGATCTTGGTGACGGCCGAGTCCACGCCGGCAAACTGGTAGCCGGCCTCCACCGCCGCCGTCTCCAGCCCCCTCTGTACGGCAGATCGCTCCGCCTCCCCGGCGGGCACCACGAACTTCACGGCGGCGCCCCCCCGGAGGACGAAGTCCTCCAGATACTCACCGCGGATGACTCGCAGCCAATCCTCGGGCCTCATCTGTATAGAACTCATCGAATCACTCTTCCCGATCGAAGGAGATGCCGAAGTACCGCTTCTCCTGTCCGCCCTGGGTCACGACGGTTATGGCGCTGGCCGGGCTCTTGGTGCCCGTGGCGGCCGGGAAGCTCACCCGCGCGCCGTCCCTGGTCTCGGTGATCCCGCTCTGATCCAGCAGGTAGACGTCCCTGGCGAACTCATGGAGGGTGTAGTCGCGGGTGTCCCCGGGGCGCGGCGTCAGCCAGTCGTACAGCTCCTTCAGCCGCACCACCGATCCCCGCTTCTTGCCCCGGTGGGCGACGATCCGCTCGTAGACCCGGCACATGGACTCCAGGAAAGCCTCGGACTTGAACCGCGGCCGGCGGCCCTGGATCTCCTTGAGGTGGGCGACCAGCACGGTGGGGCGAAGGCGCCTCTCCCTGACCCGGTCGATAGACACCGCCCGCTCGGCCGGCAGCACCCGCAGCAGGGACGGATAGCAGTAGATCTGGTCGTCCTGCCGGTAGAGGCTCAGTCCCTGGCGTTGCGCCGTCTGGACCAACTCCTCCAGGTAGGCCTCGCCGGACAGATACCCCTCATCGTCGAAGTTCCAGCCCTCCACAGTGTTGGCGAACTGCTGCCCAAGGGCCGCGATGGACTGCTCCGCCGCCTCCAGCCCCCGGCGGATCTCCCGAAGATTCCCCGCCCGTGCCGCGGTGCGCAATCGCTTGAGGGATGTTGCCACCCCAGAGGCGGCCGTCAGGCACGAGTCGGCGTCGCCCTCGGTCCGGGCCAGGGCTGATTCCAGGTTTGAGTCAGGCATCCGCGGTCTCCTTTCTGGACGGGCGCCCGACAGCGCGCCCGCAGGGACATCCTGGGAGGCGATTGGGATAGCAGGCACAGCGTCGTCAGCCCCAGATGGGACTTCTTTCTGGGAGAGAGTGCCAACCGACGCGTTCCGGGGTAGCCCATCGACCAGCACACAAGATACCCCACTCATGTTGTTATCGTCAATACGAGCGACCCATGTAGCTTGCCTCGGCCGCAGCCTGGACAGCCCGTCCCCCATCCTTTGCCTTGACGGCGCCGGAAAGATGCTGTAAGTTGCACAGCCTGGCTGCACGAGACCGCAACCAGCACAATTAGTTAGCCATGTTGACCTTCCAGCAGGGTAAATCCCGCTCCTCATGGCCTCGGGGAGAGCCCCTCAGAAAAGAAGCGGAGACCACATTCCCACTGCCCATTATTGCGCAGTCTAGAGGAGGCACGGGTGTTCTATCCAGTAAAGAACCAAGAACTGGCCAACTGGGTCAACGAAACGGCTGCCATGTGCCAGCCCGACCAGGTCTACTGGTGCGACGGCAGCAGCGAGGAGTACGACCAGCTGATGGCGTCCATGGTCGCCAGCGGCGCGGCAGTGCCCTTGAAGAAGCGCCCCAACAGCTTCCTCTACCGCTCCCATCCCAGCGACGTGGCCAGGATCGAGGATCGCACCTTCATCTCCACCCCAACTCGGGAGGAGGCCGGGCCCACCAACAACTGGATTAACGACGACGAACTCAAGCAGAAGATGAAGGAGATGTACAGGGGCTCCATGCGGGGCCGCACCATGTACGTCATTCCCTTCTTGATGGGCCCCGTCGGTTCTCCCATGGCCAAGATCGGCATCGAGATTACCGATAGCCCCTACGTCGTCTGCAACATGCACCTCATGACCCGCGTCGGAAGTCGAGTCATAGATGTCCTCGGCACGGAAGGCGACTTCGTCAAGTGCCTCCATTCCGTCGGTGCTCCCCTCAACAACGGTCACGCCGACGCCCTGTGGCCCTGCACACCGGACGTGGAGCAGAAGTACATCAGCCACTTCCCCCGAGAGAACACGATCTGGTCCTTCGGCTCCGGCTACGGCGGCAACGCCCTCCTTGGCAAGAAGTGCCTGGCGTTGCGCATCGCCTCGGCCATGGCCAGGCGCGAAGGCTGGATGGCGGAGCACATGCTGATCCTGCGGCTGACCAGTCCGGAGGGCAAGCAGTATCACGTCGCCGCCGCCTTCCCCTCCGCCTGCGGCAAGACCAACCTGGCCATGATCCAGCCGACCCTTCCGGGATGGAAAGGTGAATGCATCGGCGACGACATCGCCTGGATGAAGATCGGGCCTGATGGGCGCCTCTACGCCATCAATCCCGAAGCCGGCTTCTTCGGCGTGGCGCCCGGTACTTCGCATCAATCCAACCCGGCGGCCATGGACACGGTGAGGGAGAACGCGATCTTCACCAACTGCGCCCTGACCGACGACGGGGATGTCTGGTGGGAAGGCATGGGCCCAGCGCCGGAGCACGCCGTGGACTGGAAGGGTCGCGATTGGCACCCCGGCACCGGCGAGCCGGCCGCCCATCCCAACGCCCGCTTCACGGTGCCCGCTCGCCAGTGCCCGGTCATCTCCCCGGACTGGGAGAAGCCGGAGGGGGTGCCCATTGACATCCTGATCTTCGGCGGTCGCAGAGCCGGCGTGGTGCCGCTGGTTACAGAGGCTTTCGACTGGGCTCACGGCGTATTCCTGGGCGCTACGGCCGCCTCCGAGACGACCGCGGCCAACATCGGCGCGGTGGGCAACCTGCGTCGCGACCCCTTCGCCATGCAGCCTTTCTGCGGCTATGACATGGCCGACTACTTCCAGCACTGGCTGGACATGGGTGACAGGCTGGGCAGCAAGGCGCCCAAGATCTTCTACGTGAACTGGTTCCGCAAGAGTCCCGAGGGCAAGTTCATGTGGCCCGGCTACGGCGACAACAGTCGCGTCCTGAAGTGGATGTGCGACCGGGTGGACGGCAGGGTGGGAGCCCGACACACGCCGATTGGCCTGTTGCCAGAGCGGGCCGATCTCGATCTCAGCGGGCTCGATATTCCCGGGGCGTACCTCGAGGAGCTATTGAGGGTTGACGAGGCGGCTTGGAGAGCGGAGATCCCGGACTTGGACCGGCACCTCTCGAAGTTCGATCACAGTCTGCCGCAGCCGCTGGGAGATCAGCTCCACGATCTTCGGGCCCGGTTGGGATAGGGGAGGACCCGGTCCTCATCCAGGCAACAGTAGAGCTCCGAAGCAGACAACTCAGCAGGGGCGGGCCGTTCGGCCCGCCCCTGGTCGTGAGGGCGCCCTGCCAGGCAGGAGACGCCTCAGCAGACGTCTTTGGCGGCGAACTCCAGCCCCAGCTCTTCCAGCTTCGCCCTGGTGGGGTTGCCCGTCTCCAGGTCCCAACCGCGGTAGCTGTAGTAGTCGTTCTTCAGCCGCTCCAGGGTCTCCCTCGGCATCACGGCCCCCTTCATCGGGCCCTCGGGGATGGGGTCCTCCGTCATCCGCGGGGGAAGCTGGTCGTCCTTTCGGGTGAAGCCTTCCCGGGCGGAGAAGCAGCGGATCATGTTCCACTGCCGCTCGGCGATCTTCCGGCCCTCCTGGACGTCCAGGTTCCAGCCGGTGACGGCGTTCAGCGCCTCGACGGCGTTCTCCGTGATACCCACGGGTCCCCACACCGTCTCGGCCAGGTGGCAGAGGATCACCGAGTCGTTGAAAATCAGGAAGTGGTTGACCTCCGCGGCCAGCACTCCCTTGTCCTCCAGCACCTTCCGGTCGGAGATCCCCATCTTCTCGGCGGTGGTTCGGGCGTCGTGGTGGCTCCCTCCACGGGGCCCGGTGGCGTAGCCCACCGCTGCCGAGGCGAAGGGGCGCGGCGTGTGGCCCGCCAGCTCGAGCCCCTTGACGTGGACCGCGAAGCGCTCGGAGCCCTTCCCCACGATCCTGGAGGCCTCCCTGGTGCCCTTGGCCAGCAGGGCCCCTATACCCTCCCGCTTGCCGATCTTCTCGGTCACCGCCAGCATCGCCTCGGCGTTCCCGAAGCGCAGGTCGATGCCGTCGGTGTCCTCCAGGGTGAGGATCCCCTTCTCGAAGCACTCCATGGCCCATGCCACGGTGCAGGAGGCGGACATCAGGTCCAGCCCGTATTCGTCGCAGATCTCGTCTGCCTTGCAGATGGCCTTTATGTCGCCCACCCCACACATGCTGCCGAAGCCGAAGACCGTCTCGTAGTCCGGGCCGTTGATGACGGACTTGTAGGGACCCGAGGAGACGACGCTGTACTTGGTACAGTTGATGGTGCAGCCGAAGCAGGCCCGGTTGGCCTTGACCACCTGCTCCTTCATGGTCTCGCCGGTGACCCCCTCCACCCCCGCGAACACCTCGGTCTGCCAGTTGCGCGTGGGGAGGATCCCAGCGGCGTTCAGGGGGCCGGTGTTTCGGGCGGTGCCGTACTCCAGGAGACCCTTGACGCCGGCGTTGGCGAAGAGCACTTCGTTCAGCTTCATGCTGGTGTTGTAGGCCCGCAGCATGTTGGGAACTGGGACGCCTCCCGTCCCCCGCACGGCGATGGCCTTCACCCCCTTCGAACCCATGACGGCGCCCAGGCCACCCCGACCGGCGGCCCTGATGCCCACCAGGATCATGGCGTAGGGGGTGCCGTCCTCTCCCGCCTCGCCGATGGTGGCGACCTGGACCTCCTCGTCGCTCAGCTCCTTCCGGATTATCTCCTCGGTCTCCAGGGTGCCCTTGCCCCAGAGGTGTGCGGCGTCTCGGATCTCCACCCGGCCGTCGTCGATCCAGAGGTAGACGGGCCTCTCGGACCTCCCCTCCAGCACCAGGCCGTCGTACCCGGCGAACTTCAGCTCCGGCGCCCAATAGCCGCCGAAGATGCTGTGGAAGAAGGAGTTGGTCAGCGGGGACTTTCCGCAGACGGACCCCCGGGAGCCCGAGGGGATCATCGTCCCGCAGGTGGGCCCGGTCATGAAGATCAGCTTGTTGTCGGGGCCCAGGGGATCGATCTTCGGCTTCAGCTCGTCGTAGAGGAGGCGGGCGGAGTAGCCCACGCCGCCCACGAAATCGCTGGCCCAGTCCTCGCGAAGGGGCTCCCGCGTAACCCCCTTCTTCGTCAAATCCACCCTGAGCAGTTGCCCAACGTATCCGCCGTATTTGAACGCTGCAGCCACTAGCAACCTCCTCCAACCGGAGAGATGATGGTCACCTCATCGCCGCTCTCGATGGGCCTGTCCCCGTCCAGGATCGATGAGATGATCTCGTCGTTGAGCCTGATGGGGAAAGGGGTCAACTCCCCGGTGTTCGGGTCGCATATCTTCTCCGCCAGGGGCCTGCCGTGCTCCCTCAGCAGGGCGTCGAACACCCCCTTCACCGTCTCGGGAGGGGCCACCTCAACCTCGACTGCGGCCGCCCCCAGGACGTCCCGGATCACCGTGAAGCTCCTGACCGTAACCTTGGCCACGCCCGACCCTACCTGCTGACGGATTCTAGCCAGGCGTGGGCGATCGCCTTCGCCTCCGACGGCTTCAGTCGGACCGGCTTCCCTTCCATCTCCTTCCATGCGATGGCCTCAGAGACGCAGAAGCGCACACACACCGGATTGCCAAAGCAGTAGTCGCAGGAGTCCAGCAGGGTGGGAACGGGGATCTCGGGCACGTCCACCAGGGTGACCTTGATCCTGGCATCCCTGGGGTTGAACTCCCCCGTCTTCACCGCGGAGCAGGCAAGCTCGCACAGCTTGCAGCCCGTGCACAGTTCCGGCCGAATCTCAATGTGTTTCTCCACTGTCTCACTTCCTCGCTTTGTCAAACAGAGATTGAGGTGCGTCCTGGGACGCAGGGCGAGATCCCCAGGTCGCGCAGGGGGAGAAGGTGAGCCGAGATGCCGAGGGGTAGCGAGACCAGGACGAAGGCCCGCGGCTTCAGGGGCAAGCCCTCCATGGTGATACCTCCTGGTATCGGTGCCCTGCCTCGTCGCAGGGGCGTCACTGGTACCGGCTCGACTGCCGCTCGAGGTCCGACGCGACGCTGCCCGGGCCCCGCGATCAGCGCCCTGATGGTACTACTCGGCGCTCGAAGACACAATGGCCTTCGCCGCGTATACTGTCCCACGCACGAGGGCACCGGGTTGTCCCCATTCCATTCTCGGAGGTGGCGGGTGGATACCAGTTCGATTCGGCGAGTGGTGGTGATCGGAACCGGGCTTATGGGCCCGGGCATAGCCCAGTCCTTCGCGGCCGCGGGTCGGGAGGTGGCGCTGGTGGGGCGAAGCCCCGAGAGTGTTGCCCGGGGCCTCGCCTCGGTGAGATCGAACCTCGAGGCCATGCAGGCGGAAGGACTGATGGCCGCCGAGGAAGCGGCCCGCACCCTGGCCCGGATCGAGGGCAGTACCGACCTGGAGGGAAAGGCTGTCGAGGCCGACCTGGTGACGGAGTCCATCGTCGAGGATCTGCCCACCAAGCGGGAGCTGTTCGCCCGGCTGGATCGGGTGTGCGCGCCCCACACCCTCCTCACCACCAACACCTCGGGTCTGCCCATCACTCAGATCTCCGCCGGCATGGACCACCCGGGGAGGGCTGCCACCACCCACTACTGGAACCCGCCCCACCTGATGCCCCTCGTGGAGATCGTCCAGGGGGATCGAACCTCCCAGGAGACGGTGGAAACCCTCCGATCGCTTCTGGCCGAGATTGGCAAGCGGCCGGTGGTGGTGCGGAAGGACGTCCCCGGCCAGTTGGGCAACCGGATCCTCCACGCCATGAAGCGAGAGGCGATGTACATCGTCCAGGAAGGGATCGCCACCGCCGAGGAGGTGGACACCGCCATCAAGATGGGGCTGGGGCTGCGGCTCCCCGTGTACGGTCCCCTGGAGCACTCCGACCTCAACGGTCTGGAGATGTCGCTGGCCATCGAGTCCTACCTCTTCCAGTCCCTGTGCAACAGTACAGAGCCGCTGCCTATCCTGAAGGATAAGGTGGAGAAGGGCGAGTCGGGCTTCAAGGCCGGCCAGGGCTTCTACGACTGGAGCCAGCGGGATGCCGCCCAGGTGAGGCGAATCAGGGACGAGTTCCTGATGGCCCGGGTGAAGGAGCTGTACCCACCCCACAAGCCCGACTGAGCCCACTCGCCAACCTGCAGCGGCCGAAGGGCCAGGAGGGCAGGTAGGCGAAGTGAAATCGGCACGAGAAAGCGGCCCGCATCCCCCGGGATGCGGGCCGCCGATGGTCTGAGAAGGGACGCACGGGGCAGATCGGACCCTTCGAGGGACCCCCTACGGGTTCTTGGGGCCCGGCGGGATCTGGAAATCGCTGAACCAGCCGGTGTTGTTGTTCAGGGCCGACCGGACGAAGTCCCGGAACTGGCCGTTGGGACCGGAGGTCGTGTCCACCGCCGCCATGACGTCCTGCTGTCGCGTCAGCGCCTCGGCCTCCGCATCGGTCGTGTGAACGGGAGCGCCTCGGAGGGCCTGGGAGATGTGCACCGCGTTGTGGACGATGACGCCGGCCATCCACTCGGCCTGGAGGTCCGGGAAGCTATCCCAGTCCGTGGGGTAGGCCGTGGCCTCGTTGAACCCGATGCTGTGGGTCGCGACGTCGACGGCGGGGGTGCTGCTATCCAGCAGCTCGATCTTGTAGACGTTCTGCTTGACTATGCCGTAGTTGTAGGGCGACTTGTCGGAAAGTAGCTTCAGGGCGTCGCCCACCAGATTGATGAAGCGCGGGGCCCCAACCACCTCGATGTTGGCCGGGGGCTGAGATGCAGCGACGGCCGTCGGGGTGGGAGCAGCCGGAACGGGTGTGGGGGTGGCTGGAGCCGGAGTCGGCACCACCACGCCGTCCTTCTCGAAGGCAGCGAAGAGGTTGGTCGCCGGAAGATCCGCCGATCGGGCCACGCCGTTCGCCACGCCGTTGTCGTACTGGCGGTACAGCTTGCTACCCTGGGCTTCCTGTGCCAGATCGGACGGCAGGTTCTGCCCTGTGATCACCGACTTCAGGTAGTCGCCCAGTAGGATCCCCTGGGTGAGGCCTGAGCCCTTGTCGAAGTGCATGATCCCCCGCTGGAAGCGGAGGTAGACGAAGTTGCCGTTGTTGGGATCGTAGGTGGGCTTGCTGGTGGGAAGTCCCCAGATCTCCAGGTTGATGAGAGGCATCAGACCCGGGTCCGCTCCACCATTGGGGAAGGCCTCCCGGTAGCTGACGGTGTTCACCATGGTGGAGTAGAAGTTGGTCTGCATCCCCTCCCAGCTGTCGGGGGCGTTCTGCCGGGCGAAATCCAGCGCCTTAGCGGCGAAGTCCGGATCTGAAGCCGAGGGGGCAGTCCCCAGCAGCTGAGGGTTGGCGGCTGGGAAGACGGATCCGTTGATGTGGGTGTAGGGCAGCAGGTCGTCGCTCAGCAGGTTAATGAGGCCGACTCCCCCGTTGGCCTGAAGCTGCAGCACGGCCCGCTGGAAGAACTGCACCCTGGTGCCCATGAAATCGAGCTCCCGGGAGATCGGGTAGCCGAACACCCTGACCCCACCCCGATGGTCGAAGTAATCCTGGATCTTGTCGTTGGTGATGGAGTAGCCGGTTTCCGGGAAGGGTGTCGCGGCGGCCGGAGTGACCAGCAGGGCAACGGACGCGACCAGGGCAAGGAACACGAGGCTGAAGGTGCGCAAGGTGATGTCTCCTTTCACTGAACTGTGCGCGCCAGAACTGGATCGACGGAAATGGCTGAAGGGACGCGGGGGGGCCGGCACGGGCCAGTCTCTACTTTTCGTGGTGCGGATTGTATCACGGACCCCGACCTCCGGCTACAACAGGCCCAGTGCCCATTCGCGCAGCATCGAGCGGGCTTGTGCACGCACGCTTCCCGGAAGGACCGAGCGACCGTGGGGCAGACTGTGCAGAGCGATAGGAACGGCCACGGCCCGGCCTGGCCCTCCTTCAGGCCAATTGCACAAGAGTTTGTATTTTCCCACCCTTCTTTCACCAAGTGGAATAGCCCAATAGTGCTATACTGGGTCCATCAGTAATTGAAGATGAGTTGCAGCCCGATGCCCCCCAAGGGGCTGCGCCGCGAAGGAGGCCTTCCGATGAGGCTGAACCCCGGCATTCGCGCCGCTATCACCCTGTTTGCCGCCCTCAATCTCCTCGACATCGCCTCCACCTATCTGGCTTTGCAGTCCGGCCTGGCCGAGGCCAACCGCATCCCATCGATGCTGCTAGCCACTGGTGGCCAGCCCGCGATGTACCTCTTCAAGGCGCTGATCTCGCTGCTGGTCATAGCCATCGTGATAAGGCTGAGCCCCTACTTCCGGCGGCTGGGGTACGGTCTTCAGGCCGCCAACGGGATCCTGGCCCTCACCGTGCTGCTGAACCTGGTGCAGATGCTCGTCGCGTGATCCATCCGGGCAGATCCTCGCGCCCTTTGCGGGTTGAATTCCTGGCCGGCCCTGTAGCCTTTCCCCGCTGCGCCCCCTGACCCTACGGCTGGCCGATTCGCGGCCCACCGTCCGCCCCTGCCCTGCGCGTGGTGGGATCCCATCACTCGAACCTTATGCTAGCAGCTCCAACTGGTAATTGGATCTTTTTGGTCCACTATGCCATGATGGGACTGCAGCCAGGACCGGCTGACAGAGTTCACGGAGAACTGTCATGGACGAATTCAGATACCTCAACCCCAGGGCCGACCAGGCCAAGGTGGTTTCTCGAGTCGACTTGTGGGCCTCCTCGGCCGTGTTGGCTTTCTTTGCCGTGGCTCTCGGATCCACCCTTCTCACCACGGCTTCGGCGGGCGAGTTCCTCCTTCGGGGGCTTCTTACCCTGGTCTTCGTCGCGGGGGCCGCGCTCTTCTTCCGAGGTGCCCTTCTGTGGGGCAAACCCCGCCCGACGGCGAAGCTCGAGCCGCAGGAACCGCGAGAACTCCGAGGGAGCTTCGACAAGGCCCGCACTCCCCGAGATAAGAGGGCCGCTTAGAGCCCGCAGGGCGCCCTGCTGATGGGGCGGTAGTAGCGGATCCCAGGGGCGGGCACGGCGTCCCGCCCCTGCAGGTTAGTGTATGCGATGGCTACGCGGCCTTCCGGCCCCTGCGGGGGCGGGCACCACCCCCCTCGGAGGCTGCGTTGCGGCCTTTTCGGCTCTCTCCGGCTCGGTTTCCGGAGCCTCCTCGGCCCCATGCTTGCCCACCTTCAGCCCGGGTCCCAGCAGCACCACGCCGATGGCACGCCTATTGCGGCAGGCATGTTGAACAAGCCTTCAGCAAAGGATCGAACGATGGCCGGGTTTGGCAGCAGCGTACCCATAGAGAAGGTGGAGGTTTCCGCCTACAGGATACCCACCGACTTCCCCGAATCCGACGGCAGCTACGAATGGGACGAGACCACCCTCGTCGTCGCTGAGGCGACGGCCGGGGGCATCCGCGGCCTCGGCTACTCCTACGCCGACGCGGCCACCGCCCAACTGATCAAAGACCACCTGGCGGATAGGGTCAAGGATCTCGACGCCATGGCGATCCAGGGGGCCTGGACCGCCATGGTCCACTCCATCCGAAACCTGGGCCGGCCTGGCATCGCTTCCATGGCGATCTCCGCAGTCGACGTGGCGCTCTGGGACCTGAAGGCGCGGCTGCTGGAGCTGCCCCTGGCGAAGCTGCTGGGGATGGTACGCGACGCGGTGCCCATCTACGGAAGCGGAGGCTTCACCTCCTACTCCGACCAACAGCTGGCACAGCAGTTGGGCGGGTGGGTCGCGCAGGGGATCCCCCGAGTGAAGATGAAGATCGGCCGCGACGCGACCGCGGACAGGCGTCGGGTCCACGTCGCCCGGAACGCCGTCGGTCCCGATGCCCAGCTGTTCGTCGACGCCGACGGCGGCTACAGCCGGAAACAAGCCCTGGACCAGGCCGAGTACTTCGCCCAGCTGGGGGTGACCTGGTTCGAGGAGCCGGTCTCCTCCGACGACCTGGAGGGACTGCACCTGATGAGAGACCGCGCCCCGGCCGGCATGGACGTCGCCGCCGGCGAGTATGGCTGCGACCAGTTCTACTTCCGGCGGATGCTGGAGGCGCAGGCGGTGGACGTGCTGCAGGCGGACGCCACACGCTGCGCCGGCATCACCGGCTGGCTTCGGGCCGGTGCCCTGTGCGAGGCCCATTCCCTGCCCTTCTCGGCCCATGCCGCCCCCTCGATCCACCTCCACCCCTGCTGCGCGGTGAGCGCCCCGTGCAACCTGGAGTACTTCCACGATCACGTCCGGATCGAGAAGATGCTCTTCGACGGGGCGGTCTCGCCGGTCAACGGCGCCCTGCACCCGGACCTCTCACGGCCGGGCCTCGGGCTCGAGCTGAAGCGGTCCGAGGCTGCACGGTTCGCGATTTAGCCGCCTGACCCCTACTTCACAATCCTCCGGCCGATAGGGTAAGTTGTGGCGACCCGAGCCCTCTTCGAGAAGCTGGCGGGCGAGGAGTCCAACCACAAGCTGTTCTTCGAGAGGATTTGGGACGACGAGGTGCTGATCGAGAATTAGAGGATAGACCGATGTCGATCGAGGAAGTCGTCAACGCGTTCAAGCGGGTCCCCAGCGGACACGTGACGGACGCCATGGTCCGCCTCGGGCTATCCGGTTGGTCGGAGGGAGTAACGCCTCTTTCGCCCGAGGCTCGGCGCTTCGCCGGTCGCGCCGTGACCTTGCGGTACGGCCCCACCTGGAGCTGACCGCCATCAATGAGCCGGTGGAGTTCGCCGGAGCCATGATCCGGCCGGGTGACGTCGTGGTGGGCGATGGTGATGGCATCGTCGTCGTTCCCGCGGAGCAAGCAGAGGAGGTGCTGCTCGATTCTACTGTGGCACAGAGTATGCGCCGCTCCGCCACTCAAGCGGGCTGCTGGCGAGAGCATGGCTCCTTCGAGGGCCAGAACGCGCGCCGGCAGGACGAGGTTGGGGCTGCTCGGAGACTCCGTTTGCCCAGCGGGCGGCCGGGACTCTCCAGCCGATGGTCAACGGTATTCAGGTGGATCAAGGGGCTCAGCGGGAAGCGGCCCCAAGACCTGCTAGAGGAGATTGCACAGATGGCACAGCAACGGCACGAAGAACCAGAAGAGCGCCCTCGGATGCCTCGTGAGTCGGGGCGGCAGGAGCCGGTTCAGCCGATAGAGGACCGCTGGACCCCCGCGGGACCGATTCCGGCAAGGGCTCCGGCGGATACGGTAGAGGAGTTGGAGATCCAGGCGCAGGCCACGGTGGCGGACCCCGTGCCCCTCGGGCTGGCAAGCTTCGCGGGCGCCACCTTCACGGCAAGCGCCGTCAACGCGGGCTGGTTTGGCAACCCGCTGATCGGCCTGGTCGCGGCAGCCCCGATACTGTTCTTCTTCGGTGGCATATCTCAGTTCATATCGGCCATGTGGGCCTTCCGGAAGGGTAACACCTTCGCAGCGACGGCGTTTGGCTCCTTTGGGGCCTTCAACACCCTGTTCGCCGTCGTCATCCTGCTGATCGCTGCGGGTACCATCCCGTTGGGCACCGTGCCCGGGGCCTACACCGTGGCGACGACCCTCGCGATGTTCGCCCTGATCGCCGGCTACCTGGCCTTCGCGGCCACTGGAATCAGTACGGTGCTGGTGGGGGTGTTGGGCTTCCTGTGCGCGACCTACGGCCTCCTGGCCGCGGGCTTCTTCATCGGCCCGCCCAACCTGGCCATCGTAGCAGGAGGCTACGCCGGCATCGTCTCGTCGCTGCTGGCCTTCTACGCCTCGGCGGCCATCGTCATCAACAGCGCCACCAGGCGCGAGGTGCTGCCATTCTAGCGAATCGCCATCGACAGCTCTCTCCAGAGGGGGGTGCCGCCGTGCCAAGAAGCAGCACATGGCACGGAGAATGCGACAACGCCGGTTCCTGACAATCTCTCGGAGGGATCCGTCAGGGGAGATCGTCGGGGCAAAAGCTGGCCCAAGGGGGCGGCTTCCGCGACCCGAGGTCCAGCAATAGGGCCGGGGCGCGGGTGCCCCGGCTGGGTTACCAGCTTGCAGTCGAAGGGCCGGGTGGACGAGCCGGACCGAGAGACTCAACCGGGCGTGGATGCCCGGACCCACGGCTGCCGAAAAGGAGATTTTGGGGAAATGGCAACGCAACGACGGCCAGATCGAGAACGGATGGAATCCCCACTGAATCCCCATGAGGAGCAGTGGACGGTATCTGGGCCCATCAGGCCCGTCGCTCCTGAGGAGCGCATCCAGGAACTGGAGCTGAACGCGCACGCCACCGTGGCCGACGCTGCGCCGCTGGGGTTGGCAGCCTTCGCGGCTACCACCTTCACCCTGGGCTCGGCCCTGGCAGGCTGGCAGGGCATCGTCTCTCCGGGTGGAGTACCAGGCGTAGCAGGTTTTGTTGCCGCGATACCTCTGCTGATCATCTTCGGCGGCATCGCCCAGTTCATAGCCGCCATGTGGGCCTTCCGGAAGGGCAGCACCTTCTGGGCGACCTTCCTGGGCGTCTTCGGCTCCCTGTACGCTACCCTGGGGTTGAGCATCCTCTTGGCCGGAGCCACCGGCATTCCGGTAGGCGCCACGACCTCGGATGTGGCCACGGGCGTTGGGGTAGCGATGTTCGCCTTTATCGCCGGCTACCTCACCTGGGCAGCGATGGGCGAGAGCTCGGTGATGGTCTGGGTGGCGGGCTTCCTGACGGCCTCACTGGCACTGCTGTCGGCGGGGTTCTTCATCGGGGGCAACTTCTTGATCTTCTGGGCCTCGGGCTACGCGGCGATCGCTTCGGCGCTGGGCGCCTTCTACGCCTCGGCCGCCATCGTCATCAACAGCACTATGCAGAGAGAAGTGCTGCCGTACTAACGGACCCGAATGGGTCCCATCGAGGGTGTAGGGGCGGTTCGCGAACCGCCCCTACGCGTCTCTACTGCCCTGCGACGGTGAACTTGCTCCCCTCGCTGCGTCCCTGCACCGCAGGGAAGTACATCTCGTAGCCGCGGGCGGGGAGCGCCTGGAACTCACCCGAACTGGTGGCTCGCGCCAGATAGCTATACTCGTAGCTCCCCTTCGGGAGGTAGGTGGCGAAGAGGGCCACCCGGTCGTCCCGCGGCTCCACGTGGTTGAAGTAATCGTACTTCCACCAGGGAGGGCCAGACTTCCCCTGGGCCATCTCCTCCTTGCTGCGGCCGCCGGTCTCCTCTCGGGCCGCCAGGCTGCTGGTCTTCAGCCTGGTGTCCACCGCTTCCAGACCCGAGGGAAGTGGATCCTCCACCATCAGGTAGTGCAGATCCTGCAGGGCAACCACCGTCAGCTTCACCTTCACCGTCTCGCCCGGCGCCACCTGGGTGACGGGTCCCGAGGCCTCGTCGCCCAGCCGGTAGTACTCCCGCAGCAGCGCCAGCCCCTCCGCCGTGGCCGCGACCCTCTCGCCGGGCATGAAGTAGCGGAGCGCCGCGCTGTAGTACAGCTTGCCCTCGCCGCTCTGGCCCGAGAGAGGCTTGGCCCGAGCGACGGTCAATCGGTTGTCGGCGCCCAGCAGCAACTCCTTCACCTGTACCACCAGTCGCTTGGAGTCACCGACGTTCTCGCGGTTCACGCTCTCCGTGGCCAGCTCCTTGCCATTCAGGCTGACCCTGTAGGCGAAGTCCGCCTTCAGCTCGCCGCTGGCCTCCAGGTAGTCGGTCAGCGCCAGCAAGCTCGCGGCCGTCTCCTGGGTGGTGGCCCAGTGGCCCTCCTTGCGGGCCACCATCAGCCAGCGCACGGCCGAGGGGATCGTCGAGTTGTCGGGGGCGGCCCTTACCAGCGCGTCCAAGACGATGGCCGTGCTCCGGGCGTTGGTGTCCATGGTTCGATAGTCGGGTTGGGCCTCCTCCCAGTGGGCTCCCGTGGCGCTGGCGATGGCTGCACCCGACAGATCGGATACGAGGCTCATCAACTTCCCCTCCTGCCCGGAGGCTTGCTGCCCCTGGAGGGCGAGGAGGAGGTAGGCCTTACCGTAGTTGCCCAGGATCGCCCTCCGGTCGTAGAGGGCGTTGGTCAAGCCCAGATCCCCCTTGCCGGCCAGGGTCAGGGCGTACAGCACGTAGGCCCGGCTGTTTGGGTTCTCGGGGTGCTGGGCGTCGGAGGGGGCGTCCAGGGATCGCCGGAGGAATCGGGCAGCCCGGTCCAGAACCCCCTGGTCCACGCTGTAGCCCGCCCGTCGGGCTTCGGCGAGACCCTGGAGGACGTAAGCCGTGATCCACTGATCGCTGCCGTCGTCGGGCCACCAGCCCCAGCCGCCGTCGGGCTTCTGGCCGGAATACAACCGCTGCAGGCTCCGCCCCACGATGGAGGGCAGCTGTCCCGCGATCCCCTGGCCGTCGGGCAGCCCCACCTTGTCGAAGGCCCGCTGCATCACCACCCGGGGCAGGAAGCGGCTTACCGTCTGCTCAGTGCACTCGTAGGGAAACTCCTCCAGGAAGCGGGCCGAGTATTGCATTCCCGCCGCCAGGGAAGGGGTGGTTTCCACCGTCAACTCGCCCAGGGCCGGGTTCGCGCCCTCAGGCACTGCCACCAACTCCGTGGTGGAGTCCCGCACTTCACCGGAGGTGGCGACCACCTCCGCCGTGGTGAGGCTGTTCACCGGCAGGGTTATCTCCACGCTGTCCCCGGGCACCCCTTCCGTGATAGGCTTGGCCGCCAGAGTCAGCACAGCCTTGGCCCCACCGCCCGGGACGCCCGGCACCTGGACCGGCCACTCCAGCCGCTGCTGGCCGCCGGCCGCCACCCGCACCCGCTGGGGGGCGAAGCCGCTTCCCTCCTCGGGCTGAACCCCCCTGGCCGACAGGGAGACCTCCACCTCCACCTCCCGGTCGGTGTAGTTGTGGAGCAGAGTAGCCAGCCGGAGGTGGTCGCCCATCAACAGGAAGCGAGGGAAGGCCGGACGCAGCAGCAGACTCTTGCTGGTGACCGCGTCGACCGTGGCGCTGCCTACCTCGGTGGCGGCGGTGACGCCCTTCGCCGTGGCCCTCCAGGTAGTCAGGTTGTCCGGCAGCTTCACCTTGACCTGCGCCTCACCCTCGTCGTCGGTGCGCACTCGTGGATCCCAGAAGGCGGTATCCTGGAACTCCCGACGCAGGCCGTCGAAGTCGCCGCCCCCACCACCGGCCCCCTTGTTCTCCCGTGGGATGTTCTCGTTGTACCGCTCTATGGACTGAGTCAGGGTCGAGGAGGTGCCGATGCCGAGCCCTCGCCGTCCCCAGAAGCTATCGATCAACCCTCGCGACTTGTCGTCGGCCAGCGCCAACACCGAGGCGTCCACCACGCCGAGGGAAAGCTCCGCCGGCACCCCTTTGCCCCTGGCATCGCTGGTCTTCACCGTGTAGGTCGCCGTCTCCCCCGGCTGGTAGCGAGGCTTGTCAGTGGACAGATCGATCTTCAGTGCCTTGTCGGCCACGGCGACCTTCAGCTCGCCGTACCCCACCTTGAAGCCGGGAACCCCGTTGGCGCCACCACCTTTGAACAGGACCGTCGAGACGTACACGTTGGGCAGGTATTCGCTCAGCACCGGGATCTCCAGGGTCTCGCTGTTGCCCTTGAGCCGCACCACCCGCTGGCTGAGCAGCTTGCCCCGCTCGATGGTAACCAGCGCCAGCGACTCCTGCATGGGGGAGGGGATCAGCATCCTGGCTGTGTCCCCGACCCCGTACTCCTTCCGATCGGCGATCAACTCCAGCCGATTGTTGCTCTCCATGCGCCAGCCGGCGTATCCGCTGCCGGACACGTAGAGGTAGGTAGCAGAGCGGTTCCGGTTGCCCTTGGGATCCGCTACCTCCGCCACCACTCGCACCGACCCGGCTTCCTTCGTTTCGATGGTTGCTCTCGCCTTACCGCCGGGATCGGTGGTGACGTTCCTGGTGGTGACGAGGGTATCTTCGGGCTTGCTGGTCCACAGGTAGCCTCCATCGGGCTGCCGCTCCTTCACGCTGAGCCACTTCCGATTGTAGAAGGAGACGGCCACCTGAGCGCCTGGCACCGGCTTCCGGTCGGTGTCCACAACCAACAGCTCCACTGAGGCCGCCTCCCCGGCCCTGGCCACGTACCGCTCCGGTTTCAGCCCCGGGTACCAGGCGCCCTTGTGGACCACCACCTGGGTGCGGGAGCTCACCTCCTGATTGTTGGCATCGGTGAGGGTGCTCTCTATGGTGAAGCTCTGGCTCAGAAGATCCTTGCTGAGATCGGCGGGAAGCTGGAAGGCAAAGCTGCCCTGAGCGTCGCTGGAGCCCTTGCCTTCGGTCCTCACCCTTTCGCCCTGCATCCGGGCATCCCTCAGCAGGTCGGCATCCACGAACTGGTAGCCTCCCTCGGGCAGGTCGAACAGGTAGTTCTGCGAGGTCACTCGCCACTTCATCGGGCTGTTGGCCAGGGGCTGCCCGAAGTAGTAGGAAGCGCTGCCGGCCACCGAGATCTGTTCGCCCTGGAGGTAGGATGCCTTGCCCGGCTCCAGCTTGACCTCGAACTCCGGCTTCCGGTACTCGGCCACGCTGAATCCCGCTCCGAAGCCCACAGCCCCATTCCCCGGTCCGTAGCCCGAGTCCTCGATTCGAGCGACGACGTTGTAGCTGCCGACTGCGGCCTCTGTGGACAGGGCTAGCTCCCCGTCGAAGGTGCCCATATCGCTCAGCTTCAGCTTGTCCGAGCTTACCTTCCGCCCCCGGCTGTCCATCACTTCCACCGTGACCTCGGTGCTCGAGGGTGGGACGCTGTAGTGGGCGTCGTCGTCGGAGCGGATGATCCCCTTGTAGAAGACCTTCTGCCCGGGCCGGTAGATCGGCCTATCGGTGTAGAGAGTGCCCCGATAGGGCAGGGTGTAGGGATTCCACGGCAGGTTGAACTCGTAGGGGTAGATCCCCTGCGTCCAATCGCTGCCTACGGCCCCCACGTCCCCCTCCCCTTCCGCGAAGACGTAGGTGGACTGCGGCCGGCCGGGCGGCTCCACCGGCAGGCCGGTGACCAGGAGCAGACCATCCCTGTCGGTGCGGCCGGAGGCCACACCCTTTCCGTCGCTGGAGGTTACCTGGAGGGGCAGATCGGGCACCACCTCGCCGCTGGTGAGGTCGGTGGCCCATACCAGCAGCTGGCCCTGAGCCTTCTTCATGGTCAGCCCCAGCCGGCTCACCAGCAGCAGGCGGTTGTCGACGAGCCCCTCCGGCGACGACGCCCTCAGCAGGTAGAAGCCCGCCGGCAGCTTGGAGCCGGCTCCCTCTGCGAGTGAGGTGGCGGTCAGCCCCAACTGGTCTCTCTCAGCGACGGCCGGTTTCTCCGACCACCGCCGCACCAGGTTCTTCTCCTCGACGTTGAAGCGATCCTTGCCCTGGGTAGAGGTGGCGATGCGCAGGAAATCGGGTCTGTCCAAACGGTAGAGGGAGAGATCGATGCGGGAGACGTTGACGTGCTGCAGGTAGAGGGTGGGAGACCCCGCCGCGTTGAAGGTCCCCACCAGACCGGGAACCGCCGCGTGAAGCTGGGGCGGCAGGGACCCCGTGGTGAAGCCGATCTGAAGCGGCGCGCTCAGCTTCTGACCGTACCGGTCCTTGGCATCGGTCGCTATGGTGAGAGTGTAGCTGG
The DNA here is from genome assembly GCA_021845945.1 of Chloroflexota bacterium. The sequence continues at coordinate 21,484 of JAJZRD010000023.1, forward strand.
TGGAGGGCTTCAGACCGCCCCAGAAGAACAGCTTCGTGTCGGAGTCCTGCCACCCCAGGTGCTGCTGCGCCGGCTTGGGCGAGAGCGAGAGGCTCTTCTCCACCGATTCCGTGTCCATGGGATTGCTGAAGGCGACCTGGATCGAATCGTAGGGAGGGTGTTTCGCCGCCCCCGCCACGGGAACGGTGGAGACCACCCTCGGGATGCCGACGGTGGTGAAGCTCCAACTGAACTCCTTGGTCTCGCCGCCGCCTCGTGCGGCCTTGACTCCGGCCGCCACCGTTGCAGTGTAGGAGCTTTCGAGCCGCAGCGGGGAGTTCGGGCGGAAGACCAGCGCCTCCCCAGCCCACGACAGGTCACCGCCTACCGGAGAGCCCTGAGGCCCCTTCAGGGATAGGCGCTGCTCGGCCGAGGGGTGATCCACCGGCTGATCGAAGGTCACTCGGAGCTCCGAGCCGGGCCCGACATACCTGGTATTGGCCTCGGGCGATACCTTGGCCACCGCGGGGAACTTGGTGGAGAAGCTCCAACGGAAGTCCGAGTCCAGCGCACTGCCCCCCGTGTCGGTCAACCCCTTGGGCGCCGTCACCTGGTAGCGAACCCCGGCCGGAAACCCGCCTTCCGGCTGGAACAGGTAAAGGGAGGTGGTCAGCCAGCGGCCTTTACCCTTCAGGGCCGGCTCGATACTCAACGGGTTGGGCTCCCCTCCCGTCGTACCGAGGGGGACGATGGGGTAGCTGAACTGGACCGCGATGGTGCTATCGGAGGACACCTCGGTGGCACCGTCTGCGGGCTGGACGGTGACCACGCCCAACTCCTTGGCGGTCACGAACTCGTAGGATACCGCCTCCTTTAGTGGGAAGAGGAAGAGGCTGCGGGCGGACTGCTCCAGACCGACGCTGTACCTGGTCCCCCGGGTCCACCCCGAGCGAGGTGTGAAGAGCAGGGTGTTCCCCTTCCAGGAGAAGGCGCCGTCCACCGCCGGCTGGATCCGCAAGGCCCGCTCGGCCAGGGGGGCGAGCATGGGCCGGTCGAAGGTGATGGCGATAGGAGCGTCCACCGGCACACCCTTCGCGGCCGTGGGCCCGAACTGCTCCACCGTCGGAGCTTCCAGGCCACCGGCCGCCGCGCCCGCGGCCAGGATACCGCCGGCCAGCAGCACTGCCACGGCCGCCGCCGCAGCCCAGGTCCAACGCCATCGTCTGCCCCGAGGACTGCCTGCCATGTTCAAACCTCCACCATCCACGCTTCGCCCCTATGTAAGGGCCGGACAGCAAACACCTCATCTGCAATGATAATGTGCTACCCACCCAAAGGCTACGGTCCTTCTGCCGGTTCTTCCACCGATATGGCCGCCTCATCCTCGGCGAGGGTTGCGCCGGCCGAGTCCAGGGCCACGGCCCGGAAGAGGTGGCGGCCGGGGAGAAGCTGCCAGCCTGCCCGGTAGGGGGGCGCATCGAAGACCGCCAGCCCTGTGCCATCCACCTGAAGCGCCACCCTCACCGGCCCCACGAACCCCGAACCGGCCGCGGTCACCTCGATCTGCTGAAGGGCACGGGGAAGATCGGCGCTGATCTGCAGCACGACCCCCTGGGCAGGGCTGGTGAGCAGCAGCCTGGGGACGCCCCCGGGAAGGGGGGCAGCCGGGCCGTGCAGGCTGCACTGCTGAGTGGGCGGCTCCGGGATGCCCCGCTCCCGCGCCCACTCCTGCAGCTCGGGGGGGACGAACTGGAACACCCGCTCCTCGACCAGCTCTGGAGGGCAGTTGGGCCCTGCCAACTGCCCGGTGGAGCGATCGATCCTCAGGGGGCGATGCCAGGAACAGACCGCCGTGGGTGCGGTGCCCTCCAGGAACAGCTCGACCCGCCGGTTGGGACACCATTGCGACGGCAGCTCCCCGGTCTCCGGACACACCTCCTGCCACACCAGCCCCGGGGGCTCCCGGAACCCCTCGGCCGGACGGCCCTTCAATGCATCCTCCATGAAGTCGTGCCAGATAGGGGCTGCCCCGCTGATCCCGGACACCCCCCGCATGGCCCGGTTGTCGGCGTTCCCCACCCACACGGCGGTTACCAGATCCGGAGTGTAGCCCACCGTCCAGTTGTCCCGCCAGTCGGTGGTGGTGCCCGTCTTGGCCGCCGCCGGACGGCTCAGCTTGAGCGGACTGGCCGCTCCGAAGGCGATGGAGCGGGCCCCGTTGTCGGAAAGGATGCTGGTGATCAGATAGGCAACCTGGGGCGAGAAGACTCTCCGCTCCCGCGGCGCTCCAGCGTCCCACAGGACGTGCCCCTGGGCATCCTCCACCCGTAGGATCGCCACCGGTTCCCGGCCCACCCCGCCGGCGGCCAAAGCGGCGAAGGCCGAAGCCATGTCCAGGGGTCGCACCTCCCCGCTGCCCAGGGCCAGGCTGAGGTCTCCGGAGCCCCGGGAGGCCAGGTTGGTGAGGCCTGCCCGGTTGGCCACGTCCAGGAAGGCCGCCACCCCCACCCGCTGCATCAAGGCCACGGCCGGGAGGTTGAAGGAGTTGGCCAGCGCCTCTCGCACGGAAACGGGACCATGCCACACCCGATCGTAGTTCTCGGGGGCGTAGCCCTTGCCGTCGGCGGTGAGAAAACTGGTGGGGACGTCGTACAGCACAGTAGCGGGGGTCGCGGCGCGGCTTTCGACAGCCGCGGCGTAGAGGATCGGCTTGATGGAGGACCCGGGCTGGCGAGTGGCCAGGGTCACGTTGACCTCGCCGTCGATGGATCGATCGAAGTAGTCGGCACTCCCCACCATGGCGAGGATCTGGCCGCTGGTCGGGTCCAGGGCCACCAGGGCCCCGTTGGTCACGTTCTCGTCGGCCAGGCCGGCCACGTTGCGCCTGACCGTGGCTTCCGCCATCTCCTGCAGCCCCAGGTCGAGGGTGGTGTACACCCGAAGGCTCCCGAGGGTTGCCGGATCGAGGCCCAGCGAATCAGCCAGCAGCTGCCGCACGTAGGCGACGAAGTGGGGAGCCCGGAGGGGAAAAGCCGCCGGGGAAAGGCCGAGGGGCTCCGCCGAGGCTGCCTCGGCCTCCTCCGGGGTGACGTAGCCCTCCTTCACCATCAGGGAGAGGACCACCTTCTGGCGGGCCCTGGCCCTGTCCAGGTCTATCAGGGGATCGTAGATCGAGGGCGCCTGGGGCAGGCCCGCCAGCAGTGCGCTCTCGGCCAGATCCAGGTCGCGGGCGCTCTTGCCGAAGTACACCCGGGCCGCCGCGTCGACCCCCGCGGCCTGATGGCCGTAGGGGGCGCTGTTCAGGTAAAGCTCCAGGATCTGGTCCTTGCTCAGCCGCACCGCCAGCCGCAGGGCCAGGGCCACCTCTCGCAGCTTCCGCCCAAGGCTCTGCTCGCCCCGCTCAGAGGGGCTCATCCAGAGATTGCGGGCCAGCTGCTGGGTGAGGGTGCTTCCCCCGCTGACGATCCCCTCCTGGCGCCAGTTCTGCCACAGTGCCCGCAGGATGGCCACGGGATCGACCCCCGGATTGGAGTAGAAGGAGGAGTCCTCGGTGGCCACGGTGGCCCGCAGCAGGTGAGTGGGCAGCTCCTTCAAGGGGACGAAGCTCGCCTTCCCCCGCTGGGGATCGAGGGCTTCGTAGAGCAGGGCGCCGTGGCGATCGTACAGCGCCACCGACGCCGGGGACGGCGCGATGGGAAGCTGGTGGCCGGGGTCGGAGGCGAGGAACCAGAGCACCAGGCCGAGGAGGGTTGCCAGCAGCAGCACCGACGGCACGACCCATCGGAGGCGGGCCCGGGGGGCCATGATCGCCCCCTAACCGACGCCCGCGGCCGAGCACACCTTGGCGCACAGATCGTCTACGTCGAAAGGCTTGGAGACCACGGCCTTCACCTGCCTGCAACCCCCCACCCGGCGATCCGAGCCGTAGGCAGACACGACCACCACAGGCAACGCGGCCGTGGACTCGTCACTGGTCAGCTGCTGCAGCACCTCCAGGCCGTCCATGCCCGGCATGTGAAGGTCCAGGGTGAGCACCGAGGGATGTAGCTCTCTAGCCGCCTTCAACCCCTCTTTCCCATCCCTGCAGCCGGTGACCCGAAAGCCTATGGATTGCAGCAGTTCGCACAACATCTCCCTTACAGAGTCGTCGTCCTCGACCACTATCGCCAACCGTCCGTTCTGAGTCGCGGGCATCAATGCACCATCCCTCCGCGCCCAGGGCGTGCAGCCACCCAAGACGCACGAACACCAAACTGCAGTGCTGTACTGTAAAGGGGAGAATTCGAGACGCGAGCGCGAAAGAGGCTAACGCTCTACGTACACGCGCCAACTATTGTTAAGCGGGACCATGGCGCTGTCAACTACCAAGAACGCAGGAATGGGAAAAGATGAAGAAGAACAGCCTGGCTGCTAGGAGAGCGCCGCGACGCCGGCTTTGCGGCGGGTGCGACGCCTGGCCACGGGGGCTGGCTCAGCGACCTCCGGCAGAGTGGGGGAGGGAGTTTCCACCGCGGGAGAAGCACCGTCGCCCTCGACTATCTCCAGGGTGATCACGGTTCGTCCCCGGATCACCCGCCGCTCCGTCCGCATGGTGCCGCTATCGATCAACTCCTGAACGTTGTTGGCGAGGACGGACCGAACGCGGCCTGTGCCGCTGACGTCGTCGGGCAGCACGGCCCTCACGATGCGACGGAGGGTCAGGTAGTCGGTGGTGCCGGCCAGGAGACGGATCTGATCCAGAAGCTCGGCCCCGCCGGGGGCCTCGAACTCCGCTTCGGGCTCCGGCTGAGGCTGCTGGCGACCACCACGGTTCCTGGGAAGGGCCAGGTACTCGTCGGCGCAGAGCCGCAGCTCCCGGTTAATGCTCTCCTGGTCCGCTGCGACCACCACCTTCCTGCCGTGGCGCTTCAGGGCGTTGGCCACGGCGATGAAGTTCCGATCGCCCGATCCCAGGATGAACACCTCCACCTCGGGGGCTGACTCCAACTGGTCCCGGAGATCCTGGGCCATGACGTCGTCCACGACGGACTTCAGCCTGCCCCGCTGGTTGGGCCAGGCAGGGCAATGGACCAGGTGGAAACCGGACTGGTACAGCTGGATAGCGAGATCGTCCATGTCTTCCCGCCGGAAGTCACCAAAGGCGCGGCGCACCAGCACCCGCCCCTGGCCCGGAGCCAGTTCGAGTAGCCGCTCAATGGCCTCGCGAGGAAGATTGGCTACATCGATATTAAGACTCACAACGGGCCGGCGATCCGGCGAAGAATTTCCTTTTGACACCAGCAGGAACTACCCCCCAATCTCGGTAAGGTCCTGAGACCTCACTATTGCTAAGGGAATTATAGCCCATTTCGGCGTCCCACCGCCAATCGAAGCTCCGGCTTGAAAAGGACCTCCCGGTGCAATACATTTGGTGGTAATCACAGGAGGACGATCCCATGCAGGTAAAGATAGAGGTATTGCCCTGGTTGAGCGAGCTGCTGAGCGGCAGCATCGCCCGAAAGGTGGTGCTGGAGGAGACCGTCCCGGAGGGCGAGTCGCTCCGGGCGCTGCTGGGCCGGTTGCAGGAAAACCACGGCCGCTTCGGCCGGCTGGTCTTCGACCCCGAGAGGCAACAGCTCACCGGCCATGCCGAGATCGCCATCAACGGCGCCCTCTACGACCAGGCCGGAGGCCTCGATGCGCCCCTCCAGGAGGGGGATACCGTGACCTTCCTCCCAGGGATCGCAGGGGGGTGACCTCTCTTTGAGTCTCCCCACCTTTCGCCACCCGCTGCTCTCCCGCTAACAGCATCGGGCATTACCTTTGCAAGTAAATGGAACCGGGTTGGGCATAACCTGGAGCAAGGGAGTGGGAGATGCAGCGGCTTGAAGAGACGGTCGTCTACTCGGTAACGCACCAGAGCTGGATCGACAGCTTGGCAGGGCAGCTTCAGCAGGTCTTCAACGGGATCTTTCTCGGCAGCGATGCCGCACGGAGGGTGAAGGACTTCCTCAACGGGGTGTGGCTGGCCCATCCGCTCCATCCGTCGGTCACCGACGTCCCGGTAGGCTCCTGGACGACTGCGGTGGTGTTGGATGGGATTGAGTCCGCCACCGGCCGGAATATGGAGCCGGCCACCTCGACCGCCATCGGCCTTGGGGTCGGCGGTGCCGTGATATCGGCCGCCAGCGGCATCGCCGATTGGGTCGACGCCGAAGGCACCCAGCGGCGGGTGGGCCTCGTCCACGCGACGCTTAACACGGTGGCGCTGACCCTGTTCGGTGCGTCCCTATGGAGGCGGTTGGGCGGCTATCGGCAGGGGTCGTCGGCCCTCTCCAACGCCGGATGGCTCGCCATGTTCGTGGCGGCCTACCTGGGTGGTGAATTGAGCTTCCGCCTGGGAACCCAGGTGCACCGGGACGCCTGGGCCCGGGCCCCCCGGGATTTCGTCCCCATGATGAACGAGGCAGATCTACCGGTGGACAGGCCGGTTCGGGCGGACGCCCAGGGGGCCCCGGTGATGCTGGTGCGCCACGGGGGAGCCATCTACGCCCTGAACGACGTCTGCTCCCACGCGGGGTGCTCGCTCTCCGGCGGCGGGGTGGTGGATGGGACCATCGTGTGCCCCTGCCACGGCTCCACCTACATGCTGGAGGGCGGGGCCGCCCTTCATGGCCCGTCGCCCTATGCACAGCCCCACTACGACGTTCGGATCCGTGGCGGCCAGATCGAGGTGCGCTCGGCCCTCCAGTAACGCCATCTCCGGGGATCGACGCCCTGGCCGGGCGGCCGGAACCGGCTGAAGCCTCGATCCCCGGACGAAGGGCGGGGCCCGGGTCATGCGGCCCCCGTCTTACTCCCGGGCCAAGACTGTTCATCTATTCTTAGCCACCTTTACACCTTGACGCCCTTTGGGCGGGCTGGTATACTCTGGATTGTTGGTGAGATGCACGGCGCTTCGGCGTCGGGGTCGCCAGGGATACGGGGTCCGATCGAGATCCCGCCCGCCTCTCGAATGAGCAGGCGAGATGTCGAGATGGTTAAGTGTGGCCCTTGACACCCCCGACGGCCGGTGGTATACTCTCCAGTGTTGGTGACGCGGACGGCGCGAGTTGCGCCGGATCCCAGGTGGAGACAGGGTTAGTCCCGAGTCCCGAGCGTCCTCCCAAAGAAGAGAACGCTTGGGATTTTTGTCGCCTGGGGCGAGCCTTAACAATCGAAGAGTGGTGGGGAGAGAACCTCGTTATGAAGGTAAGGGTTCTTCGGAACCCGGTCTTGAACGGAGAGTTTGATCCTGGCTCAGGATAAACGCTGGCGGCGTGCATAAAACATGCAAGTCGGACGGGCATCTTCGGATGCCAGTGGCGAACGGCTGAGTAACACGTAAGTGACCTACCCTCGAGTGGGGAATAACTGCTCGAAAGAGTGGCTAATACCGCATACGGTCCCGGCTTCGGTGCTGGGAGTAAAGCCGAGAGGCGCTTGAGGATGGGCTTGCGGCCGATTAGCTAGTTGGTGTGGTAACGGCGCACCAAGGCGATGATCGGTAGCTGGTCTGAGAGGATGATCAGCCAGACTGGGACTGCGACACGGCCCAGACTCCTACGGGAGGCAGCAGTTAGGGATTTTGCGCAATGGACGAAAGTCTGACGCAGCAACGCCGCGTGAGGGATGAAGGTCTTCGGATCGTAAACTTCTTTTCCGGGGGAAGATGGTGACGGTACCCTGGGAATAAGCCCCGGCTAACTACGTGCCAGCAGCCGCGGTAATACGTAGGGGGCGAGCGTTGTCCGGATTTATTGGGCGTAAAGAGCGCGTAGGCGGCCTGCCAAGTCGTGCGTGAAATACTCTGGCTCAACTGGAGTAGGTCGTGCGATACTGGGGGGCTGGAGGCCGGAAGAGGGAAGTGGAATTCCCGGTGTAGTGGTGGAATGCGTAGATATCGGGAGGAACACCAGTGGCGAAGGCGGCTTCCTGGTCCGGTCCTGACGCTGAGGCGCGAAAGCGTGGGGAGCG
>JAJZRD010000247.1 GCA_021845945.1 Chloroflexota bacterium
GGCGGGGCTGCGAGGCGGGGTGAGGATCGGGGTAGGCGGGGCTCCCGTGACCCAGCGCTTCGCCGATGAGGTCGGGGCCGACTTCTACGCCCCCGATGCCACCGGCGCCGTCAATAGGGCCAAGGAGCTGGTCGCCTGACTCGACGGGGCCACCTCCCTCTCCCTCTGGGAGAGGCGGCAACGAACAACCTCCTCAAACGTGGTACCATTGGATCGCCAACACGCAACAGCTCAGCTCTCGGCCCAAAACGGAGCGGCTGGTCTCGGGGTCGAGGGCTTCCAGCCGGACACATGGGGAGGAAACATGAGCGAGCAGCGCTTCGACTTAGCGGTCCTTGGAGGCGGTCCAGGGGGCTACCCCGCGGCAATCCGTGGGGCACAGTTGGGACTGAAGGTGGCGGTCGTCGAGAAATCCAAGGTCGGCGGCACCTGCCTCAACTGGGGTTGCATCCCAACCAAGGTGATATTGGAATCCGCCGAGCTGCTAAGCCTCGTCAAGGGGGGCAAGGAGCACGGCGTCACAGCGACGGACGTGACCCTGGATTACGCCCAGCTCTCCAAGCGTCGGGAGCGGGTGGTCTCCCAACTGGTCGGCGGGGTGGAGTGGCTGTTCAAGAAGAACGGCGTGACCCTGATCCGGGGCGAGGGCAAGTTCGCCTCGCCTACCTCGATCGACGTTAAGCTGGCCGATGGCGGGACCACCCGCGTCACGGCCACCGACGCCATCGTCGCCACCGGCTCCGTCCCCAAGAGCCTCCCGGGACTGAAGATCGACGGCGACCGGGTGATCAGCAGCGACCACGCCGTGACCATGTCCGAGCTTCCCAAGTCGGTCATCATCCTGGGCGCCGGCGCCATCGGCGTGGAGTTCGCCTCCGCGTGGAAGGAGCTGGGAGCCGAGATCTCCCTGGTGGAGGTGCTGCCCAGGATCGTGCCCCTCGAGGACCCGGAGGTCGGAGACGAGCTGGCCAAGCTGTTCACCCGGCGCGGAATCCGGGTCATGGCCGGCACCAAGGTGATCCTGGACAGCGTCCGCACCTTCCCCGACCACGTGGAGCTGGAGGTGGAGAAGGAGGGCGCCCGAGAGCGGCTCTCGGCGGAGAGGCTGCTGGTCGCCACCGGCCGCGCCCCGGTCAGCGACGGGCTTGGGCTCGAAGGGCTGGGGGTCAAGATAGAGCGAGGCTTCATCCAGGTGGACGGCCAGATGAAGACGGGAGTGTCCCACCTCTACGCCATCGGCGACGTCGTGGGGGGGCTGATGCTGGCCCACAAGGCGACCCACGAGGGCTTCATCGCGGTGGAGGCCATCCTGGGGAGGAACCCCCACCCCCTGGATCCAAACCGAATCCCCCGCTGCACCTACTGCCGGCCGCAGGTAGCGTCCCTGGGACTGAGCGAGGCCGAGGCGCAGCAGCAGGGCCGCAAGGTCAAGGTGGGGCGATTCCCGATGTCCGCCAACTCCATGGCCACCATCCTGGGCGAGCGGGACGGGTTCGGCAAGATCGTCTCCGACGAGGAGAGCATGGAGATCCTGGGCGTTCACCTGATGGGTCCCAGGGTCACCGAGCTGATCCAGGGTCCGGCCCTGGCCAAATTGCTGGAGGCCACCCCCGAGGAGCTCGCCCTGAACGTGCACCCTCACCCCACCGTCAGCGAGGTGCTGGGGGAGATGGCGGACGACGTGGTGTTCGGCCAGTCCCTCCACTTCTGGCGCCAGCGGTGAGGAGCACAGACAGTTTGGAGCTGCGCATGCCCCCGCCGGGAGCGCGGGTGTCTCGCCCGCCCGGCGGGCGATGGCCTCAACAGCGTAGGGCGGGGCCCTGTGCCCCGCCGCCCTCGGGCGATGGTAGGCCGGCGGCAGGGCAGAGCGCCCTGCCCTACGCCATTTCCGAATCAATGCGGTGGTCTGCCGCCACACTCCAAAGGGCCGGCTTTGCCGGCAGCACCCAGGATCCTTCCGTTGTGCCTATTGCCTCGTGCCCCGGTCGGACAGGGACCGCGCCATCCCTCCACGCCGTACTTTGACGATCTCGGCCACGATGCTGAGGGCGATCTCCGCCGGGGTTCTGGCTCCCAGGTCGAGGCCGATGGGCGCGTGCACCCGCCGCAGCCCCTCGACCGGCACTCCCTCCCGCTGGAGCAGATCGAAGACCCCCTTCACCCGGCGGCGGCTTCCGATCATCCCCAGGTAGGCGGACTCGCGCCCCACCAGCTGCCGAAGGCACTCGACGTCGTGGCGGTGGCCTCGGGTCACCAGCACCACGTAGCTATCCCGATCCACGCCCAACCGCCGGATGCCGTCGCCGAAGTCGGCTGCCAGCACGGTGTCCGCCTCCGGGAAGCGCTCCCGATTGGCAAAGGCGGCACGATCGTCCAGCACCGCCACCTGGAAGCCCAACAGCCTGCCCATGGCCACCAGCGGAAGGGCTATGTGGCCCGCCCCCAGCACCACCAGCCGAGGGGGCGGCTTCACCGGCTCGAGCCACAGCCTCACCGTCGCCAACTCGTCGTGGGGTCCCTGCGTGGCGGCTTCGTAGGTGGCGAACCGGCCTCCCTCCAGCTCCAGCGCCGCGGCCGCCTCTCGCAGCAGCCATCCCTCCGGAAGGACCGGGCCAAGCCCTGACAACAGCACGGCCTCGGTCGACACCACAGCGCGTCGCGCCGAGGGGCAGGAGGACCCGGATCCCGCTGCCACCGTTGCCAGCACCACCGACTGGCGCCGCCCCTGGCTCTCGGCCAGCAGCCGCGCTACCCGCGCGTCCGGACTCTCGACCTCGCCAAGCCACGGCTCGACCCACAGCTCCATGGTGCCGCCACAGGCCCCTGCCGCCTCCAGGTGGACCTCCTCTGTGAGGTCCACGGAGATCCCCTGGGACGCTCCCGTGTCCAGCACCTGGAGCGCGGTGCGCCACACCTGCGCCTCTCCACATCCGCCGCCCACGGTCCCAACCGTCGCCCCCGACCTCCGCACAATCATCTTGGTCCCTACCTCTCGGGGGGTGGAGCCCCGGGTGGCGACGACGGTGGCAACGGCGACGCTCTCTCCGGCCTGGAGAAGATCGTGCAGTTGGTGGTAGAAGCGGTCCATGGCAGCTCCTTACGAGGGCTGAAGCCCGCCGCTACAGGGTGGATTCATCCATCGAGAGCTTCAAGAAGTGGACCATCCTCCGCCAAGGGTATATCCTGGCACCGGCTCTGCCCAATGCGCGACAGCCTGAAGAGGAGGTGAGCCATGGCCCAGGGTTGGGATCGAAAGAGGGTTATCGAGCAGCTGAAGGGGGAAACGCTATCGGGCCTGGAGTCTGGATACATCGAGCCGCTGCTGGCGGAGCTGCGATCGGTCGCCCGACGCTTCGATCTGCTGGCCGAGGGCTCCCGACAGAGCAGTAATCCCGAGTTGAGAGGAATGGTACAGGCCCTCGACCTGGCAGCCGGGATGGTGGACGACCTGCTGGACGAAGCCCTCGAGACCAGCCTGCGGCGGGCCGTCGAGGAGAACAGTTGGGCAAACCCTCTGGACGGCTGAAAGACCCTATCACCGTATCCGCGAGTCGTTGGGGCCAGGAACAACCCCGACTCTCACCGTAAAGGCCTAGAAGGGCACCGCCTCGACGCGGACCACTTCCGGAACCTCACGCTTTATGGCTCGCTCGACCCCCATCTGCAGCGTCATCATCGACATGGGGCAGCCGGAGCAGGCGCCCGTCAGGCGCACCTTCACCACGCCACCTTCGACGCCCACCAGCTCGATATCGCCGCCATCCATCTGCAGGCCGGGCCGAATGGCCTCCAGCACCTTAGTAACCTTCTCGTTCACCAATTTGCACCCCTTTCGCCAACTCTCTGAAAGGCACTACTAATGCTAACAGCAGGAGCCCACTAAGTCAAACGATCATCGGGCTAACAGAACGAGAAATGAAGAGGGGTTACGGGGTTATGCGGTAGCTACACTTGCCTTCGCCATGGTGATGAGAGCCTTCTCGCTCCACCGCAGCTCCCAACAGCCGCTGCAGGTACTCCAGCTCCACCTGGCAAACCTCGGGGCTCAGGTCAGCTATCCGGCTCGCCGGGCAGTGATGCTGGAGCAGGCGATAGCCGCCATCGCACTTCTCCCACTCCGCCATGGCGCCCTCCTCGGAGCGGATCCGCACCACTTCCGCGATGCGGGCCTCCAGCCCCTTGCCGTTCAGCCGATCGGCCTTCTCCGCGGCCCACCGCTCCGCCACCACCTCTATCAGCTGAGCCATCTGCTCCGGGCCGGCCACACTCCTGAAGCCCTCCAGGAAGCGACGGGCAACCTCGTGGTAGGCCCTGGGGAACTCCACCTCCGCACCGACCGCCAGACAGTACACAAAATGGGGACGACCGACCCTGCCTCGGACCTCCTCCGAGCAGATCAGATCGTCCCGCTCCAGCACCGATAGATGGGACCGGATGGTTACCGGCGATAGGCCAATCTCTCTGGCCAGGTCGTCGAGGGTCGCCCTGTTCCTCAGCTTCAGCAGGTCGAGGATCTGCCGTCGAGTCTTCTGCACCACCGCCTCCTCTTAGCAATCGCGGGCAGCCGCCGGCGGGAAGAAAAGGGCAGGCCCGACAAGAGTGTAGCGCTGCGATGGTAACAGAGGGTTAGAAGCTTTGTCAATTACCGATCATAGATATCAGTGTTTTCGGTAGATCTCTACCGCCACCCAGTCCAGGACGCTCCCCTTGACGGGTGCCCAGGGCTTCCGCACCCGAACCCGGACCGCCTCCAGGGGAAAGCGAGCCAGCAGTGTGGAGGCAACCCGCTCGGCCACCGTCTCGATCAGGTTGCAGCCGTCCCCTTCCACCACCTCTCGGGTCACCTTGAAAACCGAGGCGTAGTTCACGGTCATCGCCAGGTCGTCGGAGAGGCCGGCGGCCGAGAGATCTTTGCTCAGATCCAGGTCCACCACGAATCTCTGGCCCAGCTCCCGCTCCTCCGGGTTCACGCCGTGGTAGCCGTAGAAGACCATGCCCTGCAGGATGATCTTATCCTCGCTCACAAGGACCTCCCACTTGGAGTGCGGTAGCTTGCCGCAGCACTCCAAATGCCCTATGCGCCTATCTTGGCCGCCATTCCGGCAAGATGGAAGCTCTCCGTCGCCCGCCTGACTATGCCCTGGGCGTCCAGCCCGTACTTGGCTCGGAGGGCGGTAGGATTTCCGTGCTCCACAAACTCGTCCGGCACCGCGAGAAGCTCCACGGGGACGCCGGCCATTCCGTGGGCCGCCAGCATCTCCAGTACGGCGGATCCGAAGCCCCCCGCTGCCACGTTCTCCTCCACCGTCATCACCCGGCCGCAGC
>JAJZRD010000248.1 GCA_021845945.1 Chloroflexota bacterium
TTCCGATCTCTGCCTCTGGGATAGACCCGCCCGGTGAAGTCTCTGCGGGAGGTGTGCCTGGTCCCCGCCCTTCATCGGGGAGCGGCCGGCCGCCAGCCTGCGGGTTATCACCCAGGCCACGTCGGCCACCGGGACCCCCAGCACCAGCAGGGCCGTGGCCACCTTCGCCCCGCCCATGATGGACATGGTTGCCAGGGCGTAGCCGATCAGCAGCGCCCCCGAGCTACCCATAAAGACGCGCGCCGGATGGAAGTTGTGGGGCAGGAAGCCCAGACAGGCGCCGGCCAGGGCCAGGGGAAGGATGGCGATGTCGTACTGGCCGAAGTCGAAGACGCCCCGGGCGAACAGCACCAGGGCGGCGATGGTGGCCACGCCCCCCGCCAGACCGTCCATAACGTCCACCAGGTTGATGGTGTTGATCATCCCAACGATCCACAGCAGGGTGAAGGGGATCACCAGCCAGACGGGGAGCTGGATGACTCTCCCGAAGGGGGTGGCGATGCTGTCCACCACCACGCCGAAGGCGATCGGGATGGCGGCGATGGCGAACTGCCCCAGCAGTTGGGGCATGGGATCCAGCCTCCGCCTGTCGTCCATGAAAGCCAGGGGTAGGACCGCCACGGCCCCCAGCAGGACCCCCAGCAACCTCCAGCTTTCCTGGGAGGAACGGGGGATCAGGTAGGCCCCGACGAGGGCAGCCGCCAGGAAGCCGAAGAAGATGGCATAGCCGCCGGTGCGGGGGACGATCCTCTTCTGTACCTCGCCCGGGCGGGGCTTATCCTCGATGCCCGACCAATGGCCGAATGCTTTGGCACCAAAGGTGAGCAGGAAGGCCACCACCCAGGCGACGGCGAGGACGATGACCAGGGCTACTTCTCTTGACATAAGCGTGACTGAACCTCATGTGCCATTTGGGGGACGAGGCTCCTGCCGAGCCGATCAGGCTGGTCAGAGCAACAGTGCCAACATAGGGAGGGGCCCTGTGCCCCCTCCGCGTGAGCGAGCGATCGCAGGAACGGGCGGCAGGGCAGGGCGCTCTGCCCTACGTTTCCAAGACAATCGCTCGCTACTGTAGAGATTGGGCCAGATCCAGGGCCTGGCCCCGCAACTTTGCCAGCTGGCCGGCGTAGGCCAGCTCCAGTAAACCGTCGATCAGGCCCGAAACCTCTCCATAGGAAGGGAGGCTGGTCCGAGAGGACACCACCCGGACGATGCCCGGGTATGGGGTCGCCTCGGCCTGTTCGTAGTTGCTGAGCAGGATCTCGTGCATCCTCTCGCCCGGCCGCGCCCCTATGTACTGAATGGGGCACTCGCCACCGTTGGCTGACAGCAGCCGATAGAGGTGGTGGGCCATCTCTCCCAGGTTGATGGCCGGCCCGGTGTCGGGCATGAAGATCACTCCGCTCTTCGGCTCGCAGGCCGTCTGGACCAGCAGTCTCGTGGCCTCGGGCATGGTGATCCAGTAGCGGGTCATCCCGGCATCCGTCAGGGTGAGGGGCTTTCCGGCGGCTATCTGGGCCGACAGCGTCTCGATGACGCTGCCCCGGGTCCCGACGATGTTGACGAACCTCACGATCGAGAGCCCCATGGGGAACTCCCGGTCCGCCGCCTGGACCAGCCTCTCCGCTATCCTCTTGGTGCTCCCGTAGACGCTGGGCGGGTTGACCGCCTTGTCGCTGGATGGGTAGAGGAAGCGGCCAACCCCGAACTCGGCGGAGACCTCGATCAGGGCCCGGGTGCCGGCGAGGTTGACCTCCACCGTCTGGTCCGGGTTCTCCTCTCCTAGCGGCACGTGCTTGTAGGCGGCCAGGTGGAACACCACCTCCGGCCGGTTCTCGCTAAAGATCCTCTCCAGCTTCCGGCGGTCCCGCACGTCGGCCAGGATCCACCGGGCGGGGGCTGCCAGCCGCTGGGCGCTCTCCTGCCGCAGCCGGAAGAGGCTGTGCTCGTGGTGATCGATCAGCAGCAGCGACGCGGGGCGGAGGCCGGCCAGCAGCTGGACCAGGGGTCCACCAACCGATCCGGCGGCGCCCGTCACGGCCACGCGGCGGCCGGCGATCAGCTCCTCGGCACCCACCAACCCCATGGGCGGCGAGGGGCGGCCCAGCAGCTCCTCCTGGGAGAAGCGCGACAGAGGATCGGTCATCGGCTGGCCTCCCGGAAGAGGGCGCAGCAGGGGGGTATCTCCGGCACCCTGTCCAGGGCCGCCTTCAGTCTACGCTGGGCCTCCCGCATCCAGACGGCCCGGTCGGGGTCGGGCTCTATGGTCTCCGTGACCAGGTACCGGACCGAGCGAGCCAGCCGGACGGCGAGGGCGTCCAGGTCCAGGTCGCCGTCGCCGTAGGGCAGTCCCTCCTCCAGCAGCCCTCGGGCGTTGGAGACGTGGACCTCGAAGAGGTAGGGCTCGACGGCCTTCAGGTAGTCCTCCATCTCGTGGCTATCGTCGAGGCTGGAGAGGTAGGCCACCAGCGGGGCCAGCTCCGGATCCACGCCGGCTGGGTCCATCCCCAGTCCATTCAGAAACAGCCCGGCGTGGGAGAGATCCACGGTGGCCCCGAGGCCGGGGAATCTGGTCGCAAAGTAGACCAGGTCCTGGGCGCTCATGCCTACGGGGGTGACCATGCAGGCGCCCTGTCGCTGCCGGGCCACAGGAGGGATGTTCTCCAGGAGCGGGACCAGCCCCCGCTCCTGGGCCAACCGGACGTAGTGGCCCACAAGGGGCAGGCTGGCCTCCAGCTTGGACCGCCGCAGCGCGTCGCTGAGGGGGGCGTCCAGCTTCATGGGGGTGATGGCGTGGATCAGCACCGCCTCGGCCCCGATGCCCTGGGCGAGGCAGGCTATGCGCCGCAGGCACTCGCGATTGGCCTCGCCGTTCACGCTGAGGTCGAAGAAGGATCCGTCCAGCGAGCGGAGGGGTCCCTCCACCACGTAGGCGAATTGGGGGTGGGGCCGGAGATCCATCAGCCGGCGGGCCAACCGATCCAGCTCGCCCGGGTCCTTCAGATCCTCGGCATCCAGATAGAGCTCCAGGCCGTCGGGGAGCGGCTCCGCCAACCGATCGGCCAGCTGGGCCTCCGTGGGGCGGCCCTTCAACAGCAGCTTAGCCATGGGCGCGGTACCAGGCAACGTATCTTTCTAACCCTTCTTTGAGATCGACTTGAGGCGAGTATCCCAGCTCGCCGCGAGCCCTGGAGATGTCGGCCACCAGGTAGCCGAAGCCGGCGGAGCTTTCCACCCGGATCCGAGAGCGCGAGTGGGTGACCCGGCAGGACATCTCGGCCAGCTCCTCCATGGACGTACCGACCCCCGTGGCCACATTGTAACAACTCCCGGCGGGTGCCGGCTTCTCCAGGGCGAGCAGGATCCCCTGGACCACGTCGGAGACGTAGGTGAGGTCGCGGCTCTGGTTGGTGTGAGCCACCAGCGGCTCGCCCCTCAGCGCCTTCCCGACGAAGATCCCCGCCACCCCGCTGGCTCCGCCCGAGATCACCAGTCCCGGGCCGTAGACGGAGAAGAAGCGGAGGGTGACGGTGTGGACCCCGTAGAGGCGAGCGTACATCTCCATCCACCGCTCGCCGCACAGCTTGCTATATCCGTAGGGGTCCTGGGGCTCTATCAGCCCGTCCTCGGGGATCGGCTCCCGAACGGGACGGTAGATCCGCTGCGAAGAGGCGAAAACGATCCTGCCCCCGCCCAGACGGGCGCCCTCCAGCATCGTCAGGGTACCCAGGGCGTTGATCCGGTTGTACAGGAGCGGGTCCTGGTAGGAGGCGGAGGCGTTGGAGAGGGCTGCCAGGTGGACGATGGCGTCGACCCTGGAGGCCAGATGGAGGGCCTGGTCGCCGTCCACCTCCAGGCCGTGGTGCTCCACGCCGGGCAGACCGCTGGGACGCCTGGACAGGGTGATGGCCTGGTGCCCACGGTCCAGCAGGGCCTTCACCAGGTGGGTGCCGATGAAGCCGGTGCCTCCAGTGACCAGGACCTTCATTGATGGTCACCTCCCTCTCCCTCTGGCACGTTCACGGGGTGAGGGCTGTGGGTGGGGTGCAGGGCAGGGCCCTGTGCCCTGCCGCCGGGGCCCGCATCACGAACGCCGGGCGGCGGGGGACAGGCCCCCGCCCTACGTTCACCGGGGTCGGGACCGGCCACGAAGTGGTCCAGGACCTGCCCGAGCCCCTCATCCAGGGATATCTTCGGCGCGAACCCGTCCTTGGCCAGGGTCGAAGCGAAGGAGCACTCCGCGGTGGATGGTCGCTGCTCCGGCAGGCTCAGCTGGACCTCCAGACCCCGCCGGGCGGCCAGCCGCTGCACCAGGATCGCCACCTGGGCGACCGAGGCCGTTTCCCCCACCAGGTTCACCGGGGTGTAGCCCTCTCGCTGCCATCGCGCCAGGGCCATCAGTCCCCGGCAGGCGTCGTCCACGTGGATCATGCTGGTGGGGTGAAAGGCCGTGGCATCCACCCGCAGCGGCTCGCCCAGGGCGGCCTGCCGGCAGAACTTGTTGGGGGCCGTCATGAAGCGAGGGTCGGTCTTCATCACCGGGCTGACGCCGTAGACCAGCGCCAGGCGGGCGGAGACACAGCGGAGTCCACGGGTGTGGGCGAACATCTCCATAAGCTTCTCGACGTAGGCCTTGGAGAGGTGGGCGATGTCCAGGATCGGGCCGTAGGGGGTCGATTCCTCGATCTTACCCACCACCCGCCGGCCGTACACTTGGATGGATCCGCCGAAGATGAAGGTGGAGACGCCGGCCTCGCAGGCCCGCTCCAGCACCACCCGGGGGCCGATCAGATTGCTCTCCTCGGAGTAGCGGATCGGCGCGGCCGAGGGGTGGGCGCTGGCCTGCGCGGCAAGGTGGTAGACGGTGTCGATGGGAACGCCGGAGGCGAAAGTCTTCCGGACCGCTGCCTCCTCGGCCACGTCCCCCTCCCTGAAGAGGAAGCCGGGGCGCTCGGCCAGGCGATGGAGGACCGAGGGATCGGTGGAGAAGAGGTTGTCCATCCCGACGACGGTCTCTCCGGCGTCGAGGAGCATCTCGACCAACCGTGCGCCGATGTACCCGATGCCTGTGACGAGGGAAGCCAATCCATCGCTCCTGTGCCCGATGAGGGCAGGCGAGAATGATAGCATTACGGCAGCGCGCCGAACAACTTTGGAGCGGCTGACTTGGAGTGCTGCGGCTTGCCGCAGCACTCCAAATGGCTGCTATAATGTCGCCGCCTGTCTCGCCCCTGCCTTCACTTCTTCCTTATGGGGTCATCGCCGATATGCGCTCCTACTACATCCTGGGGATGCGGGTGGACGACGTC
>JAJZRD010000024.1 GCA_021845945.1 Chloroflexota bacterium
GACCCGCACCAGATCGAAACCAAGGTTGCGACCTATAGGCTGGCCCATGAACAACCTCCCTATTCAATTGAGTGGTGCGTGCGGCAAATCCATGACGTAGGGCGGGGGCTTGTCCCCCGCCGCCCCGAGCGACGGCAGGGCCGGGCGGCAGGGGATAAACCCCTGCCCTACATATCCAGAAGCTAACAGCTATCAGCCTCTCCTTCAGACTGATAGCTGGTGGCTTAACCGGTTACCTTCTTCCAATCGCTGAGGAACCGCTCGATCCCAACGTCGGTGAGCGGGTGCTTGACCATCTGCTTCAGGACCTTGAAAGGCACCGTAGCCACGTCGGCCCCGATCTTGGCGGCCTGGACCACGTGGAGGGGATGCCGGATGCTGGCGGCCAGCACCTTCGTGGTGATGCCGCTCTTCCGGAAGACCTCCACTATCTCGCCGACGACCGCCATGCCATCGTGGCCGGCGTCGTCCAGTCGGCCCAGGAAGGGGCTAACGTAGGTGGCTCCCGCCAGACCAGCCAGCAGCGCCTGATTGGGGGAGAACACCAGGGTCACGTTGGTCTTGATGCCCTCTCGGGAGAGGGCCTTGGTGGCCTTGATCCCTTCCCAGGTCATGGGGATCTTGATCACCACGTGGGGGGACCAGGTGGCGATATTCCGGGCCTCTTTGATCATGCTCTCGGCATCCAGGCTCACAACCTCGGCGCTAACCGGACCCTGGACCAACTCGCAGATCCGCTGGATGTGGCCCTTGAAGTCCACCTTGCCCTGCACCGACACCAGGGTAGGATTGGTGGTACAGCCGCTGATTATTCCCCAGCCAACGGCCTCCTCAATCTCCTTGATGTCGGCCGTGTCAACGAACAGCTCCATCGCTTGAACTCTCCTCAGCTTATCGTTCTCTCGAGGGGCAACGGCCTCTGGTCGCCCTCTCGGAGGCTAACCTTGCAGGCGCGAATGAAGGCGGCGAACAGGGGATGAGGCCGGTTCGGCCTCGACTTGAACTCCGGGTGGAACTGGGTGCCCAGCATCCAGGGATGCCCGGCCAACTCCGAGATCTCCACCAAGCGGCCATCGGGGGAGAGGCCGCTGAAGACCAGGCCGGCAACCCCCAGCAACTCCCGGTAATCGTTGTTGAACTCGTAGCGGTGCCGGTGACGCTCGAAGATGATGTTGTTGGTGTTGTAGGCATCGCCGGCCCTGGTGCCGGGGATCAACTGGCAGGGGTACTGGCCAAGCCGCATGGTGCCTCCCTTATCCCCCACATCCCTCTGCTCCGGCAGCAGGTCTATCACCGGATGGCCGCTGAACATGTTGAACTCGGTGCTGTTCGGCTCGGAGGTACCCAGCACGTACCGGGCCAGCTCTATCACCATGATCTGCATGCCCAGGCACAGCCCGAAGTAGGGGATGTCGTGCTCGCGGGCGTAGCGAGCGGCCTGGATCATCCCCTCGACTCCTCGATACCCAAAACCGCCCGGCACCACGATGCCGTTCAACTCCTTGAGGCGGTCGTCCCCCTCCCGCTCCAGATCCTCCGAGTCGATCCAGACGAGGCGCACCCGCCGGTTCTCGTGAAGGCCGGCGTGGAAGAGGGCCTCCTTGACGCTCAGGTAGGAGTCGTGCAGCCCCACGTACTTGCCGACCACCCCCACTATTATCTCGTCCTTGAGCTGCTGGCTCCCCTCCACCATTGCCTGCCACTCGGCCAGCTCGGCCTTGCGATCGGGCAACCCCAGCCGCTCCACCACGAAATCGCCCAGCCCGGCCTCCTCCAGGATCAGGGGGACCTGGTAGATGCTGGGAACGGTCTCCAGGGGAACCACCGCCCGCTTCTCCACGTTGCAGAAGAGGGCGATCTTCTCCTTCAGCTCGTCGCTAACCGGGTAGTCGGACCGGCACACGATCACGTCGGGCTGGATGCCGATGCCCCGAAGCTCCTTGACCGAATGCTGCGTGGGCTTGGTCTTCAACTCGTGGGTCGAGCCGATGTAGGGGAGCAGCGTCAGGTGGATGTACAGGGCGTTGTCCTCCCCGACGTCCCGCCGCATCTGCCTGATCGCCTCCATGAAGGGCAGGCTCTCGATGTCGCCCACCGTGCCCCCTACCTCGACGATGACCACCTGGGCGCCCGTCTGCTTCGCAACCCGGGTGATCCGCTCCTTGATCTCGTTGGTTATGTGGGGGATCACCTGGATGGTGCCACCGAGGAAATCTCCGCGACGCTCCCGACCGATGACGCTCTTGTAGATCTGGCCGGAGGTGACGTTGCTGGCACGGGTGAGGCTCACGTCGATGAACCGCTCGTAGTGGCCGAGGTCCAGATCGGTCTCGGCACCGTCGTCGGTGACGAACACCTCTCCGTGCTGGAAGGGGCTCATGGTGCCCGGGTCGACGTTGATGTAGGGATCCAGCTTCTGGACGGAGACGGTAATGCCGCGGCTTTTCAGGATCCGGCCCAACGAGGCAACGGTGATCCCCTTTCCCACCGAGGACACCACACCACCCGTGACGAAAATGTACTTGGTCATCGGCTACTCCCACGTTCCAAGGTTCTACCTGGGGCCTACTAGCGCCACCAGCAGCGGGGCTATCACCAGAGCAGGCAACATGTTGGCGACCCGGATCTTGGTGATTCCCAGGATGTTCAGCCCGATACCCACGATGAGGAGCCCACCGGCGGCCGTCATTTCTGTCACCACGGACTCAGAAAGGAGGGGTTTCGCCCATACCGCACCCAGGGTCAACGCGCCCTGATAGACCAGCACCACAGCGGAGGAGAGAACCACCCCCCATCCAAGGGAGGATGCCAGTGCCACTGCCGTGAATCCATCAAGCACGGATTTCACCGCCAGTGTGTCGTAGACGCCGGTGAGGCCATCCTGAAAGGAACCTAGAATGGTCATGGGGCCGACGCAGAACACGAGACTAGCGGTAACGAAACCCTTGCTGAAGAGGGACTCACCTTTGCCTCGTCCCCCTGCAACTGTTGCACGATTCGCGCCAGCGCTAATCTCTTGAACCTTCGCCTCCACCCAATCGCCCAGGGCTTTCAGGCCATCGTCGATCCCTGCCGCCTCGCCGAGAAGGGCTCCGATCACAACGCTTCCAAGCACGATGATGGCGCTCCGAGTGCCGAGCGCCATTTGGAAGCCTATTAGAAGGGTCATCAGGCCTATGGCGTGCAGCGCCGTCTCCCTGAAGCGATCCGGCAGCCGCTCGCCAACAAGCGCCCCCACGGTCCCACCCAGCAGGACCGTGGACACATTGAGAACCGTTCCGGTCAAGCTGATCCTCTCTACGCAACGGAAAGGGGATAAGCAGAGGCTATGGGGCTCGAGGCCAGACTTCAGCCCTCACCCCGCGGACCTGCCCTGTGGCCGGTCCACGCCTCTCCCAAAGGGAGAGGGAAGAATGGGGTCTCCCTAGAGCCGCTCGCAGCGCTCCACGTTCAGGACAAAGACCGTGGCTCCGCCTACCTGCACCTCAACGGGATACGGCATGTAGAACTCGCCAGGCTCCATTACCGGCGGGAGAGGGTTGATGTACTGGGTCCGAGTGTTGCAGCTGGCTTCCACCAGGGAGAGAACTTCATCGACCGCCGGGTCCTCAACCCCTACCAGGACCGTGGCGTTCCCCTCCTTCAGGAAGCCGCCGGCGGTATTGATCCGGGTGGCCCGATATCCCTTCTCCGTGAGCGCATCGATAAGGGTGCCGGCATCCTCCCTCTGCACGATGGCCACGACCAGCTTCATCCTCTCCTCCCGTCGCTACGCCGGCCGCCGCAGCACCCGCTTACGGTCCAGCAGGATGGACACTGTCTCCATAATTCTATCTTGAAGTGTCCCAAAGGGCAATGAAGCGTCCAGCACCAGCCAACGCTCCGGGTCGGCCTTGGCCATCGCCAGGTAGCCCTCCCGCACCCTCTGGTGGAAGGCCAGCTCCTCCTCCTCGAAGCGGTTCCACTCCTCGGTGCTGCCGGCCAGGAAATCGCCCCGCTTCCTCTCCAGCCCCACCCGAGGCTCCAGGTCCAGCAGGATGATCAGGTCGGGTTCCAGGGAGCCGGTGGCGAAGCGGACCACCGAGGCAACCGGCTCCACCCCCAGGCCGCGGCCGTAACCCTGGTAGGCGATGGTGGAGTAGCTGAAGCGATCGGATACCACCACCTGCCCCTGGTCCAGCGACGGGCAGATTACCTCCTCCACCAGCTGCGCCCGCGAGGCGCTATAGAGAAGGACTTCGCTCCTGGGGGAGATGGCCACGGAGGTGGCGGGGAGAAGGATCTGCCGGATGGCGTCCCCCAGCGGCGTGCCGCCGGGCTCCCGAGTGAGGACCACAGGGTAGCCCACCCCGGTGAGCCGATCGGCCAACGCCCTGGCCTGGCTGGACTTCCCGCCACCCTCCGGGCCCTCGAAAACCAGAAATGCCCCCACTTACTCCTGCTCTGCCTTGAAGATTCTTACCCGCCGATAGGGCTCCCTGCCCTTGCTGCGGCTGGCCAGATTGTACTGCTCGGCCAATTGGTGCTGCAGCCGGCGGATGTAGGCGCTCTGAGGCGATAGCTCCACGGGCTTGTTGCTGGCCAGCACCTGGGACACCGCATCCTCGGCCTCCTGGAGGGCGTAGGCCGTAGGGTCGGCCGTCTCCAGCTCGAAGATGTTGATCAGCGCCCCCTCGATCTGGGCGTCGGTGTTGCTCTTGATGACGTAGACGGGGATCCCCGCCGCCTCGGCCTCCCGAAGAGCCTGGGGCTTCCGCCGGTAATAGTTCTTGGAGGTGAGCACCACATCCGAGGAACCGGGATCTCGGACTATGTTCACGGGAAGCCTGAGCGAGTGGATCATGTTCTCCAGCCGATCCCGGCTGATGCCGAAGGGATATATCCGGGCGGGCTTCCCTTCGGCCTTCTGCCGTCCCACGAAGGGAGCCGGAGCCGGCGCGGCCCGCTCCGCGGCCGCCGACGGACGGGCGGCACCAACCCGCTCGGCCGGCACCGGCCGCAGGGCCCGCTGTCGCTCGATGTGCACCTCCCCGTCCGGCGTCCGGTAGCGCTCCTCGGGAACCACGGGGTTCCCCCGCAGGATGGAGTCTACCACCTCGGCCACGCTTGCATGAACGGCCACTCGATCCCGATCGATGATCTCCACCACCACGTCGAAGGTGGGCGGAGCCTTCCGCTCCAGGATCGACTTCTGCGTGCCCCTGCGCCTGGCCTCCTCGTCGCCCAGGGTGACGCTTTGGATCCCGCCTATCAGGTCGGAGAGGGTGGGATTCATCATCAGGTTGTCCAGGGTGTAGCCGTGGGCCGTGCCCACCAGCTGGACCCCGCGCTCGGCAATGGTGCGAGCCGCGGCAGCTTCCAGCTCCGTACCGATCTCGTCGATGATGATGACTTCAGGCATGTGGTTCTCCACCGCCTCGATCATCACCGCGTGCTGCATGCTGGGGGTAACCACCTGCATCCGTCGCGCCCGCCCGATGGCCGGGTGCGGGATGTCCCCGTCACCGGCGATCTCGTTGGAGGTGTCCACGATGATCACTCGCTTGCGGAACTCGTCGGCCAACACCCTGGCCACCTCCCGCAGCATGGTGGTCTTGCCAACGCCGGGGCGGCCCAACAGCAGGATACTCCTGCTCGATTCCACCATGTCGCGAATGACCGCGATGGTCCCGAAGACGGCCCGCCCCACCCGGCAGGTGAGCCCGATGATCTTGCCGGAGCGGTTGCGAATGGCCGAGATGCGGTGAAGGGTGCGCTCGATCCCGGCCCGATTGTCGTCCCCAAAGGCCCCTATCCGCTCGATAACGTAGTCCAGATCCTCCTCGGTGACGTCGTGGGGGCTCAAGATGGTCTCCTCGTCGGGGAACCGGGCCTCCGGAGGACGTCCCAGGTCCATGACAACCTCCAGCAGGGCGCTTCGGTTGCCTGCGGCCTTGAGGGGATCGCTGATGTGAGGGGGAAGGGCGTCCAGAAGGGCGTCGATGTCGTCCGTGACCGCCTGCTGCGCAGTCGTTTGATGCAACTCTTCCATATGCATCCCGTTCAACCTCAAAGGGCCAGCGTTGCCCCGCTGCCCCCGTCGCTCCAGAGCGACGAAAGCGGGCGATCGATCAGCCCGATTGGGAGGCGCATAAAGCTTGCCAGCCGGCCACCGCACTCCAAATCTCCCGGTTACGCCCTCGCCGGCACCAGGGCCCGGCCGTGAACCCGCACCGCCAGCTGCCGGGCAAAGACCAGGTAGTCGGCCGCCGGTATGAAGCCCCGGGCTTCCAGCAGGGAGGCCAGCTCGGGCTGGTAATCCCGCAAGGTGACGTAGACCGATGCCCGGGTGCTGGTCTGGCTCAGGGAATAGAGAAGCATCTCCTCGGTGGCCGCCCGCTCGCCCTGATGCACCAGCAACTCCCGGTGCTGGCTCTTGTTGCCGAAGGTGATGTGCAGCCACCCCGCCAGGCTGTTTCCGCTCTCCCAAACGAAATGCTGCCGGCTCCCCCCCAGGCTCGGCGTCCACAGCCTGCCCCCCCGCTCCAGCGACAACCATTCGTCGATGGTCATCGCCTCCGCGCTGCGCACGTTGCAGGGCACCGCGGCGTTGTAAAGCTGGAAAAGTGCCGGAGTGTCCTGGCGAAGGCGGGGCCGCGCCCGACGGAGTCCGCCGTCGCTGATGGCCGAGGGCAGCCGCGCGGAGTAGAGAGTCTCGGACGTGTAGTTCACGAAGCCGGCGTGGCTGGCGATCCGAGCCATGTCGCCGTCCACACGGGTGACCAGGAAGAGTCTCCTGGCCCCTCGCCGTGCCGCTTCCGCGGCCAGGTGCTCCAGCAGGTCCACCCCGGCCGAATGATCGTTCTCGGCCACGAAGAGGTCTTCCACGTCCCAGGCCAGCTTCCCTGCCCTGGGATGGGCGATCGCGAGACCTCGCACGTGGCCCCCGTTCGAGGAGAGCCAGACCTGGGAGCCGCTGCCCCGTGTAATCAGCTTGGATAGGAAGCTCCAGCGACCACGGCCGTTGGATTCTTCCCATACGTCGGGCCAAAGGGGGGCCGTCACTTCGCAGCGGGCATCGT
The DNA here is from genome assembly GCA_021845945.1 of Chloroflexota bacterium. The sequence goes on from JAJZRD010000024.1 coordinate 7,062, forward strand.
GACGGAAGAAGGATATCAGCGACACAAAGTCCGTGGGGCGAATGGCTCGTATCGTCGGCATATCTCCGGAGCTGCTGTCCAGCGGTTGACCGCCCCTAGAACGCCCGACCTCACCGCCCCAACCTGGGACGATACTACCCTCGGCACGCTCTCGGCAAGAAGCTCTCCTAGCCTTCTGTCACGAGGGATTCTACAACTCCCCACCGGCCGCCGCAAGGAAACGGAGCAGGTAGCTATCAGCTATCAGCAGTCAGCTATCAGCTGATAGCTTTCAGGGCGACGTGGAACTTGCTGCCCACCCCGACCCGGCTCTCCACCCACACCTTTCCGCCGTGAAGCTCCACCAGGCTCTTGACGATGGACAGCCCCAGCCCGGTGCCCCGAATGCGCCGGGTCAACTCCCCCTGAACCCGGTGGAAGGGGGTGAAGATGTCCGGAAGCTGATCCTCGGGGATCCCATAGCCGTGATCCTCCACGGAGAAGACCACCCACGGTCCCCGAGGGTCCCCGTCGATCCGGATGCCGCCGTCGCCATCTTCCCGCCCCGCCCTGGCGCGCACCACGATCTCCGCCCCAGCAGGCGAGTACTTGGTGGCGTTCGAGAGGAGATTCTCCATCACCTGCGCCAGCCGCTCGGGATCCGCCTCCACCAGTGGAAGCCCTTCCTGCACCTCCGCCAGCAGTTGATGCTCGGCCGTCCGGGGACGTGCAGCGCCAAGGCTGTTCTCCACCACGACGGCCACCTCCAGGGGCTCGGGGTTTAGCATCACCCGGCCGGCATCGAGACGGGAGACGTCCAGGAAGTCGTTGACCAACGCCTCCAGCTTCAACCCCTCGTTGTAGATGTATTCGGCGCAGCTCTTTCGCTCCTCCTCCGATTGGTCGCGAGTAACCAACAGCTCGGAGAAGCCAATGATGCTGGTGAGGGGGGTGCGGAACTCGTGAGACACCACGGAGATGATGTTGGACTTCAGCTTGTCCATCTGCCATTCTCGGCTGACGTCGCGGGAGACCGAGACGGCGCCGATGATCTCCATCAACTCGTTGCGGATGGGGGCCACACTCACCATGGTGGGAATCCAATCGCCCCAGGCTGTCTGGGCGAACATCAGGGTCGGGTCCGTCGGTTTTCCTTGGCCCAACGCCTCCCGGAGTGGACAGGCGGTCTGGCACAGGGAGTTGCCCTCCTCGTCGGTATGCCGCAGCAGGTCCCGGCACCGCTTACCCACCATATCCTCGGCCCGGCGCCCCACCATCGCCTCCAACCAGGGGTTAACGGCAGTGATGAGCTTGTCCCCGTCGGTGGCGCAGACTCCTTCACTCATGGAGGCCAGCAGCGCATCCGTTCGGGCCTTCTGGGCCTGCACCTCCTGGAATAATCGGGCGTTCTCCATGGCCACCGCAACCTGTCCTGCCATGGCCCGAGCCAGCGCCACCTCGTCCTCGGAGAAGGCGGGCTTGTCCCCTTTTCGCCCGGAGAAGGCCGTGCCGATGGCCCGATCACCGACGACCAGGGGCACCACGATGGCCGTCACCATGTCCAGGCTCCGAAGCAGCGCCTCTTCTGCTCGCGACACCGTGTCGTGGCCCACGGTGAGAACGGTAGTCTCACGGTTGGCCATGGCCCTCGCCGAGTGGGGAAAATCGGACAGACGCAGCTCTATCCCAACCCCGTTTCCAACGTCACCGGTTCGGTGGGAGACGGCCCTCACCGTCAGGACCCGCCGTCCCCAGTCCATGGTGGTCAGGGTGCAGCGGTCGGCGTTGAGCGCCCTGACACCCTCCTCCACGGCCCGCTCCATCACCACGTCCAGGCTGAGCTGCTCGCTCACCGCCTTACCGAGCCGGAGGAGGCTCCCCAGCTCCCGCACACGGGCCCTCATCCTCTCGTCGGTCTCGCCGTAGAGACGGGCGTTCTGCACCGCCACCACCAGCTGCGCTGCAACCGATCGGACCAGCTCCGATTCCCACCGGGTCCACTGGCGGGGCCGGTCGGTTTGCTGGAGCATCACCATCCCGACCGGCTCGTCTCCTCGCAGCAGGGGAGCGACCAGCAGGGATCTCACACCCAGCTCATCCATTACCTTCCGCATGTCCTCAACGAGCGGGAAGCTCTCCATATCATTGATAGCCGCGGGCCCCGACCGCATCAGCATCGCCCGCACAGGCATATTCCCCCAGGGGATCTGCACCGACGCCGAGGGGGCAACTTCGGGAGCACAGGCCTCCCATTGCCACTGGACAATCTCGTTCTTAACGTCGCTCAGGACCACCAGGCACCGCGAAGCCTCAGTCGCGTGCAACAGCTCCTGCACGGCCCTGTCCATGACTTGATTGAGGTCGAGAGAAGAGCCTATGGCCGAGGCGATGTGGTGGATCAGGGTCTCGTGGGTGGCCCGCTCGCGAGCCTCCTGGAGGAGACGAGCGTTGTCGATGGCCAGGGCCATTCTCTCGGCCGCCACCTCCATCAACCGCATCTGATCCTGGTGAAAGTGAGCGGGCCGGCGGCTCTCCAGACGGAAGACGCCGATGGTCTTCCCTCGGGCTTTCAGCGGCACCGCCAGCACCGAGTGGATGCCCCTCCGCTGGGTGACGACCACGTCCGCGGGATCCTCCTCGTCCACCTCGAGGATGAGACGGGGCACCCCCTGCAGGGCCACCTTGCCCGAAATCCCCTGCCCCAGCCTGCGCCGGATCTCCCAGGGCCCCTCCTCCGGCATCCATCGAGCGCCCCGAACGGTGAGCTCCTCGCCGGTCTCGTCCAGCAGCAGGATGATCCCGCTGTCTGCCCCCACGATCTCGATGCATCGCTCCAGGAGGGAATCCAGCAGGCTGTCCAGGTCGAGGGTAGATAGCGCCGCGTCGGTCACCCGATGAAGGGAGGAAAGCCGGGCCACCAGGCCCCGTTCGACCTCGACCATCTGAGCATTGGCGAACACCCCGGCGATCTGTCCCGCCACCTGTTCCAGCAGCCCGACCTCTCGCGTCCCATAGGCGCCCGGCGATGCCGAGACCAGGGTGAGGGCGCCGAGAGCCTCTCCCCTCTCGATCAGCGGCACCCGGACTACGGAGCGCATGCGGGCGGCGGCATAGGCGCGATCCGAGGGGAAGGCCTGCTCCAGCTCCAGATCGTAGATCACGTGGGGCTGCCTGCATCTGACCACCCATTCCACGCCGGAGCCGGCCAGCGCCCCGACCGCGCCCGGGCGGAACTCGCTAGCATCCATCCCGGTGGCCAGGAACACCCTGTACTGCTCGTCGCCCTCCAGCACCGCGATGGCCACCCGGTGGAAGAACAGCAGGTTGCGCAGCTCTCGGGCAAAAGCCTCCGAGGTCTCCGCCAGGTCCCGGCCGGAAGCAACGATCTGGCCGATCCTGTTGAGCACGGCTGCCTCTCGCGCCCGCTTCTCGGCCTCCTCCTGGAGTCGGGCGTTGGCGACGGCCACCGCTGCCAGATCCGCGAAGAGTGAGGCTGCCTCCAGGTCGGCCTCGGTGTAGCGGTAGGGATCCTCGCAATCCCGCAGCCCCAGCACCCCCAGAACCTCATCCCGATGGATCAGTGGGACGCACAGTACCGCCACCGCGGGCGCCATCTGCGCCATCACCCGGTTCCCCTCTCTCCCCCCCAACAGCTCGTTTTCGAGGATCGGCGCCTGCTCCCGGAAACAGCGGCAGGCAAAGGTATCGGGATCGTCGATGGGGATGCGGTAACCTTGGATCTGCTGGCTAAGAACCCCCTGGGCGTTCGTCGCCACCAGCTGGTCATCCTGGGGTTCCCAGAGGATCGTCGTGTGGGCAGCGAAGAGGGTAAGGGCTTCACGACAGATCAGCTCCAGCGCCTTCTCCGGATCGTGCTCCGAGTTGAGGGTAGCAGCCACCCAGGCTACCGACACCATCAGCGTCTCTCTGGCACTTCTCTTCGGCGGCCGCCTGACCTTGCCGTTGCCAGGAGACGCCTGTGCCCGGATTCGTCGTAGACCCACCAGAGCATCCTCCATAGGAGCCGAGCGGCAGAGATTCGCGAGGCAGGAGATGCAGCCCTGTACATCGCTGCTATTCCAAATAGTACGGCACAATCTGGCCTTTGAATAGGTCTGTCGCTTGACCAGGGGAAGTTCCATAGTATAATGCCCTCGGCTCGGCCCACCCTACAGGCTCGGAGGTTATGGGGAGCAGTGGCACTGAGCGGAGACCTCAAGGATTTCGGCCTTCTCCAGCTTCTTACCCTGGTCCAGGTGACCCACAAGACCGGCGCGCTGACCCTGCAACGGGCCGGCGAAAGCGCGACCATCTACTTCGACAACGGGCAGATGACCAAGGTCAGACCGCCCGAGTCTCGCTCCGAGGGCCTGGCAACCCTTCTGTATCGAGCGGGACGGATCGACAAAGAGCAGTACGAGCTGATCAGCTCCGAGACGCCGCCATCGGAGCAGGCGGTGGGCCTCCTCCTGGAGGATCAGGGGCGGCTTTCCCGAGAGCAGATAGTGGAGTTCGTTCGTGAGAAAGCGCTGGCCGACCTCTACTCCCTGCTGACCTGGCCCGAGGGGAGCTTCCGGTTCGACGTGGATGCCTCACCGGCCGAGGAAGACATCCTGGCCACCACCGAGCTGGGTCCCGTCCTGGAAAAGGGACGCGGCTACCTGGAGGAATGGCAGCTCGTCACCTCCTACGTACCCAGCCTGGAACAGCCCCTCCGGCTACTGCCCGAGCCGAGGCAGCAGCTGAAGGAGATCTGCCTCAGCCTGGAGGAGTGGCGGATGGTCGCCAGCCTCGCCGGCAGCATCCCCCTCAAGGAGGTCGCCCACCGACTGGGGCTGGATGAATTCGCGGTGCGCCAGGTAGCCTACCGTCTGATCAAGGGCGGGTTGGTCGACGTGGTAGAAGCGGAATTCACGCCACCTCCCCCCAAGGAGCCTTGGGAGACCAAGGAGGCCGAGGAGGCCAAGCCGGGCGCTTTGGCCAGGCTCTTTGGCTTCAAGTAGGGGCGTATCGTACGCGCCCAGCAGACCTCTCCCCCTTACCCCCTCTCCGAAAACGGGGAGGGGGTCCTGATTCCCGCTTCTTCTATAGACCTTGACCCCCTTATGTACAGCTGGTATGCTGGCGTTAGCGCTGGCTAGCCGCTCATGCGCTGCTTCTCCCACGCCACTCGGGCTGCCGCTTCGCCATCCGCAAACCTTGCGTGATGTGGCGGTAGCACGCGTGGTTTCGTGCTCTGAATCGAGGGAACATTACATGGATAGGCCGACGACAGCTGTTCGTGGCGAGGGGGAGGCAGAGCTTCGCCTCGCTCAGCCCGCACCGGAAACCCGCTTCTGGGTAGTCCCGCACACCCACTGGGACCGGGAGTGGTTCATCCCCTTCCAGGTCATCCGGCTGAAGCTGGTGCGCATGGTCGACGAGCTGATGGACACCCTGGAGGCCGATCCCTCTTTCTCTTCCTTCACTCTGGACGGACAGGCGGTGGTGTTGGAGGACTACCTGGCCGCCCGCCCCGAATCCAGAGACAGGATCGCCCGCCTGATACAGCAGGGACGCATTCGCATCGGCCCCTCCTACATCCTCCCCGACGAGTACCTGGTGGGCCAGGAGTCGCTGGTCCGCAACCTCCTCCTGGGCCGGCAGCTGTGCCGCCAGTTCGGGAGGGAGACCCCGGTGGCCTACTACCCCGATACCTTCGGCCACGTGGCCCAGATGCCCCAGATAGTGCGTGGATTCGGCATGGACAGCTTCGTCTTCTGGCGGGGGTTGGGCGACGACTCCGATCGGCTGGGGGTGGCCTTCCGATGGCGGGGCCCCGACGGCAGCGAGCTGCTGGCGATCCGGCAAATCGATGGCTACGGCGCCGTCGACAACCTGGGTCGCTGGACCCGGAACGGGGTTCGAGCCACCGATCCCGCCCAGTACCCGGAGATGGCACTCCGCCGGCTGAAGGAGCTGCGCGACATCGCGGCCCCCTACCTGGAGCGCTCGGGGGTGATCGATCTGCTGGCGGGCAACGGCACCGACCACCAGTTGGTACAGACCGACCTGCCCTCGCTCCTCGCGGCCGCCGGCCTCGCCTGGCCCGAGGCCGAGTTCCGCATCGCCGGTCTGGACGACTACGTCGCCGAGATCCGCGATCGGCTCCCCTACCTGGAGATCTACGAGGGGGAGATGTGCGAGGGGAAGGATGCGCCGGTTCTGCGCGGGGTGAACTCCGCCCGAATGCCGCTGAAGCAGCGGAACGAGGCGGTGGAGCGGGCTCTGGCCGAAGCCGAGATAGCCGCCTCCCTGGCTCACCTGGTGGCGGATGCACCCTATCCGACGGAGGACCTGCGGATGGCCTGGCAGCATCTGCTGCTCAACCATCCCCACGACTCCATCTGTGGCTGCTCCGTCGACGAGGTCCACCGGGATATGGCGTGGCGATTCGACGCCGCGGAGCAGCTGGCTCTGCGGCTGCGGCGGGAAGCCCTCTGGAAGCTGGCCGGCGGCGAGGCCATCTGGTCCTACCGTGAGCGCCCCAACGTGAACCGCACCGCGGTGAACCTCATGCCCTGGCGGCGGGCCGGGCTGGTGGAGCTGCCGCTCCCCAACGAGCTGGCCCACGCCAGGACGGTGCGGGCCGAGGGACCCGCGGGCGAGCTGCCGGCCCAGGTGGTGCGCGAGCCCAACGGGCCGGTGGCCCTGGTGGCAGCCCAGGCAGAGGGCTTCGGGGCAACCGCCATCCGGCTTCGCTCCGGGCGCTCCCAGAGGGAGGGGGCGCACCAGGCGGGATACAGGGCCATAGAGAACGAGCACTACCGGGTTGCCGTTCAGGCCGATGGCACCCTGGAAGTGATCCACAAGGCCAGCGGAAGGAAGCTCACCGGCGGCCACTGGTTCGAGGACGTGGCGGATCGGGGCGACGAGTACAACTTCTGTCCCGTGGAGGGCGACGGCCCCTGGGATAGCCGGCAGCACAGGGTGCGGGTGCGGCCCGGCCTGCGCGGCCCGGCCGCGGCATCCCTGCTGCTGGAGATGGAGGCGCGCCTCCCGCACGGACTGAGGGCCGACCGCCGAGCGCGGCGGCGCTCCACCGCGGCCTGCCCGATCCGGGTCGAGATCCGGCTGGTGGCCGGCGTGGAGCGGGTGGAGTTCGTCACCACCGTGGAGAACCGGGCCGAGGACCACCGGCTGCGGGTGGTGTTCCCGGCGGCGCCGGCGACGGAGGTGCGGGCCGAAGGCCATTACGCCCTGCTGCACCGGCCGGTGGGAGCTCCCGTCCACGGGCCCGACTGGAAAGAACCCCCGGCGGCCACCCACCACACCCTGGGGGCCGTGGAGTTGGGAGGCGTGGCCCTCTTCGGACGAGGGCTGCCGGAGTACGAGGCACGCCCCACCGCCCAGGGGACGGAGATCGCCCTGACCCTGCTCCGCTGCGTAGGGTGGCTGTCCCGAGACGACCTCTCCACCCGCCCCGGCGGCGCCGGGCCCCATCTCGCCACCCCCGAGGCTCAATGCCCCGGCGTCCACCGCTTCGAGTACGCCCTGGCGCTGGTCGAGGGGCTCGAAGAGGTCGAGTTGGTGCGTAGGTCCCACGACTACCGGTTTGGCCTGGTGGCCGGGCCGGCCGGGCTGCCGGCCAGGATGCCCCTGCAGCTGGAGGGGGAGAGCTTCTGCCTGGCGGCGCTGAAGGGCGCCGAGGAGGGCGAAGACTCCATCCTCCGGGTCTACAACCCCGGCGGTCGGGTCGGGTCCGTGGCGATCCTGGGGGATTACTCCGTGGAGCCCTGCCGGCTGGACGAGGAGCCGGAGGCGGATCCCACTCCCGGGCTGCTGGAGGGTGGTCGCATCGCCAGCTTCCGTCTGAGACATCGCTAACTGCGTCGTTCTTCCGTAGGGCGGGGGTTTATCCCCCGCCGCTGGCCGCACGCCTGGCGCAGGGCGGCTACGGAATTACTCGCGCCACGGGGTGAGGAGGCGATTCCCTCTCCCAGAGGGAGAGGGTCGGGGTGAGGGTTGATTGCATGCAGTGCACCGAAGGGCCGGCAGAGACGCCGGCCACTACATCTTCGAAGGGCACCCCCCGTCGGCCAACTGCCCACGAGTTGGAGGTCGCCGTTCGTATGGCCGCCGAGGGCCTCGCCGAGGTAGCGTCCGGTGACTTCCTGCTGGCCAGCTCCCGCTCCGACTCCTTCGGCCGGCTCTTCGGTCGCGACTCCCTGATCACCTCCCTCCAGCTGTTGTCGGCCGTCCGGCTGGATCCCTCCCTGGCGCATATCCTGTTGCCTCCGATCGCGGGGAGCCTCCGGGCACTGGCGGCCCTCCAGGGGGTGATGGATGACCCCTGGACGGAGGAGGAGCCGGGCAAGATCGTCCACGAGTACAACCCCGGGGCGTCGGGCGACTTCCCCGGCGCCTACTACGCCAGCGTGGACTCCACGCCCCTCTTCCTGATGGCACTGCACGAGTACGCCGCCGGCAGAGGTGGAGAGGGGGGCCTTCTGGAGGAGCTGAGGGGGGCCCGGGACCGGACTCTGGCCTGGATCCTGGAACGAGGGGACCTGGACGGCGACGGGCTGGTGGAGTTCCTACAGCGAAACCAGGAGCGTAGATCGCTGATCAACCAGAACTGGAAGGACAGCCGCGATTCCCTCCTGGCCGTCGGCGGCTCCATGCCCCTCTACCCGGTGGCCTACTCCGAGGTGCAGGCCTACTGCTATCGGGCGGTGATGGGAGAGGCCTCACTGAGACGAGAAGAGGACCCGGCCGGCGCCGACGAGCTATCCTCCTGGGCCCGGCGGCTGGCAGACCGCTTCGAGCGGCGCTTCTGGCTGCCGAAGGCCGGCTGCTACGCCCAGGCCCTGGATGCCCGGAAGCGCCCGCTGGCCGACGTCACCTCCAACGCCTTCCACTGGCTGTGGCTGGGTCCGGTACGCCCCCGCCGCTTCCGTCGGGCTGCCCGGCGGCTGCTGGGGCCCGACCTGCGGACCCCCTTCGGCCTGCGGACCCTCAGCTCCTCCTCGCCCAACTACGCGCCCCTCCGCTACCACCGGGGCTCCATCTGGCCCTGGGACAACTGGGTAGCCGCCTCCGCCCTGCGCAGGCTCGGCATGGAAGGGGAGGCTGTCGCCCTGAACACCGCGGTGCTGAGGGCCCTGGCCCTGCTGGGCTGCCCGGCAGAGTTGTACGTCTACCGTGAGGGCGAGGACGCGCCCTCCACGGAGTTCCTGGACGTCTGGGGGCGCCCGGCCCACGCCTGCCGCGTTCAGGCTTGGACGGTGGGCTACCTGGTGGAGATGGTGGCCCGATGGGGGGCAGGAGAGACGTTGCTGGGTGAGGTAGCCCGATGGCAGAAGACAGCCGATCTAACAACAGTGTAGGAGCCAGCGGCTCTGCCCCGCGCTCCCAATGTAGGGCAGGGCCCTGTGCCCTGCCACCCGGCACTATGAACGCGCGACGCGGCGGGGCAGAGCGCCCCGCCCTACTCTAAGCGCTCAACACGCTGGTGTCCTTCAGCCCCATGCCGGTGACGGCCACCAGCACCCTCTCCTCCGGCGCGATGGCGCCCTGCCGGACCAGGTGGGCCAGGGCGGCGAAGGCGGCGGCCGAGGTTGGCTCGCAAAAGATCCCCTCCAGTGAGGCCAGGGCCCGCTGGTAATCCAGGATCTCCTGGTCGGTCACCGCAGCGCCGCTCCCTCCGGTCTCCCTCATGCCCTTCAGGATCAGGTGGCCCCGGCTCGGCCGGGCGATCGAGATCCCGCCCGCGACGGTCGGGTAGGTGGGGATGCCCTCCGTGCGATCGAGACCCCGGATGGAGGCGTCCACGATGGGCATGCACCCCGTCGCCTGGGCGACGTTCAGCCTGGGGAGCCTCTCCAGCAGCCCCATGGTCCGCAGCTCCCGGAACCCCTTCCAGGCCCCCAGGAAGAGCGACCCGTTGCCCACCGGCATTATCAGCTGCTCCGGCGGGTCGAAACCGAACTGGGCGGCGACCTCGTAGGCGAAGGTCTTGGTCCCCTCCAGGAAGAAGGGGTTCCAGTTGTGGGAGCCGTAGTAGGCGCCCTCCTCGCGGCGGCACCGCTCCAGTGCAGCCTCGGCAACCGCCTCCCGAGTCCCCTCCACGGCCACCACCTCGGCACCGTAGAACGCGATCTGGGCCTTCTTGGCGGTCGGGGCCGAGGCGGGGACGTAGATGCTGGCCCCGACGCCGGCAGCCGCGCAGTAGGCGGCGAAGGAGGCCCCGGCGTTGCCCGACGAGTCCTCCACCAGGCGGGTCACCCCCAGGGCTCGGGCCTGGGTCACCGTGGCGGTGGCACCTCGATCCTTGAAGGAGCCGGTGGGGGCGAAGTACTCCAGCTTGGCGTAAAGGCGGGCAAGCCCCAGCCGGCGCCCCAGGGCCCCGAGGGGCACTACCGGCGTGTCGCCCTCCCCGAGGGTCACCGGATCGGAGCCGTCAACCTGCATCAGGGAGGCATATCGCCAGACGCCCCGCCCGCCGCCTCCGGCCTTCGCGGCCTTCAGCAGCTCGGATCTCCCCTCAGGGCCGAGCAGGTGAGGATCCGGCTGGAGCTCCAGCATGGAGCCGCAGGTCGGACAGCTCCAGATAGCCTCCGTCGCCGGGAAGCTCCGCCGGCAGCTGGAGCAGAGTAGGGTCGTAACGGCAGCCATAATGGCCTCCACGGCTGGGGAACGTAGGGACGGGAATCCGCGCCCGTCACGGGACGGCAGGGGCGAACCTCGTGTTCGCCAGGATGGCCGCCCATCAACAGGTCTCGCCGGGAGGAGCCGGCTCCTACTTCGCCTTGTAGTCGATCTCCTTGTAGGCCGGCTCGTCAGGCGACGACAGGTAGGAGCGGGCCATCTCCGCGATCCGCTTGGCATCGGCACCCTGGCGGGGGATCCAGATCCGGAGCAGCCGCTGCCTGGCATTGAAGCTGACGAAGGGCCCTTTGTTGGCGACCCCGCTGGTGACGAAGCAGTCGTAGCCGATGAGCCGCTGCACTTCGGCCTCCAAGTCCCGCATGTCCATGACCCTTCTCCCGTCACATCGATGATCAAATGGTATCCTATAGTGTAGCAGAGGCAGCCAAACCACGACGGTGTGACGGGGAGAGTGGGAGACGGGGAGAAGCGACACCTTCGCCCCTTCTCCATGTCACCCCGTCTCCACGTCACTCAGTAATCAGCGTGAGGGCAAGAGCTGTTGAGCAGGCAACTACAGGCCGATCTGTGGCTTGCGCTGGTCACCCTGATTTGGGGCAGCACCTTCGTGGTGGTCAAGAACGAACTGGCCAACATCGGCCCGCTGGCCTTCGTCGCCCTTCGCTTCACCTTTGCCTTCCTCTTCATGGCCCTCCTGACGGGCCGAGCCCTGGTTCGCTCCAGCCGGCAGCAGCTGGCCGCGGGCGCGCTGATAGGGGTCTTCCTCTTCGGGGGCTACGCACTGCAGACCGTGGGGCTGCGCTACACCACCGCCTCAAAGGCCGCCTTCATCACGGGCCTATGCGTCGTGCTGGCACCCCTCTTCGCGCGTCTCCTGCTGGGCCAGACCCCCTCTCGCCTGGCGATGGTTGGGGTATCGCTGGCGACCATGGGGCTGGGGTTGCTCTCCCTGGTGGACGATCTGACCCTGGCGATGGGGGACCTGCTGGTATTGGGCTGCGCCGCCTCCTTCGCCCTGCACATCGTGGCCATCAGCCGGTTTGCCCCCAAGATGGATACCATGACGCTCACCACCGTCCAGATCGGGGTGGTCGCCCTGGCCGGCACGGCCTCGACGGCGCTGCTGGAGCCGCTGCCCGCGACCATAGGCTGGAGCACCGTCCTGGTGGCGGCCCTCATGGGGATCGTCGCCACGGCCTTCGCCTTCACGGTCCAGAACCGGGTTCAGGCCTTCACCACCCCCACCCACACCGCCCTGGTCCTCTCCCTGGAGCCGGTCTTCGGGGCGTTGTTCGCCTACCTGCTGGCCGGCGAGAGGCTGGGGCCGCGGGAGTTCCTGGGGTGCGGGCTGATCCTGGCCGGAATGCTGGTGGCGGAGTTGAGGCGAGAGGTAAAATCTAGTTGGAGTCGGAGCCGAGAATCCGATTAAGCGAAGGAGTGGAGCGATGTACGAACCGGAGTCGTTGGTTCAGAAGGATCTGGAGCACGTCCTGCATCCGATGCACAGCCACGCCCACAACACCACCGGTCCGCTGGTTCTCGTCCGGGGCAAAGGCGCCACCGTCGTCGACGCGGCCGGCAAGGAGTACATAGACGCCTTCGCCGGGCTCTGGAACGTCAACGTGGGCCATGGCCGGGCGGAGCTGGCCGAAGCCGCCGCCGAGCAGATGCGCACCCTGGCCTACGCCTCGGGTTACGCCGGCATGTCCAACCCGCCCGCTATCGAGCTGGCCGACCGGCTGGCGGATCTGGCGCCGGGCGATCTGAAAGCAACCTTCTTCACCACGGGGGGCGCCGAATCCAACGAGACGGCCTTCAAGATCGCCCGCTTCTACTGGAAGATGAACGGCAAGCCGGACAAGGTGAAGATCGTCGCGCTCCAGCTCGGCTACCACGGCACCACAGGGGCCGCCATGGTCGCCACCGGCATGCGGCAGTACTGGCAGCACTTCGACCCGATCCAGTGGGGCTTCTTCCACATCCCCACCCACGATTGCTTCCATTGCCCCCTGCACAAGAGCTATCCGGGTTGTGGCATCGCATGTGCCAGTACCCTGGAGCAGCAAATCCTGGCCGAGGATCCCGAGACCGTTGCTGCCTTCATCGCCGAGCCGGTGCACGGAGGCGGAGGGGTGGTAACCGCCCCGCCCGAGTACTTCCCGAAGATACGGGAGATTTGCGATAAGTACGACGTGCTCTTCATCGCCGACGAGGTGATCACCGGCTTCGGACGGACCGGCAAGATGTTCGGGTTGGAGCACTGGGGCGTAAACTGCGACATCATGTCCTTCGCCAAAGGGATCACCAGCGGCTACCAGCCGCTGGGCGGTGTCATGGTGAACGAGCGAGTGCACAGGGCTTTCCGCAACCTGCCGCCGGGGGGTAGCTTCAACCACGCCTACACCTATTCCCTCCACCCCGTCTGCTGCGCCGTCGGCCTCAGGAATCTCGACATCCTGGAAGAGGAAGAGCTGGTAGCGCGCGCCGCGGCCATGGGCGAGCGGCTCAAGGCGAAGCTCGAGGAGTTGGAGGAGGCGGAGGGCGTCGGCGAGGTGCGAGGGCTCGGCCTGATGGTGGCGGTAGAGCTGGCAGCCGACAAGCAGGGGACGCCGCTGCCGGCCTCGCTGGCGGCCGGCGAGAAGATCCGGCGGTACGCACAGGAGCAGGGCGTTCTCTTCCGGGTCCGGGGCGACGTGATCATGCTGGCTCCGCCCTTCGTGATCAGCGAGCAGCAGATCGACGAAATCGTCAGCATCGTTGGCGATGCCATAACCCACACGGTAGGTGGATTACAGAAGGTATGATCCTTGTCCTGATGACCAACATGCTGGTCGGCCTCGGTCTCTCCATATTGGGGGTAACCATGCTGAGGCGGGCCGAGCGAGTCTGGGTAGGGGTGCGGATACCCCACAACGAGGAAGAGACAGCCAGGGTCCGGCGAGCCAACTACTTGACCGCTCCCTGGCTGCTGGTTCTGGGGGCGGCGGAGACGGCGAGCGTGCTGGCCGGCGCCTTCTTCAACGTGTCGCCCCTGATCCTGGCGGTGGCGGGCCTGGTGATGCTGCTGCTGTCTATCGGGGTGATCGCAACGGCGGCCCTCGTGAGCCGGTAAGAGCGGAGCGACAGCCGGAGTGAGCTACGGCGATTGTTGCCAAGTTGCCTTGCGCAGCTATAATGCAGCAGCGTACTGGTCAAGTCATGGCAACAGGAAACGACTGTGGGTCACAGCATCGGCCGGATAGTCCCACCCACATTCCCCGGAACGGGCGTCGCGTCGCTCGTCCTGATGCTCCTTGTGGTGCTCGCCGCTGCCTGCTCCCCCGGCCCCCAGTACAAGCGAGTGCTGCTCCCCGCTGCCGGGCAGCCGCAACTCGTGTCGGCATCACGGCCGGTTCTCGCTCCCCTGCGAGTGGCGGTCGCCGGCGTCATCTCCCCAAAAGAAACCTATAAGACCTACCAGGACTTCCTCCGGTACCTTGGCGCGCAATTGGACCGCCCCGTCGAGCTGGTCCAGCGCAAGAGCTACGCGGAGGTGAATGACCTGATCCGGGCGGGCGGCATCGACCTGGCCTTCGTCTGCAGCGAGGCCTACGTCCAGGGCCAGCAGGACTTCGGGATGGAGCTGCTCGCCGCGCCGGAGGTTCGGGGCGAAGCCCTCTATCGCTCCTACCTCATCGTCCCGGCCGACAGCCCGGTAGAGCGGCTCGACCAGCTTCAAGGCAAGATCTTCGCCTTCACCGACCCGGACTCCAACAGCGGCCGGCTGGTCCCCACCTATCTCCTCTGGCAGATGGGGCAGACCCCCGAGGGCTTCTTCCGCAGGGTCGTTTACACCTACAGCCACGACAACTCTATCAAGGCTGTCGCCGACAAGCTGGTCGATGGCGCCTCGGTCGACAGCCTGGTCTACGATTACCTGCTGTCCCAAACCCCCGAGTTCGCCGAGCACACCCGGGTGATCTGGCGTTCCGAGCCCTTCGGATCACCCCCGGTGGTGGTGCATCCCCGCCTGTCGATGGATCTGAAGGAGCGGCTGCGGAAGATCCTCCTCGGCATGGACGCCGATCCCAGGGGGCGGACCATCCTGGAAGGGCTGATGATCGACCGCTTCGTCGTGCCCGACCAGGCTGCCTACGAGTCCGTGCGGGAGATGCTCCGGAAGGTGAGGGGCCAGAGATGATCGGAAAGCTGCTGGTGCTGGCCGATAGCGTCGGCGTCCAGACCAAGATCATGGGCATCGTGGTCGGGCTCATCCTGCTCCTGGGGCTGGGAGCCACCTACGAGCTGCGCCAGCGCAACGCCGCCGCCCTCGGACGCGAGCTGGACCAGCGGGCCGTGTCCATCGCCCGAGACCTGGCCGCCCGCTCCAGTGACCTCATTCTGACCAACAACACCTTCGGCCTCTACGAGTTGGCGAGGGACACCCTGGAGAACAACCCGGACGTTCGGTACGTGCTCGTCCTGGGGCCCGACGGCTCCCCCCTGGTCCACACCTTCGGTGGACATCTGCCGGCGGAGCTGGTGGAGGCGAACGCCGTCGGGTCTCAGGATCGGTACCACCTGGAGATCCTCAGCACCCAGGAGGGGCTTGTCCGGGATGCGGCCGTTCCCATCTTCGATGGCCGCGCCGGCATCGCCAGGGTCGGGCTCTCAGACCGGCGTCTTCAGACAGAGCTGGAGACGGCCACCCGCGAGCTCCTGTTGATGACCGGAGCGGTCAGCCTGGTGGGTCTCGGGGTGGCCTATCTGCTCACCCTGATCCTGACCCGACCCATCTCGGACATGGTCCGTGTGGTCCGAGGGGTGGAGCGAGGGGACCTGGGCACCCGGGTGCGGCCGCGGACCCGCGACGAGATCGGCGTGCTGGGGCAGGCATTCAACTCCATGGCTGAGAGCCTGTCCAGGTCCCAGGCCCAGACCGAGGAGTTCAACCAGCGGCTCCTCCGGCGGAACCGCGAGCTCTCGGCCCTGAACCTGATGGCCTCGGCGGTGGGCCAATCCCGGACGCTCCAGGAGGTGCTGGGCGCCGCCCTGGATCGCGCTCTGCAGTTGACCTCCCTGACGGCGGGCTGGATCTGGCTCCTCGATAGCGACGCGGACTCCCTGCAACTGGGCTCGCAGGTTGGACTCCCTCCGGAGGCGCGGCTTCTGGTTGCAGACGGGTCTCAGCGGGCCTGCGCGTGTCGGGATGCCATTGCCATCGGCCAGGCCTGCTTCGTCGATGCCTCCAGCGGCCGCTGTGCCCTGCTGGGTTCGGAAGACCTCCAGGGGCACCTCACCGTGCCCCTGATCGCCAAGGGACGGGCTCTGGGGGTGATGAACCTGGCGACAACGGCCGAGCGCAGGGAGTTCGCTCAAGAGGAGCTGGACATCCTGGGGGCCATCAGCAGCCAGATCGGCGTGGCCATCGAGAACGCCCGGCTCTGGGAGGAACTGCTTAGAAAGCAGGAGGTGCAGCACCAACTGCTGGACAGCATCATCGGCGCCCAGGAGGAGGAGCGCAGGCGGATCGCCCGGGAGCTCCACGACGACACCAGCCAGGTGCTGACCTCGTTGGTCCTGGGGCTGGAGGGGCTGGCGGGAGAGTCGGGTCTGTCGCGGGCAGCTCAGGAACGGGCCGACCAGCTGCGGGCAGTGGCATCGGGGGCGCTGGAGGGGGTCCACCACCTATCCGTGGAGCTGCGGCCGAGCGCCCTGGACGATGCCGGCCTGGTGCCCGGGATCGGCCGTTACCTGCGGGAGTACGGACAGCGGCACGACCTCGAGGTCGATTTCAGGACGGTCGGTGTCGACGGGCTGCGGCTCCTGCCGGCGGCCGAGACGGCCGTGTTCCGGATCGTCCAGGAGGCGCTCACCAACGTCGCCCGCCACGCTCGGGCACGGGGGGTGAGCGTCCTCCTGGAACGGCGCGGGGCCGATATGGTGGCGGTGGTAGAGGACGACGGCTGCGGCTTCGAGCCAGACCTCGTTGCCTCGGCCCCTCTGAGGGAACGGCTGGGGCTCGCCGGCATAGCCGAGAGGGCTGCGCTGGTCGGCGGCCGACTGACTATGGAGTCGCAGCCCGGCCAGGGCACGACGATCTTCGTTACCGTGCCCCTGGCCGACAACCTACTGGTGGCAAACAGCGATGAACAAGCTCAAGGTGTTGTTGGCGGATGACCACGGCGTGCTTCGGGCAGGGTTGGGGAGCCTCCTCGACGCTCAGCCCGATCTGATGGTGGTCGGCGAGGCAGCGGACGCCGAGGACGCCGTCCGACAGGCGCGGGAACTGCGCCCGGACGTCGCCCTGGTGGACGTCCGCATGCCTGGCGGCGGCCTGGAAGCGACCCGGCGGATGAAGGCGGAGCGCCCCGAACTGCGAGTTCTGATCCTCAGCCAGTACGACGACCCGGTGTATCTTCACCAGGCCCTGGCCGCCGGCGCCTCGGGATATGCGCTGAAGCGGACCGGGGGCCAGGAGCTGCTGCAGGCGATTCGGGCCGTCGTCCGCGGGGAAGTATACCTGCACCCGTCGCTAACTCGGGTCCTGGTCGAGGAGAGCTGGGGGCCGCGCCAGCACCCCCAGACCGCCCCGATAGAGCCCCTGACCGAGCGCGAGACCGAGGTTCTCCGCCTCATCGCCCACGGGTACACGACCCCTGAGATCGCCACCGAGCTCTACCTCAGCGTGCGGACGGTCGAGGTGCACAAGACGCGCCTGATGGAGAAGCTGGGGGTCCGCGGGCGACGCGCGCTGGTGCAGTACGCCCGCCAGCAGGGGCTCCTGTCCGAGGACTAAGCCCCGTCTCCATATCTTGCGGGAATCCCGCAACTCAGGTGGCGCATGCCTGCGGACTACCCGCACTGAGCCACCCAGAGTCTGCGGGATTCTACTCTCCCCGATGGGCCTCCCTTGGACGACGATTCCCCCGTGACCCAGGCATCTACGCCCCGGGTTCAGTCTGTCCAGTTGCCCGGATCCAAGTTGGCTCGCAGGAGGTGGCGAACTATGACCACAGACAACCAACCCTCGCCCGCTTCGGCCCCCGAAGAAGAGGTGCCGGCCGGCGAAAGGCGCAGCTTCCTAAAGTGGCTGGGGCTGGCCGCGGCGGCTGCCGTCGGCGGCGCGGCCAGCAGAACGGTCGCGGCCGAGGCCGCCGGCTCACGCCAATCAACTACAGCCTCCCAATCCGCCCCGGGAGCGGGGAGTTCACCTCCGGTCCCCTCCGCGCCCTCCTCCCCTGACTTTGAGAACCTGCTGCTGCGCATGCAGAACGGTCTCCAGCGCGCCCTGGCTAAGCCGGTCGACCAGCGGCGCTGGGTCATGGTCATCGACCTGCGTAAGTGCGTCGGCTGCTCCTCCTGCACCGTCGCCTGCAAGGCGGAGAACCAGCTCCCGCCCGGAGTCGTATACCGACCCGTCATCGAGGAGGAGATCGGCAGCTACCCCAACGTCTCGCGCCGCTTCACCCCGCGCCCCTGCATGCAGTGCGACAACCCACCCTGCACGCAGGTATGTCCCGTGGGGGCAACCTACAAGCGACCCGACGGCATGGTGGAAATCGACTACGACATCTGCATCGGTTGCCGCTACTGCATCACAGCATGTCCCTACTCGGCGCGCACCTTCGATTCCGGTTTCTACTACACCAAGAGCACGCCCGCACAGCAGCCCTACGAGAAGCAGGCCAACTTCGAGTACGGCAAGCGGTGGGACCGAGCCAAGGGCTCGCCCGTGGGCAACGTCCGTAAGTGCACCTTCTGCCTCCACCGGCTCGATGCGGGCATGCTGCCCGCCTGCACCACCACCTGCATCGGCGGCGCCACCTACTTCGGCGACGCCAACCTGCCTGACAGCCTGGTGTCCGAGCTGATCGCCTCGCCAAACGTTATGCGTCTCAAGGAAGAGCTGGGCACCAACCCCAGGGTCTACTATCTGGTCTAGGAGGGTGAAGATGTCAGCGATCTCGGCAACTCGCCAGTCCGGCGGCATGCACGGTTGGAAGGTGGTTCTGGCCCTGGTGTGGGCCGCCGCCTTCGCCGCCGGCACCTACGGACTGGTTCAAAGGTTCACCTTGGGCCACGAAATCGCCAACTATGGCAGCTACGTGCCGTGGGGGCTGTGGGTGGCCATGTACATCTACTTCATCGGCCTCTCGGCCGGCGCTTTCCTGCTCTCCTCGCTGATCTACGTCGGAGGCGTTCAGCGGTTGGAGCGCATCGGCAAGCTGGCGCTTTTCACCGCCTTCATCACCCTGGTTTCGGGGCTGCTGACCATCTGGCTCGACCTCGGCCACCAGGAGAGGTTCTGGGAGGTGTACACCCGACCCAACCCCTTCTCCATGATGGCCTGGATGGTCTGGCTCTACACCGCCTACTTTATCCTGGTCCTGGTGGAGATGTGGTTCGCCATCCGAGCCGACCTGGTGACCTGGAGAAGCCATCGAGGTCTCGCGGGGCTCCTCGCTCGACTGCTCTCCTTCGGCAACTACGATTCCTCGACGGTCGCACGGGATCGCGACCGGAAGGTCCTCAAGCTGCTGGGCACACTGGGCATCCCCCTGGCCATCGCCTTCCACGGCGGGGTCGGCGCCCTGTTCGGTGTGATCGGGGCTCGCCCCTACTGGAACTCGCCGCTCTACCCGATACTCTTCCTGGTGTCCGCCCTCGCCTCGGGTGGGGCCCTCCTCACCTTCGTGGTCGCCGCCCTCTGGCCCTCCCGCCGGTCGGCCGAGTTCCGCAACCTGGTGAGCCTGCTCGGCCGAATCACCCTGGCGCTGCTCGCCCTGGATCTCCTTTTCGAGTGGGCCGAGATCTCCATCAACCTGTATGCCTCCATCCCCGCGGCTGCCGGCGCCTACCGTGAGATGCTGTTCGGTTCCAACTGGTGGGTCTTCTGGCTGGTGCACCTCGCCGTCGGCTCTCTGGTGCCCATCCTCTTGCTGGTCTTTCGGTCCCGCTCTGTCGGTTCGGTCGGTCTGGCCGGCTTCCTGATGGCGGTGACATTCCTGGCAGTGCGTATCGACATCGTCGTTCCGGGCCAGGTGATCCCGGAGATCCGTGGGCTGGAGGCGGCCTACCAGGAGGCGGGTCTTTCCTTCCAGTACATACCCAGCAGCGGCGAGTGGCTGGTTGGCCTCTTCGTGGTGTCCATGGCCATCCTGCTGTTCACCATCGGCTACAGCAACTTGCCGCTGGTTAGCAAGACCGACGAGGAGGCATGAGAATGAGTGAGAAAAGGAAGCCGCTGGACCAGGAGATCAGCCGGCGCGACCTGCTGAAAGGCGGTGTATTCCTGGGTGGCTCCGCTCTGCTAAGCGGCCTGCTGCCCGAGGCCCTGGTTCGCGCCGAGCCGAGCCCCGAGGAGGTATACAGTCTGGCCCAGCCCGAGAGCGTGCTGTACGGCGTCTGCCTCCAGTGCAACACCCAGTGCTCCTTCAAGGGCAAGACGTTGAACGGTGTGCTGATCAAGCTGGACGGGAACCCCTACGGCCCGCAGAACATGCTACCGCAGATCAGCTACGACACCCCCCTCGACCAGGCAGCGAGGGTGGACGGGAAGCTGTGCCCCAAGGGCCAGGCCACCGTCCAGACCGTCTACGATCCCTACCGCATCCGCAAGGTGCTCAAGCGAGCCGGACCCCGCGGCTCAAACCGATGGCAGGCGATCCCCTTCGATCAGGCGATCAAGGAGATAGTCCAGGGCGGTAAGCTGTTCGCAGCTGTCGGCGAGGATCGCGCCATTCCCGGTCTGAAGGACATCTTCGCCGCCAAAGATGCCAAGACGATCAAGGCCCTGGCCGACGACGCGGCGGCCGTGGCGAAAAAGACCATGACCCTGGAGGAGTTCAAGGCCAAGCATGCCTCCGAGCTGTCCCTCCTGATCGACCCCGATCACCCGGATCTCGGGCCGAAGAACAACCAGCTCGTCTTCCAGGCCGGCCGCATCGAGCCCGGCCGCAACGACTTCGCCAAGCGGTGGGTCATCAACGGCTTCGGCTCCAACAACTGGTACGACCACACCACCATCTGCGAGCAGTCCCATCACATCGCCTACAGCTGGATGACCGCCCAGTACGACAAGGGAGCCTGGTCGCCGGGCCCCAACCACATGAAGCCCGACTTCACCGCCGCCGAGTTCGTGATCTTCTGGGGCACGAGCCCCTTCGAGGCGAACTTCGGTCCCACCTCCATGACCGAACAGGTCACCCGGGGAATGGTGGAGCGGGGCATGCAGATCGCCGTGGTGGACCCGCGGCTATCCAAGACCGCCGCCAAGGCCAGGTACTGGCTGCCGGTCAAGCCCGGCGACGGCGACAGCGCCCTGGCCATGGGTATGATCCGGTGGATCATCGATAACCAGCGATACGACAAGGGCTTCCTTCAGAACGCCAACAAGGCGGCCGCCGTAGCGGCGAAAGAGAAGAGCTGGAGCAATGCCAGCTACCTGGTGAAGCTCGACGACCAGGGCCTGCCGGGCAAGCTGTTGCGGGCCAAGGACGCGGGGCTGGCAGCGCCGGAAGGTAAGGACCCGGCCCACCTCTTCGTGGTCAGCAAGGGCGGCCAACTGCTGGCGGTGGATCCCAACGACGACAAGAACCCCGTGGAAGGCGAACTGCTGGCCGAGGCGCAAGGCCAGGGCTTTCGGGCGAAGACGGCCTTCCAGCTTCTCAAGGAAGAGGCCGCCGGCAAGAGCCTGGAGGAGTACGCCCAGATAGCCGGCATCCCGGTGAGGCAGATCGAGGCCGTTGCCCGGGAGTTCACCAGCCACGGCAAGAAAGCCGCCGTCGAGTTCTACCGCGGCGCGGTCCAGCACACCAACGGCTACTACACCGCGCAGGCGCTGGTCACCCTCAATCTGATGGTGGGTAACGTCGACTGGAAGGGTGGACTGAACGCCGGTGGCGGCGCGTGGGCCTCCTACGGAGGGAAGCAGGGGCAGCCCTTCGATCTGAACAAGCAGCACACGGGCAAGATGGCTGCCTTCGGCGTCAAGGTCACCCGGGAGGGCGTCCAGTACGAGGCCACCACCCTGTTCAAAGGCTATCCCGCGCCTCGGCCCTTCTATCCCTACACCTCCAACGTGTACCAGGAGGTCATCCCGGCCATCGACGCCCAGTATCCCTATCCGGTGAAGGTCCTGTGGCTGCACATGGGGACGCCGGCGCTGGCGGTGCCAGGCGGTGGGGACCAGATCCGGATGCTGCGTGACCTCGACAGGGTGCCGCTCTTCATCGCCGACGACGTGGTGATCGGCGAGACCTCCATGTACGCCGATTACCTATTCCCGGACCTGACCTTCGCCGAGCGCTGGGCCTTCCTGGGGCTCACCCCCAGCGAGAAGACCAAGGGTGTCAAGGTGCGCCAGCCCATCGTCGGCCCGATCCCGGAGATCGTCACCGTCTACGGCGAACAGATGCCGATCTCCATGGAGTCGATGATGCTCGCCTTCGCGGAGGCCCTGGGCACACCCGGCTACGGAAAGGGCGGCTTCGACTCGGGACTGGATTTCACCCGACCGGAGGACTACTACCTCAAGGCGGTGGCGAACATCGCGGCCGGCGATGCTCCCACCGA
>JAJZRD010000249.1 GCA_021845945.1 Chloroflexota bacterium
CCGATCTCCCTGCACGTTGGGGATGGTCAGATCCTCCAGGGCCGGGCTGAAGGGCACCGGCACATCCATGGCCCCGTACCGCTTCACCGGCGCGTCCAGGCAGTCGAAGCAGCTGTCCGCTATCCGGGATGCGATCTCGGCGGTGGTCCCGAAGAACTGGTAAGCCTCGTCCATCACCAGGGCGCGATGGGTCTTCTGCACCGACGCCACGATGGTGTCCATGTCCAGCGGGCTCACCGTGCGGGGATCCACCACTTCCAGGCTGATCCCCTCCTTGGCCAGCTGCTCCGCGGCCTCCAGAGCCACCAGCACCATGCTCGAGGTAGCCACCACGGTGAGGTCGGTGCCCTCCCGCTTGACGTCCGCCACCCCCAGGGGAATGAGGTATTCCCCCTCGGGTACCATGCCCTTCAGCTTGTACATCATCTTGTCTTCGTAGCAGATCACGGGACCGTCGTACCGGATGGCGCTCTTCAGCAACCCCTTGGCATCGTAGGGCGTGGCGGCCACCACTACCTTCAGCCCAGGGATGTGGGCAAACCAGGCGTGCAGGCTCTGGGAGTGCTGGGCGGCCGAGCGCCGGCCCGCTCCCAGGACGGTGTGGATGGTCAGGGGTACCGTTACCTGGCCGCCGGTCATGTAGTACATCTTGGCGGCCTGGTTCACCACCTGGTCCATCGCGTTGGTGATGAAGTCGCCGAACATCACGTCTATGACGGGGCGCATGCCCGTCATGGCCGCACCCACCCCCAGCCCCACGTAGCCGTTCTCCGCGATGGCGGTGTCCACGATCCGGTCGGCACCGAACTCGCCGTACAGCCCTTCGAAGGTCTTAAAGGTCCCGCCGGCCGCCCCCACCTCTTCGCCCATCACGAAGACCGTCGAGTCCCGTCTCATCTCTTCGGCGATCGCCTCGCGCACGGCCTCTCCCAGGGTAATCTCACGCATCTGGGCTGACATATAGACCCACCTCGCTCACTTCGGGGAATGGCGCGGCCTTGGCGAACTCCACCGCCGCTTCGATCTCCTGCTTGATCTCCTCGTCGATGGCCGAGATCTCCTCGGCCGCACACAGCTTGTCGCCCAGCAGCTTGCCGGCGTACAGCTTGATCGGGTCGCGGTTGTTCTTCCACTCCTCGATCTCGTCGGCCGGCCTGTAGATCTTGCCGGGATCGCCCACGTGGTGGCCGCCGTAGCGCCAGGTCTTGCACTCCACGAACTCCGGACCGTTGCCGGAGCGCACTCGCTCCAACACCTCCGTCATGGCGTCGTAGACCGACAGCACCTCCTGGCCATTCACCTCGGTGGCCCGCAGTCCGAATGCCTCGGCCCTGGCCCCCAGCCGGTCCCCACCGCTCACCCGCTTGCTGTAGGTGAACTGCCCGTACTGGTTGTTCTCGCAGACGTAGATCACCGGCAGCTTCCAGGCGGCCGCCATGTTCATCGACTCGTACAGGATCCCCTGGTTGGCGGCGCCGTCCCCGAAGAAGCAGACGCAGACCTGGCCCGTGCCTCGCTGCTTGCTGGACCAGCCGGCGCCGGCCGCGATCCCCATCCCGCCGCCGACGATGCCGTTGGCGCCCAGGATCCCCAGAGAGAGATCGACGATGTGCATCGTGCCGCCGCGACCCCGGTTGTAACCCGCGGCCTTGCCCAACACCTCTGCCATCATCCGGTCGGACTTGCCTCCCTTGGCAATCAGGTGGCCGTGCCCACGGTGGGTGCTGGTGATGTAATCGTCGGTCCGCAGGGCGGAGCAGACCCCCACCGCCACGGCCTCCTCGCCGGCGTAGCTGTGAGCCAGCCCCGGCATCAACCCTCGAAGATACACCTCCACCACGGCCTCTTCGAACTTGCGAATCCGCACCATTCGCCTGTACAGCTCGAGCAATAACTCCTTTTCCACAGGCCCTCCCCTAGGTTGAACTCCCTCTCCCTCTGGGAGAGGGTCGGGGTGAGGGCTGTTTGGTTTGCAGCGTCTCAGCCCTCACCCGCCCTCGCTCCTCTCGGGCGGCCTCTCCCAGAGGGAGAGGCGGTCCGTGCCCCTACGCCTCCGCGAGACTCGCCAACTCCTCGGTGGCGTGGATGTCCGTATCAACCTGCTCGATGTGCTCCTCCATGGCCCTCCGCGCCGCCACCACATCCCTCCGCTCCAGGGCCTCCAGGAGAGCGCGGTGGTGGCTCTGGCCGCGACCGGGCGACCCCGCGACCCCGAACATCAGGAGGCGGCTTTCGTGCAGCAGATCCGCCATGCTCTCGGTAAACATGGGGAACATCCTGTTCTGGGTCGCCTCCGCCAGCAGTAGGTGGAAGCGCTGGTCCGCTCGAACGAAACGCTCCACGTCCTCCAGGGCGGCATCCATCTCCCCGATGGCATCCCGCAACCGATCGATCTGCTCCGGCTGCGCCCTCAGGGCCGCCAGCTCCGCGACCTCGATCTCCAGCACCTGCCGGGCTTCCACCAGATCCCGATAGGAGATGTTCTGTCGCTGAAAGAACAGCTTCATCGGCTCCTTCAGGGCGCCCACCCCCAGGTCGGCCACGAAGGTCCCCCGTCCGGGCCTGATGGCGATCAGCCCCCTCTCCGACAGCGCCTTCAGGGCCTCTCGAATCACCGTCCGGCTGACGCCGAACTGCTCCCCCAACTCCCGCTCGGTGGGGATCCTGCTGCCTGCCGGCCACCCCTCGTCGACGATCAGCTGCTGGATCTGCTGGGCAACCTGCTCGTACAGACGGTCTCGAACCATCGGGGCCAGGGAAGCTTGCCGAAGCATCGTCTCCGTCCTCCTCAGGATTTTGGCAGCAGCACGACTTTGATGGCTTGCTTGCTGCGGAAGCGCTCGAAACCCTCTTCCCATCGATCCAGCGGAAGGGTGTCGGTGACCAGGGGCCTGGTCTTGACCCGCCCGTCCCGCATCAGCCGCAGGGCGTAATCCCAGGAGCTGGGGGTTGAGGCGAAGGAGTTGATCCACTGCACCTCTTTGATCACCAGCAGATCGGGATCCATCTCGATCTTGCGGCCGAAGAGGCCCACCTGCAGGTACTGGCCCTTCTTCCGGATCAGCTCGCAACCGAGCCGCACCGCGGGCGCGGCCCCGGAGCACTCCACCACCACGTCGGCCCCGCGCCCCAGGGTGAGATCCCTCACCAGGTCGGCCGCCGGCTGGGTTTCCACGTTGATGGTGTGCTGAACGCCCAACTCCCTGGCCAGGGCCAGCCGGCCCTCGTCGACGCTGGTTCCCGCCAGCAGCACCGTGGCGCCACAGGCCAGGGCCACCTGCGAGGCCAGCAGCCCTATGCTGCCCGGGCCCAACACCACCACCACGTCCGTCGGCCGAAGGGTGGCCTTCTCCAGGAGGCCGTGGCAGCAGCAGGCAAGTGGCTCCGACACGGCACCGGCGATGAAATCCACCGTCTCGGGCAGCGGCCGCAGGGAGCGCTCGGGCATGAGAACGTAGCGAGCGAAGGCTCCGTGGGTCCCGCTGCCGGCCGACTTGCGCTCGGGGCACAGGTTGTACTCCCCCGACCGGCAGAAGTCGCACCTCCCACAGGTGGTGAAGTAGGGCAGAGAGGTGACCCTCTGGCCAACGTGGGCCCGGGTGACGTCGGGAGCGGCCTCCACCACGACGCCACTGAACTCGTGCCCCAGGATAACGGGGGGATCGAATGCGTACTCCGCCGACTGAATGTGCAGGTCGGTCCCGCACACCCCGGCGGCCTCGACCTCGATGATGACGTGGCCCGGCCGCAGGGAGGGCTCCGGCATCTCCATCACCTGCATCGAGCCGGGGCCCGCGGCGTACTTGACGAGTGCTTTCATTTCCTGCCTTCCTGTGGGGGCCGTCCGTGACGCTGCGCACGCTCGCGTTACGCTGCCGGCCCGGGTCCTCACGTGGGGCAGGGCGCTCTGCCCTGCCGCCCGTCCCTGCGCCATCGCTCGCCGGTCGGCGGGGCGCAGGGCCCCGCCCTATGCTCGGGGGGGCGAGGCTCCTGCCGAGCCGCCCATCAACACCCAAGATGGCTCGGGAGGACCCTCGCCCTCCCGCTCTCGATCGACCGAGAGCTGCGGCAAGCCGCAGCACTCCAAGTCCTCTCTCAGACCGTTTCCTCGAAGGGGATCATCCGCCCTTCGGGATTGAAGCGCAGCCCGAAGGGCTCGCCCGCCGGCGATAGCCGCTCCATCTCCGCTACCTCCGGCCAGAGGCCCTCGGAGACGTCGATCTCCTCAAGCTTCAGGGTGTTCTTGATCCGCACCACCCGGGCGTTCTGAAGATCGTGGCGGCCGCAGACCCGCAGCGCCGTGAAGACCGCCGCCCTGTCGTCGGGCGCCGCCACCGGCAGGCAGATGCGCTGGATGGCGCCGAGCCCGGAGGTGAGCCCGTTGATGTAGGTAGCCTCGAAGTCCACCTTCTCGAGCAACCGGCGGGTGACCACGTCGGCCAAACCGATGCCGGTGGCGTTGCCGTGGCTCTCCCTGGTGATGTCGTGGACCGTCACCACCCGGATGCGGGGCTTGGGCAGGTCGGGGGTCCCGAACACCTTCATCCGCCCGAGGATGTTGGGATCCATCCCCGAGCCGGTGACGTTCTTGCCCATCTCGTCCACGATCAACACGTCGATCTCCTGGAAGGGAAGGCTGGCCATCAGCTCCCGGGCCTTGACGAGCAGGGCTGCCTCCTCGGGACCCGCGATCCCGGAGGAGGGGACGCCGGTGATGGCGGCGACCTCGTCGTAGGCGTTCTCGACGACGGCGATCCCCATGGCGATGGGCTTCTTCTCCACCGCCAGGCGAGCTATCTGGGGCAGCAGATCTCGGAGGCCATCCGGACCGTAGCGGTGGACGGTGTCGGCGCCCTTTCGCTTGCCGAGACCGATCCCGATCATCTTGCCGAGGCCGCTCTCCCAGGTTCCTCGGAAGTCGGTGTGAGGTTTGACCCGGTTCACCACCACGATGGCATCGGCCGCGGCGGCGTTGCGATCCATGAAGATGGGCATTCCGTTGGGTAGCTCGCCCAGCTGGACCACCTCCATGGTGGCCTCGATGGGGACCCCCACGGTTTCCTCGGTGATGCCCAACTCCGCCAGCAGCTCCCGCTGGCCTTCGGCCGTGGCCCGCCCATGGCTGCCCATGGCTGGGATCAGGAAGGGAGACCCGCCATACTGCCGGACCTGCCGAACGACGGCGGTGAGGACCTCGGGGATGCGGGCGATGCCGCGGCTGCCGGCGGTGATGGCCACCCGTTTGCCGGAGCCGAGGCGGGCGGGTCCATCGAGGGAATCCATGG
>JAJZRD010000250.1 GCA_021845945.1 Chloroflexota bacterium
GGTAGAGATCGGCGATGTCGCCTCGGGCGGCCGACTGAAGATAGTCCAGGGCTTCCTTGAGCTGGAAGTCGATGTGATCGGCGGTGATCTGAGCCATCATCAGCCGTTCTTGGAACACCGCCTGGGTACTCTCTCGAACGGCTTCGAGGGCGAGGAAGCCGAAGAGGCTGAAGCTCACAAACAGCCCTGCCACGACGATGATGGCCACTTTGCGTTGCAGGGTATGGCCGCCGGTGGGAGCACCAGGTTGCATCTTCGGCCCCTCGGTGCGAACGTGAGCGGTCGATACCGCCATCATAGGCCGAATGATTAACCTGGTCAAGCATCAAGATGCTTAGAGAGGGTCGGGTCCACGGTGCCCGAGGAGCCTTCCGAGGTCGTGTTGGCCTAGTACATCGCCACATTGGTTGTGACAGGTGTCATCCTGAGCGATAGCGAAGGATCTCCTCTCGCCACGGGGAGATCCTTCGCTGCGCTCAGCATGACAGTACATATCACCTTCTCTGTGGTCGTGTACTAGTCCAGGGCGGCGAACAGCTCGGTGAAGTAGATGGTTCCGTCGCCCGTGACCGCGGCCCCGATCCCCACCTTGTTGAAGGAGGGATCCAGCTCGTTCTGGGCGTGGGTGGGGCTGTTCATGAAGCCCTGGTGAGCCACCCCGGGGCTGTCGGCGGGCGACGCGTTGTTGCGGGCGGGGTCTCTGCTGGATGGGCGTCAACGTCCGGTGCCAGAGGTGGCGGGTTCGGACGTTAACCCTGGTCGTCAGGGCCAGGATCGCTCCCTCTGTGGTAGGGAACCGAACTGTGATGGATTGTACGAAGTGGGGGTGTGAGTGGCAATAGCCGATTAGTCCTAGTACAATCTCCCCAATATTGACGAAAGTAGCGGGGTACGCTCGTGGAACAGACAAGCAAAGGACGGATACTGACAGGCGATAGGCCTACCGGGAGGCTGCACCTGGGCCATTACGTGGGGACCCTGCGGAATCGGGTGCGGCTCCAGGACGAGTTCGACTGCTTCTTCCTCATCGCCGACTACCACGTGCTCACCACCCGCCAGCAGGATCTCCAAGAGGTAGAGCAGAACATTCGCGACGTGCTGCTGGACAACCTGAGCGTGGGTATCGATCCGGAGAGGAGCACCATCCTCTTGCAGTCGCTGATGCCTCAGACCCCGGAGCTCCACCTCCTCTTCTCCATGCTGGTGTCGGTGCCCAGGCTGCAGAGGGTTCCGACCCTGAAGGACGTCATGCGGGACCTGAAGCTGGAGACGGCCTCCTACGGGCTGCTGGGCTATCCGGTACTCCAGGCCGCAGACATCCTGGTGGTGAAGGGCAATCTGGTGCCGGTGGGAAAGGACCAGGCCTCCCACATCGAAGTGACCCGGGAGGTGGCGCGGCGGTTCAACGAGCTGTACGGACCGGTGTTCCCGGAGCCTGAGGCCTTGATCGGAGAGGTGCCGACTCTGGTGGGGACCGACGGTAAGGCCAAGATGAGCAAGAGTCTGGGGAACGCCATCTACCTGGCCGACGACGCCAAGACGGTGGAGAAGAAGGTGATGGGGATGTACACCGACCCCACTCGCATCCACGCCACCGATCCCGGCCACGTGGCGGGGAACCCGGTCTTCATCTACCACGACGTCTTCAATCCCGACAAGGATGAGATCAACGATCTCAAGAAGCGGTACCGCACCGGGAAGGTCGGCGACGTGGAGGTGAAGAGGAAGCTGGCTCGAGCCCTCAACAACTTCCTGGAGCCGATCCGGGAAAGGCGGACCTACTACGAGCAGCGGCCGGGGCTGGTGGACGAGATTATCCAGGAGGGTAGCAAGCAGGGCCGGGCCATAGCGGCCGAGACGCTGGCCCAGGCCAGGGAGGCCATGGGCATCAACTACTTCCGGAGGTAGGCTCGTCGTCGGGAGCGCGGGCGTCCTGCCCACCGCCAGGCCATGCTGGGAAGCTGAGGAAGTATGGCGCATAGGATATAATGGGTCTAATTGCTCTGGGAGGTTACTGTTGCAGATCACCAGACGGGCGGACTACGCCGTTCGCACCATGATCGAGGTGGCCAAGGCCGAGGAAGGCGCGACGGCCCTTACCCACGAGGTGGCCGCCAGGCAGGAGATTCCGGCCCCCTTCCTGGCGAAGATCGTGCTGGCCCTGAGCCGAGGAGGGCTGCTGCGCTCCTACAGGGGGTCGGGCGGTGGCATCGCCCTGGCGAAGCCGGCGGATCAGATCACGTTGCTGCAGGTGGTGGAGGCGGTGGACGGCCCGATCGCCGTGAGCAGCTGCGTTCTCTGGCCGGAGGACTGCGCCCGGTCCGGCCGTTGTCCCGTGCATGAGATTTGGTGCGAGGCTAGATCGCTGCTTGTGAACCGGCTGAAGAGCACTACTTTGGCCGAACTGGTGGAACGCTCATTGTCTTGACACTGGTTAAGAAAGTGGTTATTATCATATTGTGGTCACCTGTCTCCTGGAGCGACAATCCTCGTGTTAATACAGGAAAGTGAGGTTTTGCGCTTTTTGGACAGCACCATTTTAATACTGCTTAGTAGCCTTGTGACGCTGCTGGTTGGCGCGCTGGTGGGCTACTTCGTCCGGCAGTACTTGGTGGGCGCAGACCTGAAGCTGGCACAGACTAGTGCTGAGAAGCTTTTGGCCGAGGCCAACGCCAAGAAGAACGAACTGCTTCTGGATGCCAAGGACGAGGCTCTCAAGCTCCGGCAGGCTGCGGAGATGGAGCACCGCGAACGGCGGAGCGATCTGCAGCGGCAGGAAAGGCGGATCCAGCAGAAGGACGAGAACCTGGATCGCCGTCTTGAGAGCGTCGAGCGGCGGGAAAAGACCCTGTCCAACAGAGAGAGGGAGTTGGAGACGCTGCGATCCGAGATCGAAGAGGTGAAGGTCCAGCAGTTCCGAGAACTGGAGCGGATCTCCGGTTTGACTCGAGATGTTGCCAGGACCGAGATCCTCAAGGCCGTCGAGGAAGAGGTAAAGATGGATATGGCTCGACGGGTGCGCGACATAGAGGCCCAGGCCAAGGAGGAAGCCGACCGAAAGGCCCGGCAGATCATCACCATGGCCGTTCAGCGGTGCGCGACCGATCTAGTGGCGGAGACCACGGTGTCGGTCGTTCCTCTGCCCAACGACGAGATGAAGGGTCGGATCATCGGGCGGGAGGGCCGCAACATTCGGGCTCTGGAAAGCGCGACCGGGGTTGACCTCATCATCGACGATACGCCGGACGCGGTTACCCTGTCCGGTTTCGATCCGGTTCGTCGCGAGATCGCTCGTCTGGCGCTTACCAAGCTGGTCACGGATGGACGGATCCATCCGGC
Source organism: Chloroflexota bacterium (assembly GCA_021845945.1). Next base: position 3,340 of record JAJZRD010000250.1, read on the forward strand.
GAGGATCGAGGAGGTCGTCCACAAGACCAGGCTGGAAGTGGAGACGGCGATTCGCGAGTGGGGCGAGGAGGCGGCGCTGGAGGCTGGAGTGCACGGGCTGCATCCGGAGGTCATCAAGCTGCTGGGCAGGATGAACTACCGGACTAGCTACGGCCAGAACATCCGGCTGCACTCCGTTGAAGTGTCCCATCTGGCCGCGATGCTGGCCGCCGAGATCGGCGCCGACATCAACCTGGCCAAGCGAGCCGGGCTGCTCCACGACCTGGGCAAGGCGGTGGATCACGAATTCGAGGGTCCCCATGCCTTGATCGGGGCGGAGCTGGCCAAGCGGTACGGGGAATCCCCCAAGGTGATTCACGCCGTCGCGGCGCACCATGCCGACGAGACGGAGCCTCAAACCCTGGAGGCCGTCATCGTCCAGGCTTCCGACGCCATTTCGGGCGCGAGGCCTGGGGCCAGGCGGGAGACCCTGGAACACTACATCAAGCGGCTCGAGGCCCTGGAAAACGTGGCCAATTCCTTCGATGGTGTGGAGAAGTCTTTTGCCATCCAGGCCGGACGAGAAGTTCGCATCATCGTCAAGCCCGAAGAGATCGACGATCTGGGTGCCGTGAGGTTGGCTCGCGACATCGTGAAGAGGATCGAGGAGACGTTGCAGTACCCGGGCCAGGTCAAAGTGACCGTGGTGCGGGAAACCAGGGCAGTTGACTACGCCAAGTAAAGAGCCTAGCTTAAAGGCCGGATGCCTCAGGTATCCGGCCTTTTCTGATTTGTCGGGGTATGCAGGTTGCAGAGTGGGGTACGAGGAGGTAGCTTCCCATTGCCTGAACGACGTTCCAAGATCGATCTTCACATGCACACCACGGCCTCCGACGGGGCGCTCACCCCGGCCGAGCTGGTCGGGGAGGCCAAGGGCCAGGGGTTGGAGTGCATCGCGGTCACGGACCACGACTCGACCGACGGCATAGAGGAGGCGGTGGCCGAGGGCGAGAGGCTGGGGGTGCACGTCATCCCCGGCATCGAGATGAGCACCGACATACCCCGGGCGGAGGTTCACATCCTCGGGTACTACCTGCGGTACCATGACGCCGAATTCCAGACAACCCTCCAGCAGCTTCGGGAGGGCCGCCGCGACCGGGCCGAGAAGATGGTCGCCAAGCTGGCGGGCATGGGGGTGATCATCCCCTGGGAGAGGGTCCAGGAAGTGGCCGGCCAGGGCTCCGTGGGTAGGCCCCACATAGCCCAGGTGATGGTGGAGACGGGATACGTGTCCTCCATGGTGGAGGCATTCACCGACTACATCGGCCGCAACGCTCCGGCCTACGTGGAGCGGTACAAGTTGACCCCGGTGGAGGCGGTCGGATTGATTCGCAAGGTCCAGGGGCTGCCGGTGCTGGCTCATCCCGGCGAGGTGCTGACCCTGGATACCCTGCTGCCGGAGCTGATATCGGCCGGACTGGTGGGGCTGGAGTGCTACTACGGGGACTACAGTCCGGAGACGGTGGAGGGGCTGCTGGCCCTGGCCGACGAGCACGGCCTGGTGCCGACCGGGGGGACCGATTTCCACCGAATCGAGGGGTTCGGTCACGGCCCGCACCACCCGGGCGACACCTGGGTGCCGTGGGAGTCGGTGCGGCGGTTGAAGGCGCTGGCGGTTCACCTGCAGGGGGAGCGGAGAGTGGATACCGCGCGGTGATGCAACGGTTGTAGTAACGACTTCAGTCGTTGGAGCCTGTTGTGAGAGAAAAGGACGAACGACTGAAGTCGTTACTACGGGTGGTGCGGCTACGAGGACCTGCGCTCCGTGCGGGCAAGGGCGACGAGGATCACCGCCATCACGGCGACCACGGCGACGAAGGCGTAGATCTTCTGGACGGGGGTGAAGCGGGCAGCGGCAACGCCGAAGACGGCGCACAGCAGGTAGAAGGTCAGGACGATC
>JAJZRD010000251.1 GCA_021845945.1 Chloroflexota bacterium
AGGTTCCCGCCACCGCCAAAGTGCTGGAGGATGGCACGCTGGCGGTCGAGTTCGACGAGCCCCAGCGGGCGGTATCCCCGGGGCAGGCCGTGGTGCTGTACCAGGGCGATGCCGTGGCGGTGGGAGGAACGATCGCAAAGGCGCAGTAGAGACGCGACATGTCGCGTCTCTGCCGCTGGCTGCTGATGGAGGCGACATCGACCACGTCGGGGACAAGCCCCGACGCTACACTGGATAGAGGGAACGGATGGACGAGCTACATCAGAAGTACGAGCAGCTTAAGGGGATCCTTCGGGGCATGGAGAGCGTGGCCGTCGCCTACTCGGGCGGGGTCGACAGCACCTTCCTGCTGAAGGTCGCCGTGGACGAGTTGGGCCCGGATCGGGTCCTGGGGATCATAGCGGTCTCGGAGTCCTATCCGGCCCGAGAGTTGAAGGAGGCCCAGCGGCTGGCGGAGGAGATGGGGGCGCGGATCCGCCTGATCGGCACCGAGGAGCTGGCCAATCCCGACTACGCCAGCAATCCGGTGAACCGCTGTTTCCACTGCAAGACGGAGCTGTTCACCAAGATCTTCCCGATCGCCAGGGGGGAAGGGCTGCGGGAGATGCTGTACGGCGTGAACGCCGACGACCTGGGCGACTTCCGCCCGGGCATCCAGGCTGCCCGGCGGATGGGGGCCCGGGGGCCGCTCCAGGAGGTGGGGCTGACCAAGAACGAGATCCGGTTGCTATCCCGGGAGCTGGGTCTGCGGAGCTGGGACAAGCCCGCCTACGCCTGTCTCTCGTCTCGCATTCCCTACGGCCAGCGGATCACCGCCGAGGCGCTGCACCAGGTGGACGAGGCCGAGAGCTTCCTCCACGACCTGGGATATCGCCAGGTGCGGGTGCGACACCACGACAAGATCGCCAGGATCGAGCTACCTCGGGACCAGATGGCGAAGCTGCTGGCCGACGGCTCTGCGGAGCTGATCGTGGTCAAGCTGAAGGATCTGGGCTACCTCTACGTTACCCTGGACCTCCAGGGCTACCGGACCGGGAGCCTGAACGAGGCGATAGGGGCTGCAAAAGCGACCTCATGATTGTGGTGTCGGGGCTTGTCCCGGATGTTGTAGCCGCCGTCAGGGATCGTTCTCATGTAGCGTCGAAGCTTGTCTCCGACGCTACATGAGGCTTGGTATGGAATGGCGGGGCCGCGATAGCGGAGGTGTGGCGATGATGCTGGGCCGTGGGGCTCGCAACATCATCGTGGCCGGACGGCCGGAAGATGCGCGGGCCCACCGGGAAAGGCTCGGCTCCCGCCTGCTCTGCGGGGAATCCGGTAGCGTGCGCCTCCCCGACTTCGACCACGGCAACTCCCCTGGCGACTATGCCCCGCTGATGCTGGAGGGCAAGCAGATGGTGTTCACCAGCAGCAACGGCGCCAAGGCGATGGCCAGGCTGGTGGGCGAGGGGCGAAGAGCGTTCGTCGGGTCCTATCCCAACGCTGGAGCCGTGGTGAGAGCGGCCTTGGCCGATGCGAAGGAGCGCTCAGCGGACATCGCCATCGTTGGATCGGGGCGGAGCCATGGCACCCGCTACGGCATCGAGGACTGCCACTGCGCCGGATACCTGGTGGTGAATCCCTATTCTACACCCCAACAACTATTGACATGATCCCCTCCAGCTGCTAAACCTGTATATACAGGTACGACAGCCAGGGGAGGCCTCATGTCCACCCTGCACCGCGACGGACCGGTCCCTCTCTACTACCAGCTCAAGCAGCTGCTCAAGGAGCAGCTGGCGAACAGCGATGATTACCCGCCAGACAGTCGCATCCCCGGCGAGGAGGAGCTGGCGGCGACCCACAGGGTCAGCCGGATGACCGCTCGCCAGGCCCTCACCGAGCTGGTGAACGAGGGGGTGCTGTACCGACGTGCTGGCAAGGGCACCTTCGTCGCCCGTCCCAAGATCGAGCGTAAGCTAGCCAGGCTCACGGGATACTACGAGGAGATGTCCGGTCGGGGGCTCCAGCCGGGAACCAGGGTTCTCGGCGAGTCGCTGGTGGAAGCGGGACGGAAGGTGGCCGCGTTCCTGGAGATCAGCCCCGAGGAGAAGGTTCTCCAGATCTTCCGGCTGCGGCTTGCGGACGGCGAGCCGATGGCGATTCAGACCGTCCACGTCCCCCATGACCGGTGTCCCAACCTGATCAACGACGACCTCACTCTTTTCTCCCTCTATCGACTTCTGGAGCAGAAGTACGGCCTCAAGCTAGGCCATGCCCAGGAGAAGATCACCGCCACCACAGCGAGTCGCCAGCAAGCATCGCTGCTTGCGATCCCCAAAGACGCGCCACTGTTGCAGATCGAGCGGCTTACCTTCCTGGATAGCGGCTTTCCCATCGAGTACGTCGAGAGCTTCTATCGCGCCGACAGGTACGCCTACACGACCAGTCTGTTTCGGTAGCGTACCGTTCTGAGCTGCACCTGGCATCCATCCCGGTCCGTCTAGCTCGGCATCCCGGTAGAGAGCACCTTCGTCTTTCGCTCTCTTGGTCGATGTAGCTGGCCCACGAGGCGATACCGGCCCGCGGGAACGGAAAGGGGGTGAGCACGCGGAGTAGAGCCGCGATAGTGGGCGTCCTGGCCTTCACGCCTTCGCTGTGCTTCTTCCTTGTATTCGAGAGGAGATGGCAATGACGGTCGACTTCACCCCGTTGCGCTACATCATAGCGTGGATCCCCGTGCTGCTTATCCTGGTGGGCATGGTCTTCTTCCGCATGTCGGCCACGAAGACCGGCCTGGCGTCCTGGATCCTCGGCTGCATCCTGGCGATGCTGTTCTTCGGCTTTGATTTCATGGCTACCACCCTGGCCACGGCAAAGGGAACCCTCCTCGCCTTCGACATCATGGTGATCATCGGTGGCGCGCTTTTCCTCTACTTCGTCGTGGAGACCAGCGGTGCCATCGAAAAGATCAAGTGGAGCATCATCGGCCTCACCAAAGACCGCCTGATGCAGGTGCTGCTGATCGCCGTCGGCTTTGCCGGATTCCTTCACGGCATCGCCGGCTTCGGTGTGCCGCCCGCGGTGACGGCGCCGATCCTGATGGCGCTCGGCTTCTCGGCCATGGACGCCTGCCTCCTCACCCTCATCGGATACTCCTCCTACATGGTGTGGGGTACTTGGGGCGTGGGGCCGACCACCGGCGCGAGTCTAACCAACATCCCCATCGCCAACCTGGTACCCACAATTGGCGTCCTGGAAGCACCGCTCTGGTTCATGGAGCCGATCCTGGGGATCTGGCTGGTGATGGGCATGGCCACCCTGAAGAAGTACTGGGTACCGATCGTCGTGCAGTCCGCCGTCGGCACCAGTGTCATGCTGATCCTGTCTATCGGCTTCAGGATGCCGGAGTTCATCGGCTGGATGTCCGGCGCCGCAGCCATGTTCACCTCCTATCTGTTCACCCGGAGTGAGAAGTACAAGGGCAACGACCAGGCTGCGTTCGCGCCGATCGCCGGAGGTTCTCAGGCCGCTGCTCTGCAGGGAGGCTACACGGGCAGCATGGGCCTCTTCAGGGCTATCTTCCCGTATCTCCTGGTGATCGCGGTGCTCTTCCCCATCAAGGTGTGGGTGCCTCTCAACACGGCGCTCAACTCCGTGGTGATCAGCATCGGCCTCGGCGGTGCCGCGGGCACCTGGGCCTGGAAGCCCCTCACCCAGATCGGCGTGCTGCTAGCCGTCTGCTCCGTTGTCGGTGGGCTGGTGCAGGGTCTGGATGGCAAGGGGTTCGCCACCGCAGTGAAGAAGACGATGGTGCCCTTCGTCCCCTCGGCCATCGCCTGCTTCGGCTTCCTGACCATGAGCGAGGTGCTCAACGAATCCCAGATGATGAAGATCCTGGCCATCGGTACGGCGGCGATAGTCGGAGGGCTCGTCTATCCCTTCGTGGCGCCCTTCGTTGGCTGGATGGGCTGCGTGATCACCGGCAGCGGTGTTTCCACCAACATCCTTTTTGCCCGCTTCCAACAGGATATGGCCGGCCAGCTGAACCAGGATCAGATCCTGTACGTGGCCACCAACAACTCTGGTGGCGGTGCTTCCAGCATGTCTACCCCTAACAAGATCATCCCGGCAGCGGCCATCACTGGCCTGCTGGGCAAAGAGGGGGAGGTGATGCGGCGTACCATTCCCATATCGCTCGCCCTCACTGCCCTTGTGGGTGTGATCACCTGGATCATGGCCTTCTTCGTGGGACACGTGGGCTAATAGTGACCAACCGGGGGCCCGGAGTCGGGGCCCCCGGCCGAACTCTTGGGAGCTGCGACATGAAAGCGATGAGGCTTGAGCAGTACAACGGTCCGCTGATGCTGCGGGAGTTGCCCGAGCCCCAGCTGGGGCCGCGAGACGTGCTGGTGAAGGTGGCAGCCTGCGGGGTATGCCGCACCGACGTGAAGATCCTGCGCGGTGAGATACCGCCGCCCATCGTGAACTTGCCCCACACTCCTGGTCACGAACCGGCGGGCGAGGTTGTGGCCGTGGGGCCGGAGGTTCAGGACGTAAAGGTAGGCGACCGGGTGGTTGTCTACTTCTACATCAACTGCGGCCATTGTGAGATGTGCCGCAAGGACCGGGGCAACATCTGCTTCGAGATCAAGAGGCTCGGCTTTGAGCTGCCGGGTGCCTATGCGGAATACGTCGCCGTGCCGGCCGACCACGTCATACCCATCGGCGACGTCGAGTATCAGCAGGCGGCCATTCTGCCCGATGCGGTGGCCGTCCCCTACCATGCGGTTCGGCACCAGGCCCGTGTTGAGCCCGGCCAGGACGTGCTGATCGTGGGGGTCGGCGGGCTGGGGGTGCACGCCATCCAGATCGCAAAGCTGCAGGGGGCACGGGTAATCGCCGTCGACGTGGCCGAGGAGCGGCTGGGGTTGGCGCGGCAGCTGGGGGCAGACGAGGTGGTGAATGCCGCGGCCGGCGATCCTCAAGGGCAGGTTAGGAAGCTCACCGACGGGGCCGGCGTCGATGCGGTGATCGAAATCGTGGGAACGCCGGAGAGCCTGGCCTGGACGCTGCCTGCCACCAAGCGAGGCGGCAGGCTGATCATAGTCGGCTACGCCCCGGGCAGGCCCTGGCCCCTGGACACTATGGCCATGCACTACAACGAGTGGGAGGTGCTCGGCTCCAGGGTCGAGACCAAGACGGAATTGGCCGAGGTGGTGGCGCTGGTCCAGGCAGGCAAGCTGAAGCCTGTGGTATCCAAGACCTTCCCGCTGACCCAGATCGGAA
>JAJZRD010000252.1 GCA_021845945.1 Chloroflexota bacterium
GTGATCGCCACCTCCAGCGCTGCAGCGGCCGTCTATCTGGGGAACCGCATCACCAACCTCCGACTGGGGATCACCCTGGAGACTGCCACCACCGTCGGGGGCATGCTGGGCGGGCTCACGGCCATATCCCTGGGTCGCGAGCTGTTGACCATCATCTTCGCGGCGTCGCTCTTCGTCACCGCTGGGGCGATGGCCCGGCGGCAGGAGGAGCAGGCGCCGGTGCCTCGGGAACGGGGGGAGGGGGAGCTGGGGGGCCACTTCTACGATCCCAGCCTTCGACGACAGGTTCGCTATCGGGTCTACCGGCTCCCTCTGGGACTGGGGCTGAGCCTCGTGGCGGGCTTCACCTCGGGATTGCTGGGGATAGGGGGCGGTGTGGTCAAGGTGCCCACCATGGTGCTGGGGATGAGGGTGCCGGTCAAGGCGGCCACGGCCACCAGCAACTTCATGATCGGGGTCACCGCGGTCGCCAGCGCTTACATCTACTACGCCCACGGCTTCGTGAACGCCCCGATTACGGCCGCCGTGGCCATCGGGGTGTTCCTGGGGTCGCTGGCCGGAGCCCGGTGGGCTCCCTACCTCCGCGGCATCGTCTTGACCCGCGGTCTCGCCCTGCTGTTGGCCGGCGTGGGGATCCTGATGCTGCTTCGGGCGCTGGGGTGGTACTGATGGAGCAGCGAGAGGGGCGGCTGGACGACCTGGTGGGGCGGTTGCTGATTGTTGGGGCCGGTGTGGGGCTGCTGGCCATGGCCGTGGGGCTGGGACTGTACCTGGCCCTCCCCGCTGCCGCGCGCCCGACGGGCGGCTCTCCCCAGGGGCTGCCGGCCGGGGTTGGGACGGGTAACCCCGTCGACGTAATCAACCTGGGGATTCTGATCCTGATGGCGACCCCAGTGGCGCGGGTGGCCGCGTTGGTGGCGGGCTTTCTCTGGGAGGGGAGAACCCGCTTCGCCCTGGTCTCCCTCCTGGTGCTGGCGATGCTGTTCACCAGCTTCATCGTCATCGGCGGCTGACCTGGCGGAATCGATCCAGGCGGAAGATCATCCCCTCCAGCTCGGCCTTGCTCTCCTCGAGGGCGGTGACCTGGTCCGGCTCCTCCAGCTCCATCTCCAGCATGCCGTCGTAACCGACCGACTGGAGCTCCGCCAGGAAGGGCTGGAAGTCGATGACCCCGCGGCCGAGGGCCCGGTGATCCCTCCAGTCCGACAGATCGACGTCGTGGAGGTGGCAGTGGACGATCAGGATCCCCAGCTGCCTGGTGACGTCCATCAGCCGTTCGTTCATCTGCGCCGCACCGGCCGGGGTCTCCCAGAGCTCCGGCTCCACGTAGCGGGACATGTGGCCGGTGTCGATGGTGGCGCCCACACCGTAATGCCCCACGGCCTCCAGCAGGTCGACGAACTGGTCCACCTTGTTGGGAAAGCCGGTCTCCAGGCCGATGCGCACCCCTCGCTCCAGGGCGTAGTCCCCCAGGGTCCGGAAGGTGGCCACCATGTCTCCCCAATAGTCGGTCGCTGGGAAGTTGGGTCGGGCGTTGGCGTGGACGATCACCACCGGCGCCTTGAGGTACTGGGCGGCCTCGATGGACTCCTTGACCCTCTCCAGGGAGAGCTGCGCCAGCCGAGGATCGTAGGTGAAGAGGGGTAGGTCGGCGAAGGGCGCGTGGATCGCCAGCCGGTCGAAACCGGAGGTTAGCTTCTTCAGCTCCATCCGCTCGGCGTTGCTCAGCTGCCGGAACCAGAAGCCCGCCAGGTCGCCGTAGCCGTGCCGGGTGCCGGGAAAGCCCAGGAGGGTGAGTCCGTGAAACCCCAACTGGCGGATCGAGTTGACGGCCTCCTCCAGGGAGAGACCCGCCAGGCACGAGTTGTTGGCGCCTACCTGCTCGATCCTCATCGATAGCCACTCCTTTGTACCATCGAGGGCGCGGCGGGCGTGGCCCGCCTGCCCGCGGCTTCATGCCGCATCGTGCCACGGGATTTAGCACCGTTTGTGCCAGTGGGGCGGACGTCACGAGGCCTGGCTCGCCCGGGTCCCGGCCGGCACCGGCGCGCTGCCGTCGGTGGGCAAGATGTGCCCGACTCGCGGGCCGTGCCGCGCCAACGTGAGTGGCCGGCATCTCGATCGTTCCCATCTCACTCCAGGGCGGGTGGACGGGAGGGGGAGGAGACCACTATAATTCCCTATCCGACGTAAAGTGACAACTACGGGAGCGAAAAGGGATGCCTGGCTTCATCGTCATCGACATCAACCCGATTCTGGCGCAGATTGGGCCCCTCGCCGTCCGGTGGTACGGGCTCATGTACGACGTGGGGATCATCGTGGGACTGCTGGTGGCCTACCCCTATGCCCGGCAGCGGGGCCTCAGCGACGACGACATCTGGGCGGCCGTTTGGCCCTCGATCGTGGCCGGCTTCATCGGCGCGCGGCTCTACTTCGTCCTGCAGCAGCCCCTGGGCCCCTACCTGTCCGAGCCCTGGCGCATCATCGCCACCTGGGAAGGCGGCATGGCCTTCTACGGCGCCATCTTCGGGGTCGTCATCGCCCTGGCGGTGGTTGCCCGGCGGCGGAAGATGTCTCTCTGGACCATCTTCGATGCAGGGGTGCTGTTCGCCGTGGTGGGCCAGGCCTTCGGCCGCGTCGGGAACATCATCAACGGCGACATCGTCGGGGCGGCGACGACGCTCCCCTGGGGCTTCGTGTACCAGCACCCCAACTCCTTCGTGGCCGACCACACCGTTGCGTACCAGCCGGCGGCGGTCTACGAGCTGACGTTCAACCTCGCCCTGTTCGGCCTGTTGTGGTTCCTGCGCCACCGGATGCCCAGGCCGGGCCTGCTGTTCAGCGTCTATCTGGCGGGGTACTCCTTCGGCCAGTTCGCGCTCTTCTTCCTGCGGGCCTCGGAGCCGGTGGTGGCCCTGGGGCTGAAGCAGGCCCAGCTCACGGCGCTGGTGGTACTGCTGGCCGCTGGGGCGCTGGCCTGGTGGCTGCTGACCCACCCCGACGAGAGGGCTTCAGGTCGCGGGGAGCTTCGCTCGGCACCCAAGGGGCCGAGCCGGCTGGAGCCGAAGCGCCGCCGTTAAGAGCTGTCTCGGCCAACCCGGCGGACGTTACCGCGGGGGCGAAGCATTCGACGCAGCGTGAATGCTTCGCCCCTAGGTTTTCTCCCGCCCAGGTACGCATCTTGCGCCCTCAGGGGCTTTTCCGGCTCGAGCCGGAGCAGGGGCAGCGCGGCTCCCAGGGCAAACGGTGCTGTTTGGCGATACGGAGCCGCGCTCCCTGCATCAAACCGAACGGGGGAGATGCGATGAGAGTTCGGCTTCAATTGGCGACGGTCGCCCTGTTGGCCTTTCTCGTCTCGGTCTTCCTGCCCATGGCCGGACCGGCGCACGCGCAGGGGTCGGGACGCTGGATAGAGGTGGATACCAGCGAGGGGGTGGCCTACGCCATCGAGAATGGTCAGGTGGTCTACACAGCCCTGGCCACGGTGGGGACGCCCAGCTACCCAACGCCGAAGGGTACTTTCGCCGTCTTCCGGCGGGTGTACGACGAGACCATGGATTCCAGCACCATAGGGATCCCTCGCGGCGCTCCTGGCGGCTATTACCTGACGGGGGTGCTGTACACCCAGTACTTCTACGGAGGGGCGGCTCTCCACTACAACTACTGGTCTCCACCGGAGGCCTTCGGTAGTGCCGCTGGCAGCCACGGCTGCGTGGGGTTGATGCTAGGTGATGCGGCATTCTTCTGGGACTTCGCGGACATCGGCACTCCGGTGATCGTGTATTGACGTTGGGGTTGGGAGGAGCTGTCTGCGATGGCTTCTCCCTCCCCAGCGTCGGAGGTCACGGGTCCAACCCCGAACGAACTACAGCGGGCGCCACCGATCGAAGGCGACCTTGAGAGCGGCCGCCACCGGAATGCCCAGAAGGGCGCCCAGCACGCCGCCGAGGGCCCCGCCCGCCAGCACGGCGAAGATGGCGACGGCCGGGTAGATCTCCACCGCGCGGCCGATCACCGTTGGCATCACCAGTTGATCCTCCAGCTGCCTCAGCACCAGGTAGAAGAGGGCCACCGCCAGGGCGAGGCTGGTTCCGCCGTAGAAGAGCGCGACCACGGCGGCCAGGGTCGCCGCCAGGACGGGACCCAAGAAGGGGATGATCTCCAGGAAGCCACTGGCGATGGCGATGGGCAGCGAGTAGGGAAGGTGGAAGAGCAGCGACAGCCCGATCCAGGTGACGCCGGCCATCAGGATCACCAGGAACAGCAGCCCCCGGACGTAGCGGCCCAGCACCAGGTGGATTTCGCTCCCCACGCTCCGGAGCTGTGGCCGGTGGTGCGGGGGGACCAGCCGAAGGATCGTTCCGGCGAACCGCTTGGGATCCAGCAGGAAGTAGAAGAGCAGCACCAGGGAGAGGAAGCCGTCCAGCGCTGCCTCCACCGCCGAGGCCGCCACGTGGATCGCCTGAGCCGGGGTTCCGAGGAAGTCCAGCAGGACACCGAGCAGGTAGGCGGCCACGCTGTTGGCGTCGATGACCTGCCCCAGGATGGCGAAGCTCTGGCCGCCGAAGAGTTGTATCAGCAGGTTGTTGAGGATGGCCGGGGTGTTGATGGCCAGCTCCCTGGTCTCGCGCACCAGCACCGGCTCCACCAGCCAGGCCAGGAGGGCCAGGGGGCCCAGCAGGATCAGGAGAAAGGCGAGAACTGCCAGCACCCTGGGCAGGCGGGTCCGCTTCTCGACGTAGCCCACCACCGGGCTGAAGATGTAGGCCAGGGCTGCGCCGATGATGAAGGGTGGAAGGATCTGGCGCACAGAAAAGAGAAACAGCCCGATGCCGGCCAGTAGGGCCGCGGTTACCCAGGGGGATTCCGGCTCCCGAAGAGGGTAAGGCTGCGGCTGCTCCGGCAGGGCGGGCTGGGCCGTCTCCTGGTGTGCTTCCGCACTCTCTGCCATGGGTGACCACTCCTTTCGGAGCAATCATAACATTTGGGGTGCGCCGGCAAGCCACTGCCACTCCCCTCTCCCCCTGGGAGAGGGTCAGGGTGAGGGCTTAGCCGGCAGCGTCGAATCAGCCCTCACCCGCCCTTCGGGCGGCCTCTCCCAGGGGGAGAGGCGGTGCGTGGCCGCCCTGTCCCCAACACAGGTACGGGGCACCCACATGGGGCATTCCTTACAAGTTAAGGTCTGCACAGAGTTGTCAATAGGCGGGCGGATGAGCAATCCTTATGTATGAGCAAACGCAGACATACCGACTCACACCGTC
>JAJZRD010000253.1 GCA_021845945.1 Chloroflexota bacterium
TCTCCTTTTGGGAGAGGGCGCTCGAGTGATCCTCTCCCCTCGGGAGAGGCGTGAAGCTCCCTGGCCAGTCGTTGCTCAACGATACACGGATATGGCCGTTTCCGGGCACACCATGCCGCACACGGCGCAGCCGGTGCACCCCTTCCCCTTCCCGTTCGCCTGCTCCTCCTTACGATACTCCGCGGGATGGTAGCCCAGGTGATTGATCCGCGCGGAAAAGCGGATCAAATCCCTCGGACAGGCGGCCCCGCACAGCTCACACCCTTTGCACCGCTCCTCGTCGATCTCTATGTATCCCAACGGTCGCCCTCCCATCCAGGTAGACATGGAAGGTCCCGGGCCCGACACAAGACCGGCCGGACACTACTTATGTCCAGCCGGTCTATCGCCAGGCTCCTCTGCCAATAGGGCCCGCCCCGATAAGCCCAGCTCCGGTACCGCTCCCTCCTGGGACTCCCGCGCGGCCTCGCCCTCCTGCCCGGCAGCCAGGATCACCCCCAGTGCGATTGAAAGCAGCTTGCCCTGGTGGGGATCCGCGCGAGAGGCGATGACGATGGGGGCGGCCGCACCGACCACGATCCCAGCCATCCGGCCTCCAGCGAGGAAGGTCATCACCTTCGCCATCAGGTTGCCGGCCTCCACGCTGGGCACCAACAGGATGTCAGCCCGCCCGGCCACCGGCCCTCCGATCCCCTTGGTCTCGGCCGCCGCCACCGAGACGGCGTTGTCCAGGCCGAAGGGACCGTCCACCAGGGCGCCCGTGATCTGCCCCCGATCGGCCATCTTCGAGAGGGCTGCGGCGTCCACCGTCGCCGGAATCTCGGGGTTCACCGACTCCGCCGGGGCCAGGACCGCGACACGGGGCTCGGCCAGCCCCAAAGCGTGGGCCACGGCCACGGCATTCCTGGCTATCTCCAGCTTCTGCCGAAGAGTCGGGAAGAGCACCACACCGCCATCGGTGACGTACATCAACCGGTCGACCCCCGGCATCTCGATCAGGGCAACGTGGCTGAGCAGACGGCCGGTCCGGAGCCCCGCGTCCCGATCCAGCACGGCCCGTAGCAGCTCCGCCGTCTCCATCTTTCCCTTCACCAGCAGCTTCGCCTGGCCCTGCCGCACCAGCCCAACTGCCCGGCGCGCTGCCTCCGCGGCCCCTCCCTCGCGAGCGGGCACCTCCACCATCTGGGCCTTGAGCTCCCGCAGATCGATGCCCTCCTTCGCAGCGATGGCGGCGATGCGCCGGCCATCCCCCACCAGAAAGGGCAGGGCTATGCCGGCCCGTGCGGCATCCCGCACCGCCAGCAGCACCTCCCGCTCTTCGGGCGCGGCGATGGCCACAGGGGTGGGGCCCACCGCTCGGGCCGCCGCCAGAAGGTCATCGAGTCGCTCTATCTTGCTTCGCGCCAATCCCCTCCCTCCATAGACCGTTTTCGGGAGAGCGAGGGTCCTCCCGACCCATCTTCCGTCGACCGGGCGGCTCGGCAGGAGCCTCGCCCTCCCAATTCGCGCCGGTGGCTACCGTCTAATCGACTCTCCGTATCTCCTCGCCTGCTCCTCGCCACGCAGCACCCGCCGCGCTCCGGCCGCGAGGGCAGCCATCTCCTCTCCACCCGGGTACACCAGGAGGGGCCCCAGGAAGGAGACCCTCTCGGCAATCCAGCCCACGAAGAGGGCCGAGTGGGCGAGCCCGCCGGTGAGGACGATGGCATCCGGCTGCGCCCCCAGGGCCGCCGCCATGGCGCCTATCTCCTTGCACACCTGGTAGGCCATGGCCTGATACACCAGACGAGCCTTCTCGTCGCCCGCGGCGATGCGCCGCTCCACCTCCTGGCCGTCGTTGGTCCCCAGGTGGGCCACCAGCCCCCCACCGCCCCAAAAGCGGCGCCGCAGGGCAGCGGGCGGCGTGGACTGGATCAACTCCAGCAGCCCCGTCAGGGGCAGCGTTCCCACCCGCTCCGGAGAGAACGGGCCCTGGTCGTTGGCGTTGTTCACGTCTATCATCCGCCCCAGAAGGTGAGCGGAGACCGAGATCCCCCCGCCGAGGTGCACCACCACCAGCTTCAGATCCCCGTACCGCCGCCCCAACTCTGCCGCGGCCCGGCGCGCCGCCGATTTCATGGAGAGGGCGTGGCTCAGGCTGTGGCGCTCCAGTTCGGGAAGCCCGGACAGCCGGGCGACCTCCTCCATCTCGTCGACGCACACCGGATCCGTACAGTAACCCGCCACTCCGTGCTCCTGCATCAACTCGGCCGCCATCAACGCTGCCAGGTTGGAGGCGTGCTGCCACCTGGAGGGATCGTGGAGCTCCGCCAGCATCTCGTCGTCGACCAGGTAGGTGCCACTGGGCAAGGGCCGGAGCAGTCCGCCGCGGGCCGCGACGGCCTCCAACTGGGCGCTCTCCCCCTTCGAGGCGAACAGGTCGAGCTGAGAGCGAAGCCAAGCGCGCACGCCGGCCAGACGCGACGGCAGCTGATCGAGGATGTGGGAGTAAGAGGCCAGTTCCTCGGGGGTGTGAAGGAGGGCATCGGATACCAGGCAGCTCTCGCCCTCGAAGAGAGCCAGCTTGGTTGAGGTAGATCCCGGATTGATCACCAAGATGAGCCTGCGCACACCGCCTCCGTAACGGAGTCAGCTGGGTCAAACCCCTCCTGGTTGACTGCATCGTGAAATCAGCAGCTTCGCAGGATACCTCTCGGCTCCGGCCCTCTGCCCGAAAGCGCCGCCGACGGGCAGGAGGGACCTCCGAGATGGCTCCCCCTCGCGCCTGAAGAGGGGGGAATAGCGCTAACTACCCCGCCCGAGGATCCACCATGTCGGCCATTTTACACCGGGACACTCGGCCCTTCAAGCGGCCGAGCCAACCCCCGAAAGCGAGAGGCTGGTGGCAGCGACTTCAGTCGTTCTCGCCTTTTCCGCCGTCCCGGGACGAACGACTAGAGTCGTCAATGCGAGGTGGCCGGCCCACCTCCACTAGACCATCTCGGTGGCCGCCATCAGCAGTTGATGCGGAGCCACCCTCCCCACGCGTTGACTGCTGCGGGCCGCCTGCCGCCTCCGGGGGCCTGAACTGCATCACGGCTCCCTCCTGTAGCAGCTGCCGAATCTTCCCTCGGGAGTAGCCCAGCACCCCTTCCAGCACCTCGACCGTGTGCTCCCCCAGGGCAGGGGTTGGGGTGAAGCTCTCGCCGGGGGTGCGAGACATCTTCACCGGGTTGCCGGCGATCAGCGCCTTGCCGTAGCGAGGCTGGTCCACCTCCACCAGCATGTTCCGCTCCCGAACGCACGGCTCCTGCAGCGCCTGGTCCAGGCTGTTCACCGGAGCCGCAGGTATGCCCGCCTTCTCCATCAGCTCCGACCATTCGGCCGTGGTGCGGGTGGCCAGGATCTCCTCCAGGATCCGCTTCATCTCGGAACGGTTGGCGTGCCGCTCCTTGGCCGTGACGAACCGAGGATCGGAAGCCTTCTCCGGTATGCCCAGCACCTCGCACAGCTGCTGCCAGAAGCTCTCGGTGCCGATGGTCCACACCAGCAGCCCGTCCTTGGTCTTGAAGGCGCCGTAGGGCTCCAGCCCCTGGTGCCCGGTGCCGATCGGCTTGGGCACCTCTCCCGAAGCGGTGTACCAGGAAACCAGGTAGCTCAGCATGGAGATCTGGGTATCGAACATGGAGACGTCCACGTGCTGGCCCCGCCCGCTGACGTTCCGTTCGGCCAGGGCCGTGAGGATGCCGATGGCCGCGAACATTCCGGCCGCCAGGTCGGCCACCGGAACGCCCGGCTTGCACAGCTCCCCCTCCTCGGTGCCGGTGACGCTGAGAACGCCGCTGGCTGCCACCACCGCCAGATCGAAGGCCGTCCGATGCTGGCAGCTCCCGGTGGAGCCGTACCCGGTGATGGAGGCTACGATGATCCGGGGGTTCACGTCCTTCATCAGGGAATAGGGGATCCGCAGCCGCTTCAGCACGCCGGGCCTGAAGTTGTTCAACACCACGTCCGAGACCTTGACGAGATCTAGAAAGAGCTCGCGGGCCGACTGCTTCTTCAGGTCGAGGACGACACCCTTCTTGTTGCGGTGAAGCCCCACGAAGTAGCTGCTCCACTCGCCCCGATAGTAGGGGCCCATGTGGCGGAAGATCTCCCCCTGGGGAGGCTCGATCTTGATGACTTCGGCTCCCTGGTCCGCCAGGATAGTCGTGCAGTAAGGTCCGGACAGCGCCTGAGAGAGGTCGAGAACCCGCAGCCCCGTGAGTCCTCCGGCCATCGTTCCCCCTCGAGATGAACAGGATAGGGACAGTCGCATTTTAGGCGGTTCCCATCAACTGTCAAGGTTCAGCATCTCCACGGTTGGGGCCGCGGCCACGCCCCCTCGCTTCCCCCAGCGCCGTGCGCCCCACTTTCGATCGGGATGGGTGCCACTACGGAAAACTGCCCTGCCGGCCGATATATCCACTTGGGATACTCTGCCCGCGGGATCCCTGTGTCGGCTTCTGGCCGGCTGGGAGGCACCTAGCAGAAGGGGGTAGTGATCGTGCTTGTGACCGTTCGAGCGAAGCTGCTGGCAGGATTCGCGATCGTCTTGATCCTCTTGACTGCGGTAGGGTGGGTCGGGCTGGACAAGATGTCCACCGTCAACCGGATGGTGGATGAGATGTACCTGAACCAGGCCCAGGGCATCTCCGACGTGAAAGACGCCAAGTCCAGCCTGACGGAAATGGGGACAGCGCTGCGCAATGCGGCCCTGGCCGGCGATAAGGCCGAGGTGCAGAAGGCCACCGAGCAGTGGAAAAATGCGCAGGGCAACATGAAGGGCAAGCTGGCCCGCCTCGAGCCCATCATGAACACCGCCGACGGGAAGGCCGCCCTGGCAAAGGTTGCCGACGAGTGGGACAAAGGGGCCTTCCTGCACGACATCCTGTTGCAGAGCGCCAAGTCCGGAAAACAGAGCGAGGGCGTGGAGATCCTGCCCGAGATGCGGGGGCTGCTCATCCAGATTCAGGCCAGCGACGCGGCGGTCGCGGCGGCCATGGATGACCTGGTCTCTCAGATGCAGAAGCAGTCCGAGCGGACCTACCTCGACTCACGCGATCAGTACGGCTCGGCTCGCACCCAGATGCTGTCACTGATGGCGCTGGCGCTGCTGGCCAGCGTGGCGATAGCCTTCCTGCTATCGAGGATGATCGTAACGGGGCTGCGGCGGATCGAGCGGGCAGCGGAGGGGCTGGCCCTGGGAGACGTGGATCAGCATCTGG
>JAJZRD010000025.1 GCA_021845945.1 Chloroflexota bacterium
GCCGCGAAGATGGGGGTGCCGATCGCCGTGTCCGTGAACTCCCCTACCAGTCGGTCGGTGCGGCTCGCCGAGGAATTGGGGATCACTGCCGTCGGCTACGCTCGAGGATCGCGGCTGTCGGTCTACTCTCATCCCGAGAGACTCCAGGGGACAGGCCCCTTCCATTCAAGCCCCTGAGAAGCCTGGAATGGCCGAGATCGCTGGTGGGAACAGCCTTCCGATGCGGTAGAGGTGACGTTGAAGGTAGTTGATAAGCCTGTCGATCTACTGCCCAGTCGCAGCGTTGCGGCCATCGGGCTGCTGGTAACCGCTGTCCTGTATGCGGTGGCCAGTTACGACTACCTCCTCTTCCACACGGTGGCGGAAAGCTTCGCCATCCTGATCGCCGCGCTGATCTACTCTGATCTACTCTTGCAGTCCGGCCCCACACCGACCCCATCCCCAACGATCCCTGAGGACGGATGAGAACTGAAGATCGCGAGACATCCCGCTTCAGCGATCTACCGCTGGAGCCCCGGTTCCTTATCGTCATCGCGGGCACCATTCTGTTCGCCCTGTTGACCGTGTTGGTGGGCGCCCGCCGGCTGGCCGGCGTGGACTACGACGTCTCGGTGGCGAAGCAAGGCACGGTGAACCCCCTCCTGGATGGCTGGGCTGCGGCCGTCTCGATCCTGGCCTCCGGAGAGCTGTCGGCCCTCTATGGGGCCATCGGCGCCACGCGCCAATGCCTCGCCCCTGGTATGGAACGCCGCGTTCCATGGCTTCTACGGTCACAACGGCGGGGTCGCTGGCGGGAGCCGGCTCCTACAACGGCTTGTAGTTCTTCTGGTAGTACTCCCAGTACTCCCCCGACTTGAGAGGCCGCCACCAGGCCTCGTTCTCCACGTACCAGCGCACCGTCTCCGCCAGCCCCTCCTCGAAGTTCCGGGCGGGTTCCCATCCCAAGCGGCGGATCTTGCCGCAGTCCAGGGAGTAGCGGCGGTCGTGGCCAGGACGGTCCTTGACGAAGCGCAGCATGGAGCGGGGCTTTCCCAATAGCTCCAGCACCTGGGTTGCGATGTCCAGGTTGACCCGCTCGTTGCCCCCTCCGACGTTGTAGGCCTCGCCCACCTCTCCGTGGTGGAGCACCACGTCAATGCCGGTGCAGTGATCCATCACGTACAGCCAGTCCCTGATCTGCTGGCCGTCGCCGTAGATGGGTAGCTCCTGACCGTCCAGTGCGTTGGTGATCAGCACCGGTATCAGCTTCTCCGGATACTGGTAGGGGCCGTAGTTGTTGGACCCCCGTGTGATCAGCACCGGCAGTTCGTAGGTCACGTGGTAGGCCTTGACCATCATCTCGCCACCCGCCTTGCTGGCGGAGTAGGGGCTGCGGGGCCGCATGGGGTCGTCTTCAAGGGAAGAGCCGGCCGGGATGTCCCCGTACACCTCGTCGGTGCTCACCTGGAGGAAGCGCTCGATCCGGTGCTTTCGGGCTGCCTCCAGCAGCACGAAGGTGCCGTGCACGTCGGTGTCGATGAAGCTGCCGGCATCCATGATGGAGCGATCCACGTGGGTCTCGGCGGCGAAGTTGACGATGGCGTCCACCTCCGTCACCAGGCCCTCCACCAACTGCTGGTCGCCGATGTCGCCCTTGACGAAGCGATAGTTGGGGTTAGCCGCTACGCCGGCCAGGTTGGCCAGGTTTCCCGCGTAGGTCAGCTTGTCGAGAACCACTATCTCGTACTGGGGGTAGCGGGACAGCGTGTAGCGGACGAAATTGCTGCCAATGAAACCGGCACCGCCGGTGACCAGCAGTCTCTTCACGGTGATACCTCTCGGTTAGCTATCAGCCCTCAGCATACTGGCTGACAGCTTATAGCTCCAGCTTGTTCGCCCCATGTTGGGCGACCAGGTTGTTGGCGCCAAGGTAGGCGTCGATGGAGGCCCCCGCGTCGGCCCACCAGCCCTCCAGGACGTCGGAGGTCATGCTGCTCGACTGGATGTAGGCGTTGTTGACGTCGGTGATCTCCAGCTCCCCTCGGCCCGAGGGCCTCAGGGTCTTGATGACGTCGAACACCGTGGAATCGTACATGTAGATGCCGAGGACCGCGTAGTTGGTGGCCGGCTTGGCCGGCTTCTCCTCGATCTTGACGATCCGAGTGCCCTCCAGGATCGGCACGCCGTAGTTCTCCGGGTCGGGCACCTCCTTGAGCAGCACCTTGGCGCCCCTGCCCTGCTCCTCGAAGGCCTGCACGGCGCCGCAGATGTTGCCCTCGATGATGTTGTCCCCCAGGATCACCACCACCTTCTGGCCGTCGGTGAAGTGCTCCGCCAGCCCCAGCGCCTCGGCGATACCGCCTGCCCGCTCCTGATAGGTGTAGTTGATGTGCTTGAGGCCGAACTCCCGACCGTTCCCCAGCAGCCGGAGGAAGTCGCCGGCGTTGTTCCCGCCCGTGACGATCAGGATGTCGGTGATGCCGGCGTTGACCAGGGCCTGGATGGGGTAGTAGATCATCGGCTTATCGTAGATGGGGAGGAGGTGCTTATTGGTGATGCGGGTCAGCGGGTACAGGCGGGTCCCGCCGCCTCCGGCCAGGACTACACCCTTCATTCCGTTACCTCCACTCAAACAAAGTGCTGAGTCCTGAGTGCTGGGTCCTGAGCGTCGAGTTAGTTCCACTCAGCACTCAGCACTCAGGACTTCCTTCGGCTGAAAGGGAACCAGGAGCGGCGCGGCGCCGGTCGGGGCTCGGGAAGCACCACCTCACGATCCCGCAGGATCGCGTCGGGTGCGGTGGTGACCAAAGCCCGGGCGGCCTCCTCGCCTACCAGGATCGTGGCTTGCAGGACGGCTGCCGCGAGGGACGACGACCGGCCGTCCATCGGGTGGGCATCGGAGGCGATGACGTGGACCAGCCCTCGCAGCAGCAGCGTCTCGGCCACCTGCTGGGTCGACGTTCCGAAGGCTCCCACCAGACTGCCTGCGGTGATCTGGGCCATCATCCCACGATCCACCATCCGCTGCAAGATCTCGAGGTCGGCGGCGATCTGCGCGTTCCGCTCGGGGTGAGCGATCACCGGCACCAGCTTCTGGAGCTGCAGATGGAAGAGGGTTTCCTCCGCGTAGGAGGGGACAAGGTGGACGGGGAACTCCACCAGGAGGTAGCGGCTGCCGTTCAGGGTGAAGAGCTGCCGGGCGGCGTAGAGGGTCGGTGCGTCCGGCGTGAGGGCTACCTCCAGACCGGGAAACAGCTTCAGCTCCAGCCCTCGCCGGGCCAGCTCGGTCTCGAGGGCTGCCACTCGCTCCCGGAGCTCGGCCTCGTTGCCACCGAACCCCCACGGTACGTTGCCGTGGGGGGTTGCCACCACCGCGTCCACGCCGTCCTGCAGGGCGGCTCGCGCCATGGCTACAGAGCCATCCACCCCTTGGGGTCCATCGTCCACCCCAGGCAGGATGTGGCAGTGAAGGTCGATCATCGGCCTCAGCTGTGGTACCGGAGGAGGCTCGAATCCAACCGGGCGTTGCTCAGCACCACGCCGAGGATCCTGGCGTTCGCCTTCTCCAGGGCGGCTTTGGCCCGATTGGCTGCCTCCCGCCGGGTCTTGCCGGCGCTGACCACCAGGATCACCCCGTCCACCTTCGAGGCCAGCAGGGCGGCATCTGCGACGATGCCCACGGGCGGTGCGTCGAAGATCACCAGATCCGCCGAGGCGACCAGCCCGTCCACGACCTGCTGCATCCTCGGGGAGCCGACGAGGTCCGCCGGATTGGGGGGAAGGGGGCCGGCGGTGAGCACCCGAAGATTGGGGACGGCCGTCTGCTGCAGCGGTAGCTCGTCGGATCCATGGGCCAGCAGCTCCGCCGAGAGGCCCTTGTCGTTGGCCAGATCGAAGATCTCGTGGACGGAGGGCCTGCGCAGATCGCCGTCGACGACGATCACCCGGGTTCCCGCCTGGGCGATGGTAACTGCCAGGTTGCACAGGACCGCGGACTTGCCCTCGTCGGCTCCGGCGCTGGTCACCAGCAGCGTGCGCGGGGGATTACCCAGGCTGCTGAACTGAAGGTTGGTTCTAAGGGTTCTGTATGCTTCCGCCGCGGGCGACCTGGGGTCGCTGAGGGTGATGAGCCTGCCGGTGCCTGCCTTCACCTGCGTTTGCCTCCAATAACGAGTGCTGAGTGCTGAGTCCGATGCTGTAGGGCGGGGTCTTGTGCCCCGCCGCCCGGCGCCAGACCTGCGATCAGCGGCGGGGGATAAACCCCCGCCCTACTTGTTGGTCTTCGGGATGAGTCCAAGGATGGGCGTCCCCAGGTGGCGTGCCACCTCCTCGGGAGACCTCAAGGTATCGTCCAGGTACTCCAGGGCGACCGCCAGCATCAGGCCGAGCAGCAGCCCCAGGATCGCCCCCGCCGCCGTGGTGAACTTGGTGTTGGGCTGGACCAGGCTCCCCGGCCTCGGCTCCTCCAGCATGGTCACCCGGAGTCGGTTCTTCGGCGTGGCGCGGGCGTACTGGGCGGCCTTCTCCTCCTCGAAGAGCTGGCCGTAGCCCAGGGCGATCTTGCGGGCCCGCTCCGGATCCTGATCCTCGGCGTCCAGCCGGATGCTGATGGAATCGGCGTAGGACTTCGTCTTGATCTTCCCCTGGATCGCCTCGGGCGGAAGATCCAGCCGCATCCGCTCGTTCACCCTCGAGGCCAGGCCGAGGGTCTTCAGCTCCTCCTCCTGCTGGCGGATGAGGACCTGAACCGTCATGGTGGTGCCCCAGTCCAGGCGCGCCGAGTTCACCAGCGTTATGGACGAGCGATAGACGGGCGCCTGGACCTTGCTGAAGAGGAAGCTGAACGCTGTGGCGGCCAGTACGGCCAGAGCTATGATCCACCAGCGCCGGGAGATCGCTGCCGGGTAGTCCTTAAGCTGCACTGCCTTCTCCGCATCGTGAACGTGGGGCACTATAGCTTTGGCCCGAGAGTATTGTCAAGGTAACTCGGCCAGCACCGGCAGCCCCAACAGCTGCTCGGCCTCGTGGCTGCTGCGGACCGTCGGATCCAGGTAGTTGAGCAGGAAGGCCAGGGCCACCGCCGCCAGGAAGCCCACGGCGGTCCTCAGTCCTATCTCGATGAGGCGCCGCAGCGTGCCCATGTCCCTCTCGGCCGCCGGATCGTCCAGCATGGTGATCTGAGCCTGCTCCGAGTCCAGCTGGGCGAAGTACTCCCCGGCGTGCTGGTCCAGGGTGGTCTTGATGGCGTTGGCGATCACGTAGCTGGTGTGAGGGTTCTGGGTGGTGACCACTATGCTCAGGATGCGGTGAGTCTTCTTGATGCTGAGATCGCGGGCGATGACCTCCTTGCCGATGGTCATGCCGCCCAGCTGCTGGCCGACCTCCTTGAGGAAGGCGTCGCTCTTGATCACCTCCCCCAGGTCGTCCACCAGGTACTCCGAGGTAAGCCAGGTGTAGTAGCGGTCGTAGCTGTAGTAGTCCTTCGTCCCCAGGGGCGGCGCCGGCTCCGGCTTGACGCTTACAGCCAGTCGCAGCTCCGACCTGTAGTTGGTGGGGCCGAACCACACCATGGAGACGCTGGCCGCCAGGGTCAGGACAGTCACGACGACGATCAGCGGCCACCGCCGGGCCAGGATCGCCCAGTATTCCCGTAGCTCCAATCTCAGCTCCTCCCGTTCACCGCGAAGTAATCGTAGCCGTACATTATGGTGTCCCCGGGCTTCACGTCAAACTGCCAGAGGCTCACCCGTCCGTAGCCATCGTCGCTCAACACCAGCTCCCCCCCCGCGGCGTTGGGGAGCTGGGCCGGCGGCTTGCCGAAGTCCATGACCAGCACCGTGGTGACTCTGTCGGGGATCCGGAAGCTGTAGCGGGCTTCCCGATATCCCTCCTGGTACTCGTCGAACAGCAGCCGCTGAGGGTACTCGGGCAGGTAGTACTTGAACTGGCGCAGCCGCTCCTTGGCCAGGATCACCGCCGACCCGGGCCGAAAGCCGCGAGCGTACTCTACCTGCCGGGATAGTATGTTGTCGATAGTGCGGATCTCCACCAGCCTCACCGGTCCCGGGGTCCTGGTAAAGGCATCGACGTTCCACGCCACCAGCCCCACCACCAGCAGGACCCCCAGGGCCGCCGAGCCCCCCTCCGCCAGGGCGCCCAGTCTGGACAACCGCCGGTATCGCCCGGCCAGCAGCAGTAGGGCCGACCGGGCGTCGTAGGCGATGTCCCGGATCCCCACTCCGGTCACCAGGCAAAGGGGGGGAAGGATGGAGAGCACGTAGCCCGGGTCCCCGATGTGAACCAGGGTGTAGACCAGGGCCGGCGGCAGGAACCAGAGGAGCAGGAATGCCAGACGGTGGTCGGCCACCAGCGCCTTGAAGGTGAGGAAGCGGCCGATGAAGTAGACACCCACCGCCAGACTGAGGCCGAACATCTGCTTCAAGAACAGTATCAGGGTCTCGGTGTTGCGCCGCAGCCCGGTGAGCCCCCCGAAGAGGGCGGAATAGGTTGAGAGTATGTAGCCGCTCTGGGCGCTGCTGGCCTTCTGGTACACCTCCCATCCGCCCGAGAGCTGAACGGCCGGGATCATCCAGGAGGCGACCACCAGCCCCAGCACCAGGGTGCTGAGCAGCAGCCGCAGGAAGCCGGTGCGCCACAGGCTGATCAGCCACAGGGGGCCGAGAAAGAACAGGGTATCCTCCCTCACCCCTCCCGCTATCCCCAGCACCAGGCCGCTCAGGATGGCCACCGATCGATGTCCCTGCCACATCAGGTAGCAGAGCCACGCCACGAGGGTGCCGAAGAAGGCGAGGGACGTGTAGGGATAGGCCACCTCTCCATAGCCCCAGAAGCCGACGCCGGCGCCCAGGACGGCGGCCGAGGCCAGCCCCACCCAGGGATCGTACATTCGGGAGGCCAGCAGGAAGAGGGCGGCCACGGCCCCGCCGCTGGCGGCTATGCCGACGTAGACGTAGCTGGCGTTGGGGTCCGGGACCCACAGGTGCACCAGCCAGGCGATCCCCACGTAGAGCGGGTATCCCGGGGGTTGGGGCTGGTGAAAGGCGACGTTGTAGTAGTCCAACGCCAGGGCGAAGTTGGCGGAATCCCACGCGTACAGCATCCTGGAGACGAAGGGGAGCCTGGAGGCGGCGGTAGCCGCCATCAGCAGGCAGGCCACCAGGGGGAGGGACCAGGGCCGGGACCAGAAGGTCGACTTCCTCAAAGCGACCTCCGCTCCGCCAGAAGGGGCATAGAGCGGTGCTCCTGATAGTGCCGATCCACCCACTGGAGCAGCTCCCGCTTGAAGCAGGAGCTGTCGAACCGCTCGGCGTTGCGGCGGATCGCGGCCGGGTCGTAGCCGGCGTCGTCGAAGGAGGCCACGGCATCGGCCAGGGCGTCGGCCGTCTGGGGGTAGAACAGCTTGCCCGTCACCCCGTCGACCACCGTATCCAGGGCGCCCCCGCCGGCGTAGGCGATGACCGGCCTGCCGGAGGCCTGCGCCTCCACCGGGGTGATGCCGAAGTCCTCCTCGCCGGGGAAGATGAAGGCCCGGCAGCGGGAGTAGTGCCGGCGGGCCTCCGCGTCGGAGACCTTGCCCAGGAACCGGATGTTGGCCCTGGCCCTGGCCTGGAGGGCCGCCCGGTCGCGTCCATCCCCGACGATCACCAGGGGCAGCCCCAACCGGTTGAAGGCCTCCACCGCCAGGTCTATCCGCTTGTAGGGTATCAGGCGGGAGACCACCAGGAAGTAGTCGTCGTGCGCATCCGACCTCTGGAAGGAGGCGGTGTCCACCGGCGGATAGATGACGGTGGAGTCCCGCCGGTAGTACTTGCCCACGCGGGCCGCCACCGTTCGGGAAATGGTGGCGAACTGGTCCACGCTGTCGGCGGTGACCCGATCCCAGAGCCTCAGCCAGTTCATCATCAGGGGGAGCGCCATCCGGATCGGCCGGCCGAAGCGCTCCCGCTGCACGTACTCCCGGTAGTTCCATACCCACCGCATGGGGGTCAGGCAGTAGCACAGGTGGAGGGTGGTGGGCGGCGTGTGGACCCCTTTGCACCATGCGCTGCTGTTGCTGAGCACCACGTCGTACTCGCTCAGGTCGAAGCCCTCGAAGGCCAGGGGGTAGAAGGGCAGGAACACCTGGTGGTGGCGCATGACGCCGGGCAGCCGCTGCATGAAGGAGGTGCGGATGTCCCAGCGGCGGTAGTCGGCGGGCATGGTGGGTGGATCGTAGATGGAGGTGTAGATGGGAGCTTCGGGGAACAGCTCGTGCAGCTTCTCCAGCACCCGCTCGGCGCCGCCGTATTGATTCAGGTAGTCGTGGATTATGGCTAGCTTCATGAAGAAACCCTTGATGTGGGAGGGCTGGACGCTGCCCGCGGACGTCGAAAAAGCGTAGGGCAGGGCGCTCTGCCCTGCCGCCCGGTCGGTGGAAACCAGGAGGGCGGCGGGGCACAGGGCCCCGCCCTACATTCTAACCAATACAACGTTGAATTGAAGGGATCAGAACGCCCCGCCGCCCGAAAGGACGGCCGGGATGGTGCGCAGCAGGATGCTGAGGTCCAGCCCCAGGGACCAGTTCTCGATGTAGTATATGTCCAGCATGACCATCTCGTCGAAGGGTATCTCGCTCCGGCCGCTCACCTGCCAGAGACCGGTAAGGCCGGGGGCGGCCTCCATCCGCCTGAGATGCCACTCCTCGTACTTCTCCACCTCGCTGGGCAGGGGAGGGCGGGGGCCCACCAGGCTCATCTCGCCCTTCAGCACGTTGATCAGCTGAGGGATCTCGTCGATGCTGGTGCGGCGCAGCAGCCTGCCGGTCCTGGTGATCCTGGGGTCGTCGCGGATCTTGAAGAGCGGGCCCGAGGCCTCGTTCATCTCCCACAGCTGATCCAGCTGCTGCTCCGCGTCCTGGAGCATCGACCGGAACTTGTAGAGGGTGAAGGTTTGCCCGTCCCGGCCGACCCGAGTCTGGCGGAACAGCACCGACCCCCTGGAGTCGAGCTTGATGGCCAGGGCCACCAGCAGCAGCAGCGGCGACAGCAGGGTAAGGGCCGCGGCCGATGCCACCGCGTCCAGCACCCGCTTCATCAGCAGGTTCCAGCCCTGGATCTGAGACTTGCTGACGGCGATCAGCGGGATGCCGTTGACGGAGTCCACGTCCACCCGGTTGAGCCGCATCTGATAGAGATCCGGCACCATCCGGAAGCTGACCCCCTTTCGCCGGCAATGATCCATGATCCGCAGCACCTGATCGTGGGAGGCGGCAGGCAGGGCGATGACGATCTCATCTATTCCCAGGTCGTTGACGATGAAGGGGATGTCCTTGACGGTTCCCAGGAAGCGGAAGCGGCCGAAGTCGTCGGCCGGCTCCAGGTCCACGAAGCCGATCACCTGAGCGGCGGCGCTTCGCTCGGTGGCGATGCTGTGCATGATGCGCCGGCCGAGGGCGTTGCTGCCTCCCACCACCAGCATCCGTTTCACCCCAACCCCCCGCTTGCGGAAGGCCATGATCAGCAGCCGGTGGAGGGTCCGGGCTATCCCTACCGACAGGACGGCCAGCAGCCAGAAGTAGACGAAGAGGGCGCGGGAAGAGGCGGGGTAACGGGCCATGGAGACGGCGGCGAAGAGCAACATGACGCCGACGCTGGTGGCGCTCAGCACCGAGGAGAGCTCGCCGACCCAGGAAACGGCCCGGGGCAGCCGGTACATACCCTTCAGCACGTAGGTGATGAGCAGGATGCCGGCCATGGCGGTTTGAACGGGTATGTAATCGGGATAGGAGACGTCGAACTCCCCCGGAATCTCCCCGCCCAGCTGCAGTACGTAGCGGAGGAAGTAGGCCACCAGAAAGGAAAGGTTGAGGGCGAGCAGGTCGCCCAGGGCGAGCGCGACGTCGAGGAAAGCTATCAGGAAGGCTTGCGCCCGACCGAGCCGGGGCGGGGTCGGTGGCAGAGCCGGGGGCTGAAGGGAGCTTTTCTCTGCGAGCTTCACTCGACCGTCTCTATCCGTTCTAAGTCCTGAGTGCTATGTCCTGAGTCCTGAGCGCTCGCCATTTCCAACACTCAGGACCCAGGACTCAGCACTGCCTCATTTCTCAGCCCTGATCGCCGAGGACCTGGTGGTACGCCCTCAGAGTGCTTGCCGCGGTCTCCTTCCAGGAGAAGCGAGCCGCTTGCCGTGGCCCCTCAGCCTCCAGCCGCCGTCGCAGGGCGTCGTCGTCCAGTAGCTGTGCGATGGCACCGGCCAGAGCGTCCACGTCGAGAGGGTTTACCGTGACGGCAGCATTGCCCACCACCTCCGGCAAAGAAGACACCGAAGAGGTGATCACCGCCGTCCCACACGCCATTGCCTCTAGGGGGGGCAGCCCAAACCCTTCATAAAGAGAAGGGTAGATGAAGATATCGGCGCAATTATACCATAGCGGAAGCTCATCGTACGGGATGTAGCTGCCGAACAGTACGTCCTCTTCCAGACCCAGTTCGTGGACTCGAGCGAAGATCCTCTCGTACAGCCAACCCTTCGCCCCGCCCAGCACCAGCTTGTGGGGGATCTGGTGCTCTCGCCTCGCCCTGGCGTAGGCCTCCACCAGCCGTTCCACGTTCTTGCGGGGTTCCAGGGTCCCCACGTAGAGAAGAAACCGCTCCGGCAGCCGCCGTTCCGCCCGGAAGCGGGCGAGCAGGGCCTGGTCATCCTGGGGGCGGAACACGGGGTCCACCCCCAGGTAGGTCACCTGGACCTTACTCGGGGGAACCCCCATGAAGCGGATGACGTCCTGCCGCGTGCTCTCGGAGATGGTGAGTATTCGGTCGCACCTCGCGGCGGTGATCCTCGCCATGGTCGACAGGTACACCCGGTTCCAGCGGTTGAAGCTCTCCGGCATGCGGAGGAAGGAGAGGTCAAGCATGGTTACCACCGACCTGGTCGGGCAGAGCAAGGGCTGGACGTAGCTGGTGGAGTGGAGGAGGTCCAACCGCTCGCCGGCCACGGCCGGGGGCTGAAGCAGCTGCTCCCAGGCGATCCGGACCGAGGGCTTCCAGGTGGGGAGGGAGGACTGCTTCACCCGGAAGTGAGGGGTCGGGGCCAGCTCGGGCGGCAGCGCCCAGCGGCCGGTGAAGGCCACCAGCCGATCCTCTTCCGACGCCAGCAGCCGCAGGTGGGCCAGCAGTTGGTGGATGTACCGGCTGATGCCCGCGGCTCGATAGGAGCTGGAGAGGTAGAGCAGCTGGGCGTTGATGCCGGCGCGCAACGGGGACCCTCCGGTTGAAGTTGCGGCGCACAGTCTACCACAAACGATTACCTTGACTGAATTCGGCTGCTCTGGTATATTCTAGCCGCAGGCGGTACAACAGCTTTAGCGGGTGCCGGCCAGGCATCGACCGGATTGGTGATGTCCGATTACGAGTTCGCATGAGATGAGGCGGGTCCAGTCTGGCCCCGCCTCGTTTGCTTTGTGCGCCCCCGGTGCCTGCTCCTTTCTGTCAGAGGCCGGCGATCCGGTGATGGGTCCACCGGGGGAAGTGCGTCCGGCGGAACGGCTGAGGTCCTCGCCCGCATGCCCATTTGGAGCGTCGTTCCTCAAATGCAATACTGTAGGGTGGGGTCTTGTACCCCGCCGCCTGGTGTCAGATGTGCGGCCAGCGGCATAAGGAACGACGCATTTAGTCGGCTGATGGCATTGGTGCGCGAAGCGGCCTCGCGCGGGAGGTGGGGGTGGAAGTTGAAGTTGAAGTCAAAGAGATAGAGGAAGTAGGGGGCTCTGAGGATCCGCTGCCCCAGGCGGAGAGCCGGCAACCCAGCGAGGAGAGTCCCGTTTCGGAATGGAGGTCCTGCCCTTCGGCGGGCATGCGGATCGGGATGGCCGCGACGGCAGCCGGTCTGATCTGCGCCGTGGCGGCTCTGATCTACGTCGCTACGCGGCCGGTTGCCATCGACAGCTTCGCCGCCACCGTGGCGGGCCTCGCCGGCCTATCCCTGGCGCTGTTCGCCGGGGTCGCCGCCAACGGTTGCCGCTCCCTTCGCTACGGCCTCTCCCCGGAGGCGTTCACCATCAACTGGCTTGGGGTCCGGGAGATCATACCGCTGGGGCGCATCGAGGGGATCTATGGAGGCCATCGGCTGGGGAAGCGGAGCCGGGTGGAGGGCTTCAGCTGGCCGGGACACTACGTGGGGTCGGCCAGGGCCGAGGGGCTGGGCCGGCTGAAGTTCTACGGAACGACCCTGGACCCCGAGGGCGCCATCATCGTGGCCACCGCGGGGGCGGGCTATGCCATCACCCCCTCCGACCTGGAAGGGTTTCGGGAGCGGCTGATCGAGCGGCTGGAAGCCATGCCGATGGAGGAGGTCGAGCGGGCGCCGGAGACCCGAACGGAGGCGCCTCGCTGGATGGGGCTCTCGATCGCGAAGGATGGGATGGCCGTAGCCTGCGGCATGCTGGCGCTGCTGGTGCTGTTGGGCTCTTTTGGATACGTGGCCGCCAGGTTCCCCGGATTGCCGGAGTTGATGCCACTTCACTTCAATTTCGTCGGGGAGCCGGACCTGATCGGTCCCCCTCGGGACGCTTTCCGCATGCCCATCATCGGCTTGGTGATCCTTCTCGCCAACGCGGCGGTGGCCGCGGCCGTCCACGGATGGCAGCGGGCCGCGGGTAGGATCTTGATGGCGGCCACGGTGTTCGTGCAGGTGGTGATGCTGATAGCGGTCCTGCGGGTGGTACACTAGCTGCATCATTATGCTTCCTGCTGCCGGTGTCGCGAGTGCTGCAAGCGGAGGTGAAGGTCAGTTGAACGAACCGCCACAGGGCGACGTGGCCCTTTACATCGATTGGGAGAACATCAAGTACAGCCTGCTCAACAAGGAGAACCGCCTTCCCAACGCCATGGCGATCAAGGAGGCGGCGGCGAAATACGGCAGGGTCGTAGCGGCGAAGGCTTACGCCAACTGGCAGGAGGGGCAACACCTGCGAGACCCCAACGACCTCTACTCGGCGGGGATCGAGCCCATCTACGTTCCCACGGTAATCCTCGGTTTCAGCGACTCCCTGGACGGTGCCCCCCGTCGCAAGAACAGCATCGACGTAAAGCTTGCCGTTGATTGTGTGGACGCTTCTCTTTCCAACCCCAACATCTCCACTTTTGTGTTGGTGACCGGCGACGGCGATTTCGTGCACCTGATCAATACCCTGCGGCTGCGGGGTAAACGGGTGGTGGTCGTAGGGACCTCCTGGAGCACCAGCTGGCAGTTGACCAGCAGCGCGGATCACTTCCTCGCCTACGACGTTACCGTGGACCCGGCCAGCCCCTCTCCCTCCAGCAAGAACGGGTCGGCCGTTTCCCTGGACGATGCCCTGAAGGCGCTGGTGGACGTGGTGAAATTCGTTCGGGAGAAGGGCCGGCCCAACGTTTTCGCCCAGGTGAAGCTGCTGTTGACCAGCCGGCTTGGGAACTTCGACGAGCAGGCCTACGGCTTCGCCAAGTTCAAGGACTTCATGAAGGAGGCGGAGCGGCGGGGCCTCATCAAGACCACGACGGTGGGGCTGATCGACCGGGCCTACCTGCCCTGGGAGAACGTCGATGACTCGGTGGGCGGGGAATCCACCGAGCCGCCTGAGGATAGGGTGCACCTGGACGCGGCTCACGATGGTGCCGGCAGCGTCGTTAGCGGCGGCGGGTCCAGGGCCAACGAGGAGACGATGAAGAACCTGGCGCGGTTCGTCAACAAGTTGGAGGAGAGCAGCCCCTTCATGTCCTTCAACTACATCGTCAGCCGCGCCTACGAGAGCCGCACCCTGCCTCTCACGACGTCGGAGATCTCCTCCCTCCTGGACGAGGCCATCCAGAGCGGCGTGTTCATGACCGATTCCCGGACCATCCTGGACAGGACGACGGGCGAGTTCCGGGACATCAACATCTTCCGGCTCAACCGGCAGCACCCGACTGTGGCGGCAGCCCTGAAGCCCACCAAGTCGAAGGTCGGCGCCAAGGATGAGTGAGTGGCCCGGCTGATCCTGGCCTCTCAGTCGCCCCGGCGGGAGGCTCTCCTGAGGCAGGTTGGGCTGGACTTCGAGGTCGTCCCCAGCGACCTGGAGGAGGAGCTGCCGGCGGGGATGCCCCCGGCCGAGGTGGCCGCCCTGCTGGCTCTGGACAAGGCCCGGGCCGTGGCCTCCGAGAGGACCGAAGGGTTGGTGATTGGGGCCGACACGGTAGTGGTGGTGGACGGGCGGATCCTGGGCAAGCCCGCCGGCCCCGAGGAGGCCCGTGGGATGCTGCGGCTGCTGAGTGGCCGCGAGCATCAGGTGACCACCGGAATCGCCGTGGTGGATGCCGCCACCGGGCGGTCCCGCAGCGGCAGCGTTACCACCGCGGTCCGCTTCGCGCCCCTCGGCGAGGAGATCATCGACCGCTACGTGGCCACCGGGGAGCCCATGGACAAGGCGGGCGCCTACGGCATCCAGGGCTTCGGCGCCCTCCTCATCGCGGGCATAGAAGGCGATTACAACAACGTGGTGGGTTTGCCCCTGCGCCGGCTGGCCGAGCTGCTGGGCGAGTTCGGCTACGACGCCTTCGCGATGAAGATGATGCACAGGCCAAAGGGGCCAACCACGGAGGCACGGAGTTCACGGAGGCCGTCTGGTTAGAAAGCTCCGTGTTCTCCGTGCTTCCGTGCTTCCGTGGTTTCTGGTCTCTTATCCGCTTTCGAAGCCGCGGGTGCGCTCCTCCAGGCTCTCCCGAACGAACTCCCCCTCCTCTTCGGCGGCGGTCTTTCCGGTGTCCGGGTCCTCTTCGAAGGTGGAGTCCCGGGTCGAGACTACCTCCCCCGTGTAGGGGACGTTTCTCCCCCGGTGGCCCCTCTCCTCGACGAACCCGCCGGGGCCGGGCCGGAAGCTGATGTCGTGGACTGGACCCGTTGTGGCCTCGGGCTGCTCGGGTTGCACCCCACCGGGCGTCTCGTAGTCCGGAGCGTTGTCGTCGGGCTCTGGGATGCGCACCGGCCACTCCTCCGGCTCTTCGGCTCCACCGACCGAGGAGTAGGAAGTCGCCGTGTCCCCGATGGTCCGGCCGTGGTAGGCCTCCTTCGGGATCTTGTGCTCTTTGCCCCAGCGAGTCTCCTCGGGGAAGCCGCCGGCCTCGCCGGCCCGGCGGATCTGCTGGGACTCTTGTTCCCGCTTCGAGGCCGCCTTATCCCTCTTCTGGGCGCTCTGCCCCTTCTGCTGTCGCTTTGCCATTGCTGCCCTCCTTGAGCCAGGCTCACCGCGCTGTGACGCACCCGCCGACGGCAGGCTTCGCGGGCGGCTGGTCCGGGGGAGCAAGGCTCGTGCCGTGGATTCCCCTCTCCCCACTGGTATGCCGCTTGCCTTTCAGCGAAAAGGACCCTGGGGGCGGCGAGAGGTTTGAACGCGCTTCAGTCCGTAATCCAGCGGATCACCCGGGCGGCCCAATCCGCCGACAACCGGCTGGCCCAGAACAGCTGGTACAGGATCGCTCGCAACTCGATACTGGGGTTGAACCGGCGGCAAGGCCAGAGGGCGGCCGCTGCGATGACCTACTTCGCCGTGTTCTCCATCTTCCCCTTCATCCTGTTCCTGATAGCCGTGCTCAGTTTCTTCATCGACTCCCAACAGGCCCAGCAACAGGTCATAAACGCCCTGTCCGGCTTCTTCCCCAGCGGATCCACCGGCGTTCAGAGTGTTATCCAGGGGGTGATCGACGCCCGAGGGGTTGCCATCGGGTTCGGCATCGTGCTGCTGCTGTGGGGCGCCCTGGGGTGGTTCCAGGCCATCGACCAGGGGGTCAACGAGATGTGGGGGGTCAAGAGCGTCCGCTCTTTCCCGAGGGGCCAGTTGTTCGCCCTGGGGATGATCGGCGGCATCGGCCTGGCGATGCTGCTCTCCTGGCTGGGCAATTTCGCCGTGGGCATCGTCAAAGGGCTGGCCGACGGCTCGGGGTTGGACCTCCTGCCGGGCGCGACCGCTTTCTGGGACCTGGTGGTGGGGGTGGTAACCCTGGCGGTGATGTTCCTGCTCTTCACGCTGCTATACCGTTACTCCCCCATGTGCGAGATCGGTTGGGGTGAGGTGTGGAGAGGAGCCCTGATCACGGCTATTCTGTGGGAGCTTCTGAGAAGCGGCTTCGCCATCTACGTCACCCACTTTGCCAACTTCCAGTCGGCGTATGGCCCCATCGGGGCGGTCATCGCTTTCCTCGCATGGCTCTACTTCGCCCATATTGCCATCCTGTACGGCGCGGAGCTCACCTACGCCATGCGGCTGGAGGCCCACGGCATCCACGAGCTGCGGGACCTTCCCTGCGGGGTCCCGGAGCAATCTCCGGCCGAGGGGGAGCGGGGGGGACGGAGACGCGCCGCGTAGCGGCTGGACCGCCACGCGGCGCAGGCAGTCGGTGCGAGGGTGTCAAGGGCCGTCTCGCTCAGATCCCTTGCGAAACCCGCCGGATGACTATTGTGCCGCTCCCGACCTGCTCGGAAGCTGGAAGGCCAAGACCAGCAGCAGTATGCCCAGGATCACGAAGTAGATCCCGATGAGGATCGCCAGTGCCAGGACTCCCGCCGCCGGATTGACGAACAGGAGCAAGCCGAAGAGCACCGAGATGATCCCCGTGGCGGCTAACAGCCACTCTCCGGTGAGTTGTTGGCGGAACTCGATGGCCGTGACGATCTCCACGATCCCTGTGGCGAGGGCCCACGCGGCGATGATATAGACCAGCACCACAGCCGTTATGCTGGGCCAGACGAAGACCACTATGCCGACGCCGATGCCGAACAGCCCCGTGAGGAGCCGCAGCACCCAGCTCTGTCCATTCATGGCTCTTCCAATGGCGTGGAACAGCGAGAAGACGCCGTCCACCAAGGCGAACACCCCGAACAATAGCAGGAACACGCCGAGGCTGAGCTGTGGCCAGACCAGGATCAGTATTCCCAGGATCAGCGATACTATGCCTCGCAGTAGAACGCCTGAGCGGTCCAGGCCGATAGTTTGCATCATGGCAGCGCTCTCCTCTCCAATGGCCGTCGAGACGGGCCCAGCGACAGGGCGCTAGAGCCACCGCGCCTCAGCGCCGGACCAGGAAACCGGGCAGTATCCATGCCAAAGGACAGTCCCCGGGCTGCCACGGAGATGGTGATCGCTCTGTTGACGCCCTGGTGGCGCATCGGTAGACTACTGTCGCCCGTTATCTACCGTATGGGACGCTGAAATGCCCGAGCCGCTCCCGGAACCGAACAGCGCCTCCCGAGGACATGGATCCGGCCTTTCCAATCCACTTGGCTTCTGGAAGAGGCTGCAAGGGGATCGCTTTCGCCGGCAGCGAGAGGAGGTAAGCAGCTATCTGCGGGCGGCTACGCCCGTTGCACTGGTGGTGAACCGGCTCTACGACGATTGGCGAGACGCGATATCGGAACCGATTCAGGACGGCCAGAAGGCGGCCAACCTCTCGGCCAACTACTGGTGGCAGATCAGCGATAGGCTGAGGAAGTTTCAGGAGCTCTCCCCACCCAAGCCTGCTCAGAGGTACCACAAGCTCTTTCTGAATGCCCTTCGCAACGCCAGCGAGGGGGCGGAGGTGGTCAAGAACGGGTTTCGCTTCAACAAGTACGTCAACATCAGCCGCGGCATGGGGTTTCTGGACAGGTATGTGGAGCTGATGGCGGCGGCCGAGAGCGAGTTGGGGCGGCTGGTTCAGAAGTACCAGTTGGCGGAGAACGGCGCGAAGGGCCGGGCGGAGCAGCGGGGTCTCGAGGGCTGAAGCTGGGGCTGGGCGCTCCGCACCGCCTACGGGAGGATCTCCAGGAGCTCGCGGAGGGTGTGGATCCTGTTCGGCTCTCCGGCGTGGTTTCCCTCTCGGTCCAGCAGCAGCGCGTCGATGCCGGCGCCTCGCGCCCCCTGCAGGTCGGCCTCGTAATCGTCGCCCACGTGGATCGCACGATCGGGCGAAACCCCGGCCCGAGAGAGGGCCAGATGGAAGATCCTCGGGTCGGGCTTCTCCACCCCTGCCAGCGACGAGGCCAGGAGGAAGTCCATCTTGGCCGTGAGGCCGAGGCCGTCGCAGATGGGCAGCAGCCGAGGATCCCAGTTGGATACCACCCCCAGGCGGTAGCCCCGCCGGCGCAGCTCCTCGACCACCTCCTCGACCTCGGGGAAGGTCCGCCAGTTCTCGGGCCGGCCGAAGATGTCCCACAGGATCGCCACGAAGGGCCCCGGTTCCCCTTCCATCCCCAGCCGATGGAAGAGGCGGGTGTTGAAATCGGTCCACCACTGCCTGGTGATCTCGTCGGAGGTGTCGTACCGCTGCCGGCCCCTGGTAGTCCGCCTGTGATCCGTCCAGAGATCCGCTATGGTCCGGGTCATCTCCCGCGGGCCGGCCCTCTTGCCGCAGCGTCGACAAGCCTCGCCGTAGAGGGCGGCCACCGAGGGGTGAGCTTGGAGGAGGGTTCCCTGGGCGTCCAGGAACAGCGCGTCGTAGCGGCGCACTAACCCTGCGCTCCCAGGGCGGTTTGCCGTGCCAGGAGCCTGGTGGCCAGGGCCAGAAGGCGGGTGAGAAGCCACAGACCGGCTGCGGCTGCGACCGCCCCGACCAGCGGTTGTCCGAGGACGGGGAAGAGGGGCTCTCGGACCGAGAGGTGCCAGATCGTCGCCAGCCAGCAGAGATCGAGGGGTATCGCGACTAGGTGCTCCAGCAGGTCGATCAGGTAGATGTTGACTCTCAGCCGCGGGGGAACGGCGGTGGAGGCCAGACCGAGGATGGCAACGGTGCAGATGCCGGTCCACCAGCCGGTGCCCCAACCCAGCAGCAGGATCTCCAGAGGCCAGAGAATGGCGGCAGCCGCCGCCGGCACCCGGCGCCAAAACAGCTGATCGGCGACGAGTTGCCTCTCCATTTGTTGGCGAGAGTAGCTGATCACCCGGCAATTGTA
Organism: Chloroflexota bacterium; assembly: GCA_021845945.1. Next base: position 18,910 of record JAJZRD010000025.1, read on the forward strand.
GCATGGTGGAGGGCGGGGCCGGTAGGCCCCGCCCATCCTATCTATCCGGGTCTGGCTCTCCGGGGACGTCCTCGTCGTCCTGGTCGGCGAGTTCCGCCAGCTCCTCGTCCCAGGCCCCGGCTTCCAGCAAGTCTTCGACCGTCCAGCTACTCAACCCCGGGATGATCTCCTCTACTCCCGAGGGAGTCTTGAGGAGGCTCGGGTGTCTTCGCCGCTTGCGCCGAAGGGTGGATATCCCAGAGTTCTCTTGAGCCAATGTTGGTATCCTCGCGCGAGCTACCTGGTTGATGCAGAAGGCACTACGCTTCTGCCCACACGACGTGACATAAGGCACTAACCATGCCAGGGTCGATTCTTCGGTGATAAGCCGGGTAATAGGGGCGGAGGGTATTGACAAAAGGTTGAGTTTGTACATATACTCGGTTGACCCTAGCGCTAGGGACGGCATTCACCGGATCCACCGAAAGGAGGGATTGAGCGGTGTGTGCGAGAATCCTCTTTGGAGTCTGGCAGATTGACAGATAAGGCCCTGCGCCGCCTGGGTGCGCAGGGCACGGCGGAGCTCAGGCGCGTCCCGGCTTCTTGAGACCAGGTCACAGACGGCGCTCAGCGCCGAAGGGCTGACTAGGACGGGTCGTGTGAGACCGTTACGGGTGCGTTCTGAGTCTCGAAGGTTAATCCAGGAGCCCTGGCTACAGCCAGGGCTCCTTTCTTGTTTCCGGTTCTCTGCTACCAGCCGACGGCGTAGCCGTCCCGCCGGGGATCCGATCCACCGTACAGCACGCCGCTCTCCGGATCCAGCAGGACGGCGCTCTCGCTGCCGAAGCTCCACGGGGGCACCAGTTTCACCGTGTGACCCCTCTGGCGGAGCCCCTCCACTACCGACTCCGGGAAGCCGTGCTCCAGACGTAGCTCGTAGGGATCCGTGGTCTCGCCCGGAATGGTGCCCGGGAAGCTGGACCAGCGGGGGGCTTCGATAGCCTCCTGCAGGCCCATGCCGTGGTCGATCAGGTTGCAGATCAGCTGGAAGTTGACCTGCACCTGGTCGTCGGCGCCGGGGGTCCCACCCACCAGGAAGGGGCGGCCGTCCCTAAACAGCATGTAGGTGTTGAGGGTGTGGGCGGTCCGCTTGCCGGGGGCCAGGGCGTTGGGGTGGGCGGGGTCCAGGAAGAAGGCGGCCAGCCGGTTGTTCAGCGTGATGCCGGTATCGCCGGCCACCACCCCCGAGCCAAAGCTCTTGAAGAGGCTCTGGATCATGGAGACGGCGTTGCCCTCGGCGTCGATGACGCAGAGGTAGGTGGTGTCGGACCCCGTGGCCGCCACGACGCCCGGCGCGGCCGCCACGATGGCCCGGTTCAGGTCGATCTTCTTCCGCCGCTGCGAGGCGTACTCCTTGGAGAGCAGCCGGCTCATAGGCAGCTGCAGGGAGCCGGGATCCCCCAGATAGCGGAGCCGGTCGGCGAAGGCCAGCTTCTTGGCCTCCACCATCAGGTGAACGGCCTCGATGGACTGAGGGCCCAGGGCGGCCAGGTCGAAGCCCTCGATGATGCCCAGCTCCTGGAGCAGCAGGTGGCCCTGAGAGACGGGCGGCTGCTCGTACACCGTGTAGCCCCGATAGTCGATCTGGAGCGGCTCCAGCAGGTCGGTCCGGCAGGCTGCCAGGTCCTCCCGTGCCAGGAGGCCCCCCTGCTGCTGCAGGAATTCCACGATGGCCTCCGCGATCTCGCCTCGATAGAAGGCATCGGCGCCTCCCTCCTGGAGGATCCGGAGGGTGCGGGCCAGGTTGGGCAGCCTCAATACCTCGCCGGGTCGGGGGTGCCGGCCTTCCGGCAGGAAAGCGGCCATCCACTGGGGGGATCGGGCGAACTGCTGGGATCCCTCGGCGATGGCCTGGGCCAGGTTGGGCGAGATGGGGAAACCGCCCTCGGCGTAGTCGATGGCGGGCTGCAGCAGGCGGGAGAGGGGCATGGTGCCGAACCGGCCGAGAGCCAGCTCCCACCCCGCAACGCAGCCGGGGGTTTCCACGGCCAGGGGACCCATCATCGGTATCTGCTGCATCCCCCTGGAGCGGAAGAAGTCGATGGTGGCCGCAGCCGGCGCGGAGCCGCTGGAGTTGATGGCCACGACGCGGCCCTCTCGCGCCAGGTAGATCAGACAGAAGAGGTCGCCGCCGACTCCGGTCATGTGGGGGCGAACCACGGCCAGGGTTGCGGAGGCCGCGACGGCGGCGTCAACGACGTTGCCGCCCTCCATCAGCGTTCTCAGCGCCGCCTGCGAGGCGAGGGGATGTCCCGAGGAAACCATCCCCTTCATTCCCATCACCATAGGACGTCCCGTACGTTTCCCGGTGCCCTCGACCCACGATGCTCTCACGGCCGATACCTCCAAGCTGTGGCACTGAACGGAAGGACCCCTGTGGGGGCCTAAAGAGAGGGGCAAGAGGGACGGCGGGCCGGCCCCTTCGGCTCGCACGATAATAGTTTCGTGCCCGAGGGCGTGTCAATACGATCGTCGAGACGCGATCCAGAAACCACGGCGGCTCCCTCGACCACCGGAACTGCCCGGCTCGATCTGAGCTGTGTTGCGGGGGGCGGCGAGGGGCGGCGGTCTATCTCTACGCCGGCAACTGCCCGCCGACGGATCTGGACCTGCTGGTCCGGCCCGGGGAGCTGGATCGGATCGGGCAGCTGCTGGGCAGCCCCGTCAAGCGGTCGACGGCGCCCTGGGGGGAGGTCTCCAAGGTCGACGCGGACCCGGTGGAGATCGTCGGCACACTGCTCGTCCGGTTGGATGGCGGCAGCTACCGATACGAGATGGACGACGAGATGTTGAGCCACGTTCGGACCACCCTCTTCGAGGGGGTGGAGGTGCCGGTGCTGGCCCCTGAGGATGTGATCGCCCTGAAGGCCGTCCTGCAACGGGGGCCGGAGCAGGGGAAGCACGACCTGGAGGACGTCGCGGCCCTGGCGGTCAAGGTGGCGGTGGAGGTGGACTACCTTGGGCTGCGGCTGCGCCGGATGGGCGCCGAGGACAGGGCGAGGCCGGTGCTCGAGAGGTGGGGATGGGAGGCGACGCAGCGGCCCTCACCCTGACCCTCTCCCAGGGGGAGAGGGAATCGGAATCACTTGGCCAGGGTGCGGGTGACGATCCACGCTATCACCCACACCCCGCCAAAGAAGGCCAGCGACAAACCGGCCGCCTCCAGTTGATCCGAGGTGACGCTCGAGGTGGCAAGCCGGTAGCCGACGATGGCCAGGTAGAGGATGCCCGCTACCCTGAGGGCGCGGCCCAGCCGGGTCCGGACCAGCAACAGCCTGGGCCTGAACATCCAGTAGGCCAGCCCCGCCAGGGGCACCGACAGGATTATGGTGGTGAGGAGCAACCCTTTCATCTGGAGCCAGGTCCCCAAGAGCGATGGAGCTTGAACGCCTTATCATACCATGGGGTTATTGCAGCCAGAAAACAAAGTGATAGAATGATGCACCATCGAGACCCGGGCGTCCCTTTTCGCCGGGTCTTGCGCGGCCACTATGGCACTCCGAGGGGACCCTTCGCCATCATCTAAGAGCGGCCGAGAGCTTTATCGCCGCCATTTGGGAGACGCGGGGTGAGGAACGTCGATCTGTTGAGGTCGGTCGACATCTTCGCGCAGCTGTCGGATGAGGAGCTGCTGAAGATCGCCGGCCTGCTCAAGGAGATGCGGGTCAACAGGGACGCCACCATCTTCCGGCAGGGCGAGCCGGGCGACGCACTTTACCTGGTCTCGTCGGGTCGGGTCAAGGCCACCGTCGCCGACGACGCCGGGGGCGGGGAGAGGGAGCTAGAGTCCTTCTCCGACGGGCAGTTCTTTGGCAAGATGGCCCTGGTCACCGGCGAACCTCGCTCGGTGACGACGCAGGCGGCGACCGATGCCAGGCTACTGGTGCTCCGGAAGGACGATTTCGACGATTTTCTGGCCCACAACGTTCACGTGATGGTCCAGACCATGAAGGTGATCGCCCAGCTACAGGCGGCCTCCAGCCGTCGCCCTGCCGTAGAGCGGGCGGCGCCCAGCCCTCGCCCCGCTGTGGAGCGAGTGGCATCCGACCTTCACCCCCCTCAAGAGGAGGCGGCCGAAGACCCACATCCATCAGGGAAGGTGTTCACCGTCTTCAGCCCCAAGGGGGGGGTGGGAAAGACCACCGTGGCAGTGAACCTGGCCATCGCCCTGGCCCGTGCCCACCCCGGCTCGGTGGCTTTGCTCGATCTCTCCCTTACCTTCAGCCACACGACGCTGCTCCTGAACCTCACCCCCAAGTCCAGCCTCTCGGCGGCTACGGCCGAGGTGCTGCGGGGCATGGATCCGCAGGTGGAGCTGGGATACTACCTCTCCACACACCCCAGCAGCGGCTTGACGGTGATGGCTGGCGCCACGCGGCCGGAGGAGGGGGAAACGGTAACCGGAGAGATGGCCAAGGTAGCCATCCAGCAGCTTCGCCTCCGCTTCCCCTACGTGGTGGTCGATACCGAATCCTACTTCAGCGATCCGGTGCTCGCGGCCCTCGAGCTTTCCGACAGGATCCTGATTCTCTGCTCCCCGGAGATCACTTCCCTGCGGGACGTCCGGGAATGCCAGCGAATCTTCCACGAGGTTGTACCCATCCACCGGGATAGGATCGTCTATCTGATGAACTACATCTTCCCCTTCAAGGCGCTGTCCAAAGAGCAGTTTGAAGGCCCGCTCCAGCAAGAGCTGTTCGCCGAGCTGCCTTACGGTGGGGATGGGCCCGCCAGGGCGGCCCTGCGAGGTGAGGCTTTTCTCGAGACCCAATCCGGCTCGCCTTTGGGTAGGAGTATTCAGAAGCTGGCTGCCCGGTTGGTGTCGGCTTCCGACGCTCATCAGGAAAGGAAGCGAGGTTTCTTCCGATAGCCTCGCCCTTGGGTTCAGCAGGTCAATCATCACCGCTGCCGCGATGGACGCACAGCTGTTCGTGCCGTCGCGTCCGTCCTTCACCTTCACCGCGTGTGCACGGGCAATGGGGCCTGCGGGCGCGGAAGCCCGCCGATGCCTTCGGGCGAGGATTCCCCCTGCACCTCGTCCGCCGTCCCCAACCATCTTCCCACGTTGCGTTCCTTCCCCGTGGGTGGCGTCACCCGTCGCTCCGGAAATGGGGAGCCGGTTGATCTCTTTGAGGCGTAGGCCAGGAGGGTTTTTCCGATGAGAGTCATTGTGATCGGCGCCGGGGTGGTCGGCTACAACGCGGCGCTGATGATCTCTCAAGAGGGTCACGACGTGGTGGTCATCGAGCAGTCCGAGGAGAAGATCGACCGGATCCGCCGTAAGCTGGACGTGATGACGGTGGAGGGGAACGGGGCGAACCCCCTGGTGCTGGAAGAGGCGGGTGCGAGACAGGCGGACCTGGTGGTGGCGGCCACGGACATCGACGAGGTCAACATGGTGTCCTGCTTCACCGCCAAGCAGATGGGGGCTCGGCGCACCATCGCGCGGCTGCGACGGGAGGAGTACGTCACCAACGGTGGAGCCGCCACCTTCTCGGCCATGGGGATCGACCACGTGGTGACTCCGGAGCTGGTGGCTGCCGAGGAGATCGTCGACGTCCTCTCCTCCGGTTCGGCCTTGGCGGCCGAGGATTTCGGGGCCGGCAAGATCCGGATGGTGGAGTACAAGATCGTCGACGCCCCGATAATGAACGTGCCTCTGTCGGAGGTGAAGTTCCCCAAGCCCTGCAAGGTGGTGGCCATGATGCGGCCTGAGGGCACCATCATCCCTCGCGGGAGCGATGTGATCCGGCCCGGCGACCACATCTACGTGGTGGCGGAACGGGGCCACATCCGGGATCTGGAGCCCCTTTTCGGCGTTGCCAAGGGGGCGGGGGCTCCCCACAGCATCACCCTCTTCGGGTGCGGGCGCGTCGGCTTCCAGCTGGCCAAGACCCTGGAGCGGCACAACGTGCGGGTGAAGGTGATCGAGCAGAATCGAGAGCGCTGCGATCTGTTGGCGGCGGAGCTCAAGAGCGCTCGCGTGGTCTGCGGGGACGAGCACGAGCTGGACCTGTTCCGAGAGGAGGCGATACCGGGGGCCGACGGCTTCGTGGCCATCACCGCCAGGGGTGAGCTGAACATCCTTATCGCCCTGCTGGCCAAGCAGATGGGGGTCAGGCGCACCGTAGCCGTGTTCAACGAGCCGGAGTACGTCCCCCTGGCCGAGAGGTTCGGGATCGACGCCGCCATCAGTCCGCTGCTGTTGAGCGCCGGGGCGATCCTCAAGTTCGTGCGGCGGGGGCAGGTGCTGGCCCTTACCCTGCTGGGGCAGCAGCAGGCCGAGGCCATCGAGCTGGTGGCCACCCCCGGCTCCCGGGTGGTGGGAAAGTCACTCAGTGAGCTGAAGTTCCCTCGAGGCGCGACGGTGGGCGCCATCCTGCGCGGCGGAAAAGCGACGGTGCCGGACGGCGAGACCCGGCTCATCGCGGGGGACAGAGTGGTGGTGGTGACCCTTCCCTCCACCGTCCAAGCCGTGGAAGGGCTGTTCGGGCCTGCATGAGAGTCGGCGTCGTAGCTCACTACCTGGGGCTGCTGCTGGCCCTCTTGGGCGGGCTGATGCTGGTGCCCTTCGGGGTCAGCGTGCTCTATCAGGAGAGCGACCAGCAGGCGCTGTTGGCCTCCGCCCTGATAACCGCCCTCATCGGCGCCACCCTCTGGTTTTGGACCCGCAAGCAGCCCGGGCCGATGATGCGCAAGGAGTCGTTCATGGTGGTGGCGCTGGGGTGGGCCCTCGCCTCGGCCTTCGGCGCCCTGCCCTACATGCTGGCCGGCACCTTTACCGGCTACATCGACGCCTACTTCGAGACCATGTCCGGGTTCACCACCACGGGCTCCTCGGTGCTGGCCGACATCGAGGCCCAACCCCACGGGATCCTCTTCTGGCGGGATTTCACGCAGTGGCTGGGGGGCATGGGGATTATCGCCCTCTTTATCGCCCTGGTGCCGCTGACCCGGATCGGCGCCGCGGGCGCCTCGGCCCTGTTCGAGGATGAGGCCCCGGCGCCCCAGGCAGATCGGGTTACCCCGCGGATCCGGGACACCGCCAAGGCGCTGTGGGTGATCTACACGGCGATCACCGTGGCCCAGATCATCCTGCTGCTGCTGGCCGGGATGCCTCTCTTCGACTCCGTCACCAACACCTTCGGCACCATGGCGACGGGAGGATACTCTCCCCGCAACGCCAGCATAGCCCACTACAAGAGCCCGGCCGTCGACTGGATCATCATCGCCTTCATGGCGATCGCCGGGGCCAACTTCGGCCTCTACTACCTCATGTTGCGGGGCAAGATCGGTCGGGCCCTGGCCGATACGGAGCTGCGGGTGTATCTCGCCATCCTGGCGGGGTGCAGCCTGCTGGTGGCCATCGACCTGATGGCGAACGCCGGGTACGGTTCCTTCGGCGAGGCCATTCGCTTCGCGGCCTTCCAGATAGTTTCCCAGCAGACCACCACCGGCTTCGCCACGGCGGACTTCGACCTGTGGCCCTGGTTCTCCAAGGCGCTGATCCTGCTGGTGATGTTCATCGGCGCCTCCTCGGGGTCCACCGGCGGGGCCCTCAAGGTGATCCGGCTGGTCATCGTGACCAAGTACGCCCACCGCCAGCTGTACAACGCCTTCCATCCCCGGGTGGTGCTGCCGATCAAGATGGGCGGCCGGGTCGTTGCCGAGAACATCGTTCGGGAGAGCGTGGCCTTTTTCATCCTGTACCAGTCGATCTTTCTGTTCTCGACCCTGGCGGTCCTCGCCCTGGGGCTGGACTTGGTCACCGCCCTCAGCGGCGTGGCGGCCACCCTGGGGAACGTGGGACCCGGACTGGCGAGGGTGGGGCCGACCCTGAACTTCTCGCCGATGCCCGATCTGGTCAAGATCATCTTCACGTTCGACATGTACGTGGGGCGGCTGGAGCTGTGGACGGTGCTCATCCTGCTCCGGCCCGCCTTCTGGCGCGAACCGTAACGGGTCCTGGGTCCTGGGTTGTTGCTGGTGGGCTTTGCGTGTGCTAGTATCGCCCGCGCGAGCAGGGCGCAGCCTGGCGGGGTTTGGGGTGCCCCCAGACGATCTCTCACTGTTTCAGCCATTGAGTGACGACCGCAGGGAGGAGCTGCAATGAGGCACTATTCCATCGCCTGCATTCCGGGAGACGGCATCGGCCGCGAAGTGATAGCTGCCGGCAAGCTGGTGCTGGAGAGGGCGCAGCGGCTTGCCGGCGGTTTTCAGTTGCGCTTCGACGAGTACCCCTGGAGCTGCGAGTACTACCTCCGGCATGGGGAGATGATGCCCAAGGATGGGCTGAAGATCCTGGAGGATTACGACGCGGTCTACTTGGGGGCCGTGGGCTTCCCGACGGTCCCGGACCACGTCTCCCTCTGGGGGCTCCTGCTCCCCATCCGGCAGGGCTTCGATCAGTACGTGAACCTGAGGCCCGTCAAGCTGCTGCCCGGCATCCCCTGTCCCCTGAGGGACAAGCGGCCGGATCAGATCGACTTCGTCGCCATTCGCGAGAACACCGAGGGGGAGTACGCCGGAGTGGGCGGACGGGTCCACGTCCACACCGATCGGGAGGTGGCGATCCAGACCGGCGTCTTCACACGGCAGGGGGTCGAGCGGGTGCTGCGCTACGCCTTCCAGCTCGCCCAGGATCGGCCCCGGAAGCAGCTGGTGGCGGCCACCAAGTCCAACGCCTGCCAGTACAGCATGGTGTTCTGGGACGAGGTGCTGGCGGAGCTGTCGGCGGACTATCCCGAGGTGAAGGCCTCCAAGATGCACGTGGATGCCCTGGCCGCCCAGTTCGTGCTGCGGCCCGAGGCCCTGGACGTAGTGGTGGCATCGAACCTGTTCGGTGACATCCTGACCGACCTGGGCGGGGCGCTGCAAGGGGGGCTGGGCATACCGGCAAGCGCCAACCTGAACCCCGAGAAACGGCATCCCTCCATGTTCGAGCCGGTCCACGGCTCCGCGCCCGACATCGCCGGCAAGGGGATAGCCAATCCCGTTGCTGCCATCTGGGCGGGGGCCACCATGCTGGAGTTCCTGGGGGAGAAGGAAGCCGGCCAGCGGGTGCTTCGGGCCATCGAGAGCGTGACCGGCGAAGGACGGGTGCTGACTGGCGATCTCGGCGGCCGGGCCACGACCCAGCAGATGGCCGAGGCGATCGCCTCGCGGCTGAGCGGCGCGGCCGAGTAGCCGCTGCAGTATTGGGAGTTGTCCCCGGCGTGCCGATCGCGATCGGAGGCCGTCGCGGAGAGACCACCACGCCGGGGCGAGCGGCCCCCCGGCCTTTGCCGATAGATGGGAAGCACCGTTGCCAAAGGCGGCGACGCTCGCGTTTCGACCCTCTCTCGAAGGGAGAGGGGTATTCCGACGGAGGAAGAAAGGAGTACTCGTATGATCTCACAGGTACGTTCCCTCGCCTTCCCTCGCACCCTTCAGGGCCAGCTGTTCCTGGCCACAGGCTTCGCCTGCCTCACAGCCCTTGGCGCCCTGGTCCAGATCCCCATGTGGCCGGTGCCGATCACCCTTCAGGTGCTGTTCGTCCTGCTCTCGGGGCTGGTGCTGGGGAGCCGCCTCGGCGCGCTCAGCCAGATGGAGTACCTGGCCATCGGCTTTGCCGGCGCCCCGGTGTTCACTCAGGGCAAGAGCGGGCTGATCGCCCTGCTCGGTCCGACCGGCGGCTACCTGGTGGGTTTCGTCCTGGGCGCCTACGTCGCCGGTTTGGTGGCGGAGTCGATCGCCCGACCCGGTAGGGTTCGCTTCTTCGTGGCCGGCCTCGTCGGGACGGCGGGGATCTACCTTTGTGGCATGGTCTGGCTGGCCACCTGGTTCGCCATTGGCCGCGGGACCAACTGGATCGTGGAGCTTGGGAGCGCCTGGCAGTTCGGTGTTCTGCCCTTCCTGGCGGTGG
>JAJZRD010000026.1 GCA_021845945.1 Chloroflexota bacterium
AGGTGATGTCCAGGGCGCGCATGCCGCTGGCCTTCGTGCCGTTCTCGATCATCTCCTTGCCGACGGGGCCGTTCGCGATCTTCTGGAAGATCTTGAACTGCTCGGCCTCGGTGTCTCCGCCCATGATGTAGGGCATGCTGAAAACGCCGAGGGGCTCCCAGCCTGGGAAAACGGCGAGCATCGAGCCGGACCCTGTGGTCATCTCGATGACCCCGTTCTTGACCTGCTCGAACTCATCTTTCTCGCTGCCGAGCTGGCTGCTGCCAAAGAACTGGACGTCGACATTGCCGCCGGTCTTCTGCTTAACGAGGTCCGCGAACTTTATGGAGCCGTCGTAGTAGCTCATGCCCGGCGCGGATGTCGAACCCAGTTTCACGGTCATCTTGGGGAAGTTGGTCGCCGCGGCCTTGGTAGGCTCTGCGGCTTTCGCGGGCTCCGCGGCCTTGGTAGGCTCTGCTGCCTTGGCTACTGGCGCGGCCGTCGGAGATGGCGCGGCTCCGCCACCGCAAGCGGTTAGCGTGGTCGCCACGAGCATGGCGGCGGCAACGAGCGCGACGCACGTCAGGAACGACTTGGACATGCCATTTCACCTTCTTCTCTTAGAATGGAGCGTTACGTGCCGAGGTGTGAAGGGTACCTAACGACTCATCCAGGACGGCATTGTCCATCCGCAGAGCGGTTCGGCCTGACGGGCACATTCACATAGGCATACCTCCTTTCGAGGGTGCAAGCCGGAGCTACAGCAGGATCTCCTGATCCCGGTAGACCAACTTGCCATCAAAGTAGAAGCTAGCGTGGAGTGAGCTCACGTCGACGTGGCAGGGCGCCTTTATCGTCCCGCCAATGGCGTAGTTGCTGCCCAGGCCGAGGTGGAACACACCGAGGCGCCCCAGATCCTCGAGATTGGTTGCATACACCCGACCCATGGGATTGAGACCGAGACCGAACTCGGCCACATTGAAGGCAGCACGATCGCCGTAACCCCGCATCATTTCCCAGAACTGCTCGGCGTAAGGTCCGCCTTCAACCTTGGTCATCTCGCCGTCCTTGAAGTAACAGGTGACCGGCTCATTCTTGACCACGCCAACATTCATGATGCGGATATCGACCACCATCTTCCCTTCCGCGGTGCCTTCGATCGGTGCGATGTTGACCTCACTGTTGGGAAAGGCGGCAAAGTCGCCAGGGTTCCGGAAAAGGCCTGTCTCGTACTGGACAGGACGGCCCTTCACCTGGGCCCTCATGTCCGTACCTCTAGGGGTGGTGACGCGTATCTCGCGGGTGCGATCCATCACGGCGCCTATTCGCCTACCTACCCGATCGAGTTCCTCGTAATCCGCCATGACCGTGCTGCCGCAGAGGCAGTCCTCAGTTACCTCGCACATCGTGCAGCCCCGAGCGCCGTTGGCAATGGCCTGGATCCGGGCATCGGTGTGGGTCTGCGAGTAGGTGGCCGGAAGGAAGAAGACATCAGACTTGGCTACCGCGGCAGTGGCTGGCTCCGGGAGCTGTGCCCCATGGGCGCCAGTTGGCGTGATCATGACGATGACAGGCACGCCGCCGACCCCGACAGTAGCGGCCGCCAGACTCTCGGCGATGCGGAGGTTGTTGGTATCAGTGGAGATAACCACCCTCTCGCCGGGCTTTATCGCGGCGCACTGTTGGACCACCTTGAGCGCCCCGCGCATCATCTCGATGACGCTAGACGGCCCGGGCACGTAGTGGAACATCTGAATGGGCCAAGCGTTGCTCATTCCCTGACACCTCTACAGTAATAATGGGAATGTGATTGGGGGAAGCCGAGCCTGTCCTCAGAGCACGAGTGTTTGAACTACAGCCCAATTACCTTGCGATCTTCCAACGACGTTCTGAAGAGTTCCGGGTTGCCGATGGTTATCCCTTCGAGAAGGAAGTCTTGCTGGATCCCGTGCACCCTGGCGCTGGTTGGGCAAACGATGATCTTGACGCCCGCGGCCCGGGCAATTCGGATCGTCTCGAGAAGCTCGGGAACCGTCTCGGCTACCTGCCGCTGGGCTAGCATGGAAGACTCGTACATTAGGTCCAGCAGCACATCGTTTCCGCCCCGGGCCAGGTTCGTGGCTACCCTGAAGGCGAGATGGGCGAATTCCGCATCGTTCCGGGACGCCAACAGGAAGAATCTCTGCATTCGGACGGCCCTCCTGGGCAAAGAATGGGTAGGGAGCGGCCCCCCCTAGCCGCTCCCTAGCCGGCTACCGCGGGTCTCCCTTGAACGCAACTCGCGGCCTCTGGAGCAGCGCGCCGAATCCGTGGACCGGATCGTCAATGCCAACCAGCCGCAGGCACTCCCAGGCGGAGGCCTGGTTGGCGGTGATTACCGGCTTGCCCGTCTCCTTCTCCAGCCGATCGATGATGTCGATCGCTCGGAAGGTAGTGCAGGGGATGAAGATGGCATCGGCCTCGGGAGCCGCCTTGTAGGCCTCAAGGCCGATCCGGTAGGCTTCGGAAGGTGGGGCAGAAGCTAGCTCCTTCATCCCCACTATCTGGAGGCCCTTGATCGACAGAACCTCAAAACCGGAGTTGTCCAGGACGTACTTGAAGCGCTCATTTACCTCATCGATGTACGGACCACCGATGGTGAGCTTCTTGACGCCAAGGAATCTGAAGGCGTTCAGGCAGGCAGTGGTGGTCGTGGTGGCGGGGATGCCACCGGCCGCTTCCGACATGACTTCACACTCGTGCTTGTCGTAGCCGGGACCTACCACCATACTCCCCGCCGTGCAGGTAAATGCCACCAGATCGGGCTGCAACTCTCCGATAAGCTTGGCCGCTGCGGCTAGCTCTCCGCCGAGTTTGCCGACGACGTCAAGGACTACACGTGGGTCCTCGTGGATCTTCGTCTCGTTGACGCAGACCCCGGGGGGTATCATGCGATAGAAATCGGGCAGGGGCGTGGGATTCGGACCCACGTTGATGAGTCCCATCATTGCCCGCTTGCCGTATGGAGCGTCGGAGAGGTATTCCTTCATAGGATTCTGAACTGCCATTACCACAGCTCCTTATCTCGGTCTCGTCCTCAGTTGCCGAATTTACCTCTTGACCAGGGGACGAATCTCCTTGACCGCCGGGTTTAGCAGCCACACTGGCTCCTTACCAGTGAGGACGGAGACGACATCTTCGGCCACGGTCGTGGCCATCCGCTGGCGTATCTCCAGGGCAGCTGAGCCGATGTGAGGAATAAGGACCACGTTGTCCAGCTTCATTAGTGGGTCACTGGGTGGAAGGGGCTCCTCGATGTAGACATCGAGCCCTGCTCCTGCTATGGTCCTGTTTCGCAACGCTTCCGCCAGCGCAACCTGATCAATGACTGGTCCGCGGGCAGTGTTGGCGATGATTGCGGTAGGCTTCATCAGCTTGAACTGCTCGGCTCCGAGGAGGCTGCGGCTGCCGTCATTGAGAGCGCTGTTGACGGAGATGAAGTCAGCTTCTCGGAGGAGGGTTTCGAGATCCACCCTTTCCGCGCCTACCTCGGCCTCCAACTCAGGCTTGGGCAGGACATCGTGGTAGAGAATGCGCATGCCGAAGCCCTTGGCCCTGCGGCAGACACCTGCTCCGATCCGTCCAGCCCCGATCACTCCAATAGTCTTGTGATGTACGTCGAGGCCAAGAAACTTCCAGGCGACCCACTCGCCGCCGATATCCCACTTTCCTTCCTTGACGAACCGGTTTGCTTCAGTGATGCGCCGGGCAGTGGCCATGAGCAGAAGGAATGAGGTGTCGGCAACGGTCTCAGTGTGAACTGGAACGTAGGTGCAATATATGCCGCGACGAGTAGCCTCATCCAGGTCGATGTTCTCGTACCCGACTCCGTGACGGCCGATGATCTTCAGTCTGGGACAGAGGCTGATAGCCTCCTTGTCCATGATGTCCGTATGCCAGGGGAGGATTACCGCGTCGCAGTCCTTGATCTCGTTGAGGAACTCCTGACGTTCCATGGGGCGGCCCGTGGAGGCCGACTTGACCTCGGCGACCTTCTCGATCATGTCCACGCCTACGGGCTGGATCGGTTGAGCGACAAAGACTTTCATGACTCTCTACCGGTCCCTAGCGATCAGGGTCCGTGAGTAGTCGGGCTTGCGGTAGCTGTCCATCTTCCGATCCTTGCTGCGCAGGAGGGATCCGAAACCCTCGACCGGCTCGTTGCAGCCGATCATCCGCAAGAGCTGCCAGGCAGTGGCCTGGTTGGCCGTGATGACCGGGACACCGCAATCCTGCTCCAACTGGTCTATGACGTCGATGGCCCTGAAGGTGGTGCAGGCGATGAAGATGCCGTCGGCCCCCGGAACGAATGCCTCTCGGGCCAGCTGGTAGGTCTTGCTGGGCGGTATTGCTGCCAGCTCGTAAGAACTGACTATGCCCAGTCCCTTGACCTTCATCACCTCGAAGCCCGACTTGGTGTAGAAGAGGTGGAATAGCCGGTTGATGTCATCAACGTACGGGGTGGCGATGACGACCTTTTTCCATCCCAGGCGCACCATTGCTTCGTAGGCAGCCGTCGCAGTGGTGGTGCATGAGATGCCCTCGGAACGGGACTCCATCTGGCGGATCTCTTCCTGGTCCCATCCGACCCCACCGGAAAGCGCCCCGGCCGTACAGGCGAAGGCGATTGCGTCAGCCCCCACCTCGGCCATGGTGGCGGCTGCCTCGGGTAGCCGCTTGTATAACTCCGAGACCACCTCAAGCTCGACTCGGGGGGGCATGTGAATGCGGGTTTCGAGGGTGAGGACTCCTGGCGGAACCATCCGGGAGATGTCGGGAAGGGGGGTCGGGTTCGGTCCCACAACGATCAGACCTAGCTTGCCTCTGTAACCGTACTGCGCGTCATTGAGCTCGCCTATCTGTTTGTCACCTCTACTAATCTGTGTATTAGCAGTGTTGCCGCTGTGGTCGTGCCACTACCGTCAGGAGGGCGGCATTGACAACTAAGTGACTCTGGGATCTGGGCTGTCATATTGGATTGATCCGGAGGGGGTCTAGCGTCGGGATCGCTCGAGCGTTTCACGATGGTTACTTGTCCATGACGCTCACCAAACGCTCGCAGGCAACGGTGATGTGTTCCTCCAGCAGGGCCTGGGCCTTGGCTTTGTCCCTCTCCCTGATCGCCTGAAGGACAATATCGTGCTCCGCTGCACCGGCTGCGCGTAATGCGTGCAGCTCACCTTGGAGCGAGAAGACTCTCACCATCTGATCCATTTCTCTCCAGATGCGAACGAGACGCTGGTTACCCGAGTGCATGATGAGCAGTTCGTGGAAATAGACGTCTGCTCGGGATAACTCCTCTATGTCCGACTCACGTTCGGCCTTCCGCATTTCCTCCACGGCCGCCTGCATCTGATCCAGCACAGTAGTCTCTTGCCGGTCGATCACCAAAGAGACGGCCAGGTGCTCGGCGGCTTGCCGGATGCCGAAGATGTCGCAGACGTCCTGGGGGCTTAGCTTCACTACAAAGCTGCCCTTATTCGGGATGGTGGAAACCAGGCCTGTGTTCTCCAAGAGACGGAGCGCCTCGCGGACGGGCGCCTTACTGACCTTCATGCGTTCGGCAATCTGGCTCTCATTTATTCTGTCGCCTGGGCGCAATTCTCCTGAGGAAATGGCAGCGCGAATTGCCTGCACTACCTGCTCGCGTAGATTGGAACGTTGTGCTTCAACAAAACCAGTACCCTGCGGCATTGCGGGGTCTCCTCCCTCCAGGCAAATTCAGTCGGCTACCGAAGGAGCAGGGTCGACAGACTACGGTCGAAAACAAATAGTCGACTATTTTGTGCGGCTACGATATCATGGTTCGCGGGGACTGTAAAGAGGCGAGAAGATCCCTTGTCGTTGCTAGGCGGATCTGGGCTTTCCCGGCAGGAAGGTTCTGAATTGGACACGCAGTTCCACGTTGAAGAAGGTCTCGGTGCTTCTCCCCCAGGGTTTGGGGCATACCCGCTGCACCTCCTCCGCCTTGGCCGCCTCCGTCGCTTCTCCCCCAGGGTTTGGGGCATACCTGACGGCCTGTTCGCCTTGGCTAGAAGGCCAGGGTAAGGGATAAGAGGAGTTGGAGGTGCTCAAGGATGGGTGTGCTGACCGATGCGCAGTACGGCTACAGGGGCAAGCTCGGGCTGATCGTGGTGGGACCCAACCCGACGCCGCTGCCGGACATCTCCAGAATGGTTCCCCCGGGCGTGCTGGTACTGGAGACTCGCATCCACATGGAGCCAACGATCAAACTGGGTGTGGTGGAAGGGCTGTACAGACTGCTCCCCGATGCGGCGGAGACCATCGCAGAAGCCGGGGTGGACGCCATCGCTTTCGCCTGCACTTCGGCGTCTCTGACCGGCGGATTCGGCTGGGACAAAGAGGAGATTTGCCAGATGGAGTCCCGTTCGGGCGGCATCCCCTGCACCACCACGTCCACGGCTGCCGCAGAGGCCATGGCTCACCTGGGGATGAAGAAGATCGTGATCGTGACTCCCTACGGGGAGGACATCAATCCCCTCTTCCGGCTCTTCTACAACGCCTCCGGTTTCGAGGTGCTGGAGGTACGGGGGCTGGCCATTCCCACCTCCTACGAGCTGGCAGCCTACCCCCCTAGCAAGACTTACCAGTTCGCCCGGGACACCTTCATCCCCGAGGCCGACGGCATCTTCGTCGCCTGCACCACCTTCAGGGCCATCGACGTCATCGACCAGTTGGAGCAGGATTGCGGCGTCCCGGTCATCACGGCCAACCAGGCCACTGCCTGGCAGCTCTTGCGGATGATCGGCTGCAACGAGCCCGTCATCGGCTTCGGATCCTTGCTGCGGAGCAAGGACCGGCGGATGCCTGACTACTCCCGCGTCTCGGGCGTCAAGCCTGGTGTCAAGATCGGCGAGTGAGGTTGCTGATGAAGGCTCTGGTCAAGACCGCAGCCCAACCCGACTGGGCCGCGGGCATGGACTACAAGATACCCATCGTGCTGGGCCACGAGTTCTCGGGCAGGGTGGTGAAACTGGGAGATGGTTGACGTTGACCTGCTTCTCCGCGGTTTTCCGGGCTGGTCGTCCAACTTTGGCCGGCTCGGGTGGCCTTCGCTCCCGCTTCTTCGGGCAGATGGGAAGAACGTGCTGGTCGATGCAGGCCACCATGGAGTCATGGAATGGCTATTGCCGGCTCTGGCGCAGCGCGGGCTGGCTCCAGACGACATCGATATGGTGCTTCTGAGTCACACGCATTGGGATCAATGCCTGGGCCTTCCCCACTTCCCCAACGCCGAGATCGTAGTCGGCCGAAGGGAGATGGATTGGGCGATGAGCCTCGGACCCGGCGAGGACACAGCCGTGCCCTACTTACTCGTCCACTGGCTCGCGCAGCATCCTCGCCTGAGGACTCTCCAGGGCGATGCCGAGCTGCTTCCAGGCGTCCTGATGATCGATACCCCCGGACACACCCCCGGCCACATGTCCGTCATAGCCACCACCGACCGCGGGAAGGTCGCCCTGGCGCAGGATGCTTTGAAGTACCGGTCGGAGTATGTGGCTCTGACTGCGGACATGAGCATGAATCCCGCTGCTTCGGCGGCTAGCATCCAAAAGATCGCCGCCCTGGCGGACCAGGTGTTTCCGGGCCACGACCGGCCCTTCCGGATCGAAGGAGGACGGACCGTCTACATGGAGGAACTGAAGGCGGAGTTCGTGGCCAAGGTGGGGCCAACCCTGGAGGAGGAAACCGTCTTCAGCATTGTCTTCCGCTAGAGCTACCGAGGAGAGCTTCTTCGCCGACAAGCATGTCCTGGGCACGGACGGGGTGGACTTCTTCGCGAGACCAAGTGTGTGACGACGCGCGGGTTCACGGAGGAAGACAAGAAGGCGAGTAGAGTCTCCACCTGGGAAGAGACGACGGAGGAGTTGAACGTCGAAGTCCGTGAGTGGCTCGGTGCGATAGGGCCGAACTATACTGGCTCCTATCGACACAGCAATGCTACTCGAGGACGTGGGAGAAGATAGATGCTGCTAGATGGAAAGGTTGCTGCGATAACTGGCGCCAGTCGCGGAATCGGCCGAGCTGTGGCCGCCATATTTGCGCGCGAAGGTGCGGACATCGTAGGTATAGCGCGAAATCCTGGCATGGGCTCCGCTCGGCGTCCGGGTCAACGGTGTGGCTTCTGGAACAGTACTGACCGACTTGGCGAAGACAAACCTAGCCAGGGGCCTGCTGGACCAGGAGGAGGTACTAAAGAGGACTCCGATGCGGCGGCTTGGCGAGCCTGAAGAGATTGCGAAGGTCGCGCTCTTTCTGGCCTCGGATCTCGCTTCCTATGTCACCGGGGAAATCGTTGCCGCGGATGGAGGCTGGGCATCCTGGGGAGGATGGTGAATCTGAAGCTGGGCGTATTTTCAACGCCTGGCATACCTAGGGGATGTACAAAGAGCCAGTGTAGGCTAGTCCGAGCAACTTCCACCTCAGTCCAAGAAACTGCGCTCTCAGTCCAGTTGACTTCCAGCACAGTCTGACTATCCACCAGGACCTACAGTACCAGTTCCTTACACGTCCAGGTTTCTTACGTCCTTGGCGTGGGTCTGGATGAACCGCTTCCGCGGAGGCACCGCGTCCCCCATCAGCATGTCGAAGGTCTCGTCCGCCGTCACCGCGTCCTCGACGTTCACCTGCAGGATCGTCCGAGTGTCGGGGTTCATGGTGGACTCCCACAGCTGCTCCGGGTTCATCTCGCCGAGACCCTTGTACCGCTGGATCGATGGCTCCTTGCCGTTGCCCATCTCCTTCACCAGGGAGTCCTTCTCCTTGTCGCTGTAGACCCAGCGGGAATCCTTGCCGCTGGTGACGCGGTACAGCGGCGGCTGTGCGATGTACAGGTGCCCCTCCTCCACCAGCGACTGCATGTGCCGATAGAAGAAGGTCAGCAGCAGCGTCCGGATGTGAGAGCCGTCCACGTCGGCATCGGACATCAGGATGATCCGGTGGTAGCGCAGCTTGGCCAGGTTGAAGTGCTCCCCGATGCCGGTCCCCAGGGCCGTGATGATGGCCCGGATCTCCTCGCTGGCCAGCATCCGGTCCTCTCGGGCCCGCTCCACGTTCAGGATCTTGCCCCGCAGCGGCAGGATCGCCTGGAAGCGCCGGTCCCGGCCCTGCTTGGCCGAGCCGCCGGCCGAGTCGCCCTCCACCAGGTACAGCTCCGACCTGGACGGATCCTTCTCCGAGCAGTCGGCCAGCTTGCCGGGGAGGGTCATCCCCTCCAGGGCGCCCTTCCGGATCACCAGATCCCGGGCCTTCCGCGCCGCCTCCCGCGCCCGGGAGGCCGTCACGCACTTCTCGATGATCCTCCTGGCGTCGGTCGGGTTCTCCTCCATGTACTGGGCCAGGGCGTCGCCGACCGCCGACTCCACCTGGTTCCGGACGTCGGCGTTGCCCAGCTTCGCCTTGGTCTGGCCCTCAAACTGGGGCTCCGCCAGCTTCACGCTGATGATGGCGGTGAGACCCTCCCGCACGTCGTCGCCCGAGAGGCTCTGGTCGCCCTCCTTGATCAGGTTGTTCTTGCGGGCGTAGTCGTTCAGGGTGCGGGTGAGGGCCGCCCGGAAGCCGGTGAGGTGGGTGCCGCCGTCGACGGTGTTGATGTTGTTGGCAAAGGAGAACACCGACTCGGCGTAGCCGTCGTTGTACTGGATCGCCACCTCGACCTGGGTTCCGTTCACCTGCTTCTCGACGTAGAAGGGCCGCGAGGTCAGCACCACCCGGTTCTTGTTCATGTGGCGGACGAAGGAGACCACGCCCCCCTCGAAGTAGAAGGAGAGCTCCCGGTCGGCCCGATGGTCCACGAACTTGATCCGCAGCCCCTTGGTCAGGTAGGCCATCTCCCGGAAGCGCTGGGCCAGGGTATCGAAGTTGTAGTCCAGGGTGTCGAAGATCTCCTGGTCGGCGAGGAAGGTCTGCCTGGTCCCGTGGCCCTCCGCGGGCCCTATCTTCTGCACCGGCCCCTGGGGCGCACCCCGCGCAAACTCCTGCCGGTAGAGGAACCCACCGGTCTTCACCTCGGAGCACATCCAGCTGGAGAGGGCATTCACAACCGACACGCCCACGCCGTGGAGGCCGCCGGACACCTTGTAGGCGCCGCTGCCGAACTTGCCGCCGGCGTGGAGGATGGTCATCACCACCTCCAGGGCGGGCTTGCCCACCTGGGGCTGGATGTCCACGGGGATGCCGCGACCGTTGTCTTCCACGCTCACCTTGCCGTCGGCGTGGATGGTCACCTCTATGGAGTCGCAGTAGCCTCCCAGGGCCTCGTCCACACTGTTGTCCACCACCTCGTACACAAGGTGGTGAAGGCCCCGGTAATCGGTGCTGCCGATGTACATCCCGGGGCGACGGCGGACGGCCTCGAGGCCTTCCAGCACCTGTATGTCGGAGCCGCTGTAGGTTGTCTTCTCTTCACCGATCATATTCGCCAAGACCTCAATCGGGGATTGGAAACCAGTCCTAGGCCGGGTCCCTAATCCCTACCAGTCTATTGTTCAGTACCAGGAACCGGTCGCGATAGAAGCTCATGCTGGCCACCGCCAGCCCGGCAGAGATGTAGGCGTTGCCGAGAACGGCCGCGATAGTACCTACCAGGTTCTGGGCCACGGCATCCCAGACGATGGGCATGCCCAGGGTGATGATCCAGATCAGCACCACCAGCCCCAGGGTGGGCCCCATGTTGAACCTCACCACGGCGACGCTGTTGCGGATCGCCTGGACGGGCCCCACATCGCTGATCACCATGGCGTCGACGACGAAGAACAGGTAGAACTGCACCCACAGGGCAGTAACCCACAGAAAGGCGGCGATGAAGCCTACCAGGGAGCTGTTCACCGTCCCGAGCACCACACCCAGCACTACCGCGGGCAGCCCCAAGAGCAGGGCCACCCCGATCGCCAGCAGCAAGAGGACCAGCAGCCGTCCCCAGGTTCGCCAGATCCTGCCCCACAGGGTGCCGGCACCCTCGTCGATCCCTCGGACGGGCCGCGCCACGGCCACGTAGTAGATCGAGGCCAGCCATAGGCCGGCGATGGGCAGCAACAGAAACAGCAGCAGGGCCATCCACGGACTGTCCAAGGTCACCGTTGCTCCGAGACCCTCTCGACCGGACATCAAGCTCGGGATGCCCGGAATGTGGGTTGTCAGCAGGGAGAACAGGTTGAAGCTCTCCCCCGCTCGCAGCAACCACTCCCGGTAATCCTGGTAGCTCTGCAGCATTTCGGCTGACAGACCGAGGGGCATCGCTATCCGGCCCACGGTCCTTTGCACCAGCGGTGCCAGGGAAAGGTGAGGGCCGAGCCAGAAGAAGAGGTCGACCAAGACGGGAACGGCGACGATCCAGGGATGCCTGTTGACGGTGTCGTATCCTGCGGTGAGGGTGTCGATGACACCCGTTGATCCGCGTTCTTTGTCCTTCGCAAGGCCAGGTTCTCTCACGTATCAATTTTACCATATGCAGCTTGCATAGAAAAGGAAGGAAGGGGCGGAATAACGGTCGATTACGGCCATTATCCCGCCCTGTTGAGGGGGTTTTTCGGGAGGGGAGGCTGCCTCCCCTCCCTCCCGAAGGGTGGTCAGCGGTTGGCCGGGGCTCCCGCTCGCCGCCGCAGCCCCACGCTGAGCAGCAGCAGGCCTATCATCAACAGTTGCCGGTAGCCTCGGTCCGAAGGCTCTCCGGCGTTCGGTAGGACGCCAGGCTGCGGCGCCGCACCCGAGGCCCACCAGCAAGCCTAGAAGGAGAGTGGAAAGTGATCGCCTCCGTACCACCTGTTCGCCTGCCTTTTCTCCGGGCCGGTTGGCTGCGGCTTTCCGGGAGCAACTTCGGGACCCGACGTCTCGCGCGGTTTGGGAGTAGAATGGCGGGACACTCGTTCCTTGGGGGCGTCCATTGGGGTCAACTGTCGATGCGAGGGGTGGCGAGGCCTCCCCGCAGGGGCCGTCCACAGTGCATCAGGGCAAGCCGCTGATGCGGGGCTGGTTCCACATCTTCGCGGCCTTGGGATCGATAGCGGCGACCGTCGGCCTGCTGCTGCGGACGCTCGACGATCCCCTCAGGCTCCTCTCGCTCCTCGTCTTCGGGCTGAGCACCATCGAGCTGTACACCGTCAGCGCCATCTACCACGTCGGGTGGTGGAAGGGCAGGCGTCGCACGGTGCTTCGCGCCCTGGATCACGCCAACATCTTCGTGCTGATCGCCGGAACCTACACGCCGATCTGCGTGAACGTCCTGTCCGGCTGGCTCCGCATCGCCCTCCTAGCGCTGATCTGGTTGCTGGCGCTGGTCGGCGTGGCCGGCGCGGTCTTCACCCTGCGGCTCCCTCGATGGGTTTCGACGGGACTGTACATCGTCATGGGTTGGGTGGCGCTGATTTCGGCGCCGGTGCTCATCCGGTTGCTGCCATGGGAGGCCATCGGGCTACTGGTGGGTGGCGGCGTCCTGTACACCGTCGGTGCGCTGTTCTACGCCCTGAAGCGACCCAACCCCTTTCCTCGGGTCTTCGGCTACCACGAGATCTTTCACCTGTTCGTGATCGCGGGCGGCACGGCCTTCGTCGTCATGATCTGGGGTTGGGTGGTCCCGTTTCCTCGCTCCTGATTCCCCGCTCTCGGACCGCTTCGAAGCGCGGGCCGGGGCCGCGTGACCCGCGCGGGCATCGCGTCACGCGGCCCCGTACATTGCGTACAGGGTGGCCATCATCTTGATGCCGGTCAGGTACTGGCGTATCCCGATGTTCTCGTTGGGGGCGTGGGTGTTGGCCGTGGAGAAGGGCGCCCCCAGGCCGATGATGAAGGTGGGCGTCCCCAGGATCTCGGGGAAGAGGGCCAGGGGGCCGGAGCCCTCCAGCATCGGCCACACCACCGGTTCCTGGCCGTAGGCCTGGCGGGCTGCCCGGATGGCCGTCTGCACCACCGGGTTCTCGGGGGAGACTTTGTACTCCTCCGTCTCGCCGGTGATCTCGAGATTGGCCTCGTACCCTCGCTCGGCGAAGAAGGCCTTCACCCTGGCGATGGTGTCCTCGGCCGTCATGGCGTGGACCAGCCGGATGTCGATCTTGGCGGTGGCCTTGGCCGGCAGGATGGTCTTGGAGCCGGGGCCGGTGTAGCCGCCGAAGATCCCCTGGAGGTTGAAGGTGGGCTTGTACAGCAGCTCCGTCAGCAGCTCGGCCGGCGTGCCCTCCACCAGCAGCCGGTCCAAGCCGTAGTCCCGCCGGTACTCCTCGGCGGAGAAGGGGATGCCCTCGATCAGCTCCCGCTCGACCGAGGTGGGCGGCACGACCTGGTCGTAGAAGCCGGGGACCGCCACCGTCCTGCCGTCGGGCTTCACCTGGTGCAGCAGGTTTATGAGATCCCAGACCGGGCTGGGCATGATGGGGGCCTGGCTGGAGTGGACGTCTCGCCTGGGGCCATGGAGCTCCAACTCGGCCTTGATGATCCCCTTGTTGCCCAGGAAGAGGTGGGGCCGGCCCGACTCGTGGACACCCCGGTCGCACAGGATGGTGGCGTCGGCCCCTGCCAAACGGCCCCTGTGGGCCTTGAGGAAGCCCTCCAGGCTGGGGCTGCCGATCTCCTCCTCCCCCTCGAAGAAGAACTTGACGTTCAGTGGCAGCTTCCCCTGGGTTCGCAGCAGCGCCTCCACCGCCTTGAAGGTGGCCACCAGGTTCCCCTTGTCGTCGGTGGCGGCGCGGGCGTAGATGTAATCGCCGGCGCGGGTCGGCTGGAAGGGCGGGGTCTTCCACAGCTCCAGCGGCTCCGGCGGCTGGACGTCGTAGTGGCCGTAGATGGCCAGGGTGGGCAGGCCGTCGCCGGAGTGGAGCTCTCCGTAGACCACCGGGTAGCCCTCGGTGGGGAGGATCTCGCTGGCGATGCCGGAGTCCCTCATCATAGCGGCCAGCTTGCCGGCGCACTCATCCATGCCGACGTTCTGGGCGGAGATGCTGGGTTGGGCCAGCAGGTCGCACAGATCCTGGATCAGCGGCTCGGCTTCCTGGTCGACGTATCGGTAGACCCGGGTCAGGTCGGGGTGGGCCATGGTTGTCTCCTTCGTAGCTGACAGCTGATCGCTACGCAAACATGTGGCACTCCACGAAGTGGTTAGGGGCCACCTCGACTCGGGGGGCGTCCTCCTCCCGGCAGATCGGCTTCGCCTTCCGGCATCGTGGGTGGAAGCGGCAGCCCGGCGGCAGGTCGATGGGGCTGGGGACCTCCCCCTCGATCTGGAGGGGCGCCTTCCGGTGCTCCGGATCGGAGCTGGGCACGGCGGCCAGCAGCACCTGGGTGTATGGATGGTAGGGCTCCGCGATCACCCTCTCGGTGGGGCCGATCTCCACCATCCGGCCCAGGTACATGATGGCCGTTCGATCGCACATGTAGCGGATCAGCGACAGGTCGTGGGAGATGTAGAGGCTGGCCAGTCCCAGCTCGGCGGTCAGCCTCCGGAGCAGGTTCAGGACGCCCGCCCGAATGGAGACGTCCAGCATGGAGACCGGCTCGTCGGCCACGATGAAGCGGGGCTCCAGCACCAGGGCCCGGGCGATGGCGAGCCGCTGCCGCTGGCCGCCGCTCATCTCGTGGGGGTAGCGGTCGATGTAATCCGCGGCCGGCCGGAGCCCGGCCATCTCCAGCGCCTTCACGATCCGCTCGGTCCGCTCATCTCGGTCCCGGACGCCGTGGATGATCAGCGGCTCCTCGACGGTGTTGCCCACGGTGTAGCGTGGGTTCAGCGACTCGTAGGGGTCCTGGAACACCATCTGGGCGTTCCTGCGGAACCGCTTGAGGTCCTTGCCCTTCAGGTAGCCGATGTCCTCTCCCTGGAACAGGATCTCCCCCTCTGAGGGCTCGTAGAGGCGAACCATCACCTTGGCGGTGGTGGTCTTGCCGCAGCCGCTCTCGCCGGCCAGCCCGACGGTCTCTCCTTCGCCGATGTCGAAGCTGACGCCGTCGATGGCCTTGAGACTCTTTGGCGGCGTGCGCGACACCAGGGAGGCGAAGAACCCCGCGGTGAGCGGGAAGTGCTTCTTCAGGTTTTGAACTTGGATGATTCTGCCGTCAGCGGCCGTTGTGGCCATAAGGTACCTCTACTTTGTCCCAGTTCCCCTTCTTGGTGGCCTCCACCCGCATCCACTCGACCTCGTCCAGCCGGTGGCAGGCGGCCGTATGGTTGGGTCCCACCTGCACCATGGCCGGCTCCTGCTCCCGACAGAGGGGCAGGGCGAAGGGGCAGCGGGCGGCGAAGCGGCAGCCCGAGGGCGGGTTTACCAGCTTCGGCGGCGAGCCCGGGATGGAGATCAGATCCTGCTTGGCCCCGTGCACGTTGGGGAAGGCGTTCTGCAGCCCCAGGGTGTAGGGGTGGAAGGGACGCTTGAAGACGGTGATGACGTCGCCCAGCTCCATCACCTTGCCGGCGTACATCACCGCCACGCTGTCACACATCTCGGCTACCACGGAGATGTCGTGGGTGATCAGGATCATGGAGGCCTTGTGGGTTTCCAGCAGGCTCTTGATCCGCCGCAGGATCTGGTCCTGGACGATGACGTCGAGGGCGGTGGTGGGCTCGTCGGCGATGATCAGCCCCGGGTTCAGCGCCAGCGACATGGCGATGATGGAGCGCTGCTTCATGCCGCCACTGTACTGGTGGGGGTAGTCGTTCAGCCGCTTGGCGTCGATGCCCACCAGCCGGAACAGATCCCGGGCCCGATCCAGGGCCTCGCCGCGGCCGACAGTCTCGTGGGCCTGAATGGCCTCCACGATCTGGTCGCCCACCTTGTAGACCGGGTCCAGGGAGTTCATGGCGCTCTGGGAGATCACGGAGATCTCCTTCCAGCGCACCTTCTGCATCTCGTCCGGGGCCAAAGGCACCAGGTCCCGGCCGTTGTACAGGATCTGTCCGCCCATGATCTGGCCGTTAGGGGGCAGCAGCTTGATGATGGACTTGGCGGCCGTGGTCTTGCCGCAGCCCGACTCCCCGACCAGGCCGAAGTTCTCGCCGGGCTGGAGGGTGAAGGAGACGTCGTCGACGGCGTGGGCGTATCCCGCCTTGGTCTTGAAGTAGGTTTTCAGGTTGCGGACTTCGAGCATAGGATTACCGTTCCCGTAGGCGCGGGTTGATGATCTCCTCGTAGGCCCGGCTGATGAAGAAGCCCGACAGCACCAACAGGACGATGGCCAGGCCTGGGGCCATAACCCACCACCAGGCGGTCGTGACCGCCTGAGCCACGTAGGCGTTGAACAGGATCTTGCCCCAGCTCATCAGCAGGGGGTCGCCGTAGCCCAGGAAGCTGATGCTGGCCTCCGTCAGGATGGCCCACCCCATGGAGAGGGCGCCGTAGACGAAGGAGAGGGGCAGGACGTTGGGGGCGATGTGCAGGTAGAGGATCCGGAGGTTGCCTGCCCCCGAGATGCGGGCCGCGTCGATGAAGGCTCGCTGCTTCAGGGTGAGCACCTGGGAGCGAACCACCCGGGCGGTGGTGCGCCAGGTGATCAGGACGATGGCCAGGATGATGTTGGGGAGACCTGGCCCCAGCAGCGCCACCAGGATGATGGCGAAGGGGAGGAAGGGCACCCCGTAGACGATGTCGGTGAGCCTCATCAGCAGGTCGTCGATCTTGCCGCCGTAGTAGCCGGCCAGCAGCCCCACGTTGGTGCCGATAAAGACCACCATGGCGGCCGAGAGGATCCCCACCAGCAATGCCACCCGACTGCCGATGATCACCTGGCTGAGGATGTCCCTGCCCATCAGATCGGTGCCGAAGGGGAAGGCCGTGGATGGCGGGTCCATCCTGGCCATGGTTCCGTCGGCCCGCATCAGGGTCTCCATGGGGTCGTGGGGGGCCAGCCAGGGGGCGAAGATCGCCATCAGCAGGAAGAAGCCCATGATTGCCATGCCGGCCAGGCCGAGGCGATCCTTGCTCAGGACCACGATCTGGTCCGTGAGGCCTTTCAGAGCCCGCTGAACCCCCTTCCACCGGCTGCGGCGGGGCAGGGGCCGTTTGGCTAGCACGTCAGTTGCGACTTGGGCCATCCCAGTATCCTATCTTGACGTAGGGCAGGGCGCCCTGCCCTACATCAACTCAACTGTAGGTGATCCGCGGATCCAGCCACCCATATACGAGATCGGTGATGAAGTTCATGGTGATGACGATAACACCCAGGATGAAGAAGCTGGCCTGGGCCACGGGGTAGTCGTGGCGCTGTACCGACAGCACCATCTCTCTGCCCATGCCTGGCCACCGGAAGATGATCTCCACCAGCACCTCTCCGCCGACGGCGAAGCCGACCATAAGGGTGAGCACCGTGACCACCGGCAGCAGGGCGTTTCGCATGGCGTGCCGGAACATGACCGCTCGCTCCGACAGGCCCTTGGCCCTGGCCATCTCCACGAAGTCCTCGCCCACCACCTCCAGCATGGAGTTGCGCATGATCAGGAGGGGGGTGGCCAGGTAGTACCCGGCGGCCACCAGCACCGGCAGCACCAGGTGGTGCAGGAAGTCGAGGGTGAGGTACTTCTGGGTGAAAGAGGTGAGGTCCTGCCCGACGGTGTTCATGCCTCCGATGGGGAACCAGTGGAGCCAGTAGGAGAAGATCATCAGCCCCATGAGGCCGGTCCAGAATTCGGGCGCCGAGCGGAAGATGAGGGCGGTGATCAGCCCTGTGACCTCGAATCTAGATCCTCGTTTCCAGGCGAGGAAGGTGCCGGCCAGGGAGCCCAACAGGAAGGCAACCACCACGGAGGTGCCCATAAGCATCACCGTCGCCACCAGTTTGTCGACGATGACGTCTCCTACCGGCACTCGGTAGTAGAAGGAGCGGCCGAACTCCCCATGGGCGATATTGCCCATGTAGATCAAGTACTGTTGGTAGATCGGCTTGTCCAGGCCGAACTGCTCGCGAACCGCCTGCTGCGCCTCCACCGGCAGGGCAGCGTCGACGTACATGGCGCTGGGATCCCCCGGCAGCAGCCTGAACATCAGGAAGAGAATGCTGGTGAGAACCCAGAGGGTGATCACCATCTGGACCAGGCGACGAAGGATGAAGGCTCGAAGCCCGTGGGAGTCTTTCATAGTCCTGCTCCGGGGTCGCCATGGTGGGTATGCAAGATGTAGGGTGGGGCCCTGTGCCCCACCGCCCGCCGAGCAATGTCAGGCAGGGCGGCAGGGCAGAGCGCCCTGCCCTACCTTCTGAAGGAAAGCGGCGGCAAGCTTCCGCACTCCAAGTCTAGCTGTTGGTCTTGCCGGCCGGGTAGTAGATGCGGCCGTCGGCGCCCCACTCGTACCCGGCGTCCTTCAGGATCTGCCGGGACTTGTCCAGGCTAAAGTCGATCTGTTCCACGTTGGGGTTGTGCCAGAACTCATTGGCGGGGGCGATGAAGCTGTGGTTGATCTCACCATGGCCTTCGAGCAATCGGTCGATGATCAATTGCTTGGGGATGGCGTGGGCCAGCGCCTTCCGGACAACCACGTCATCGAAGGGCTTACGCCGCATGTTGTAGTTGATGTGGTAGTAGCCGTGATCCCTCACCTCTGCTACCTTGACGTTCGGCGCCGATTGCTGCAGCTCGCGTATCTGCAGCGGTTGGATCCACCAGCCGCCGAAGTCGGCCTCGCCGGTCTGGACGCCGGCCACCATGCCCTGAGTATTGGCGTAGGGGATCTTGATGATCCCGTCGATGGCGGGCTTTGCGAAGTGGTCGTCGTTGCGGACCAACTTCATCTCCTCGTTTCGCCGCCAGTAGTCCATCTTGAACATCCCGCTGCCGATGGGCTGGGTGTTGGGATAGTCCTGGGCCTTGGTGAGGCCGGCCTTCTCGGGGATCCCTTCCCAGATATGCTTGGGGAGGATGAAGACTCGGCCGAGGCAGTTGGCGAAGAAGGGGGCGTAGGGCCGCTTCAGCTCGACGCGCACGGTGCGGTCGTTGACTACGGTAACCTGCTTGATCGGCTCGACGATCCCCATGAAGTAGCCAGACTTCACCTTGGCCGGGTACTCGAAGGATAACTTGACGTCCTCAGCCGTGACCGGCTTGCCATCGTGGAACTTCATCCCAGAGCGGATGGTGATCTCGACGCTGGTGTCGCTGAGGTTCTTGATCTCCTCTGCGGCCCACTTCTGAGGCACGCCCTTGGAGTCGATCTGCATCAGCCGGTCGTAGATCAGCCTCATTGTCTGGAAGTCGTGGTTGGCCAGGGCGGCCATGGGGTTGAGGGTCGTAACGTCGCTGGGATAGCCCCACTTGAGGGTCTTGCGGGCGGTCTTGGGCTTGATGCTGACGAAGTTCCAGAGGGAGTTTAGGCCTTCGCCCATCATAGGGGACCAGCCCTCCCAGTCCCGATCGTTGTAGGGCATAAGCTGGTTGCGGGTGGCGATGGGGGTATGGGGCTGATCCTTGGCGAAGACCTCCTGGCACTTGAAGACGGCCTTCTTCCGTTCCTCGGGATTCATGGTGGCGCGCTGAAGCTCGGCGTACTGGTCGTACTCCTTGCTCTGATAGCCGTTGTGGTTCTGCTGCCCCTTGCCCACCTGCGAGGAGTGAAGCACCATGTAGCTGAAGAAGTCGGGGTCGATCCGCTCCGCCTGTCCGGCCCAGTTGAGGGTGAAGGCGTCGAATTGGTGCTCCGTGAGGCAGGTTTGGACGATGCGTGACCACTCCATGGGGGTGACCTTCACGCCGAAGCCCAGCTTCTTCCAGTTGTCGGCGATCATCAGACCGAACTCGTAGCGGACCGGGTCGTAGTCGGCGGTGGTTACGACCAGCTCCAGTTCACGGACCATCTGCTCGGCCGGTAGATCCTTCTTGACGACCGGGGCCTGGGTCGCGGCGCCGGCGGGGGCCTGACTGGTCGAACCCCCGGCGCAGCCCGCCAGCAGTCCGCCAAAGGAGCTCGCCACGCCGAGGGCGGCGCCGAGCTTGAGGAAGTCCCGCCGGGTCAACGGTCGGCGGCCGGGAGCGCTCTTCTCCGTCTGGTCCTGGGATGCACCGTTGTCCATGGTCGTGCTTCTCCTCCCCTAGCGTTCTGTACCTTGGTACCGAGGATGGATCAGGATCGACGAGTGGATTATGCCGGCAACGATCGGAATCCCTGGGATGACAGCGGCAGGTGAAGGTGGTAGAAACGAGGAGACGGGGCCAGGCTGAAGAGAGAGTGCGGGAATAACCGGTTCAGGAAAAAGGGGACCAGCGCTGGCTTACGCGACGGCTGCTCTGGAAGGCCGCCGCGCGAGGGTCTCTCGTTGCACCATGGCGGCAATTCTAGGGGCGGCCCAACGAAATGTCAACAGGCTGGCTGAAGATGCTGTTGGCCTGGCAAGTAGAAGTACAGATAGGTTGTCTCATCTCCTCCATGACGGCCGCGCTGATCTTGATCCCCTCGAAGAAGCCCTCCAGCAGGATGCTCTCGTTGGGGGCGTGGTTGTTGGAGTCGTGGGGGCTGAGGGGCAGCCACACGCTGGGGAGCCCCAGGACACCTGTGAAGAGGTAGTCCGGCCCGCTGCCACCCATGCTGGGGCTGAGGATCGGCTCCTTGCCGGTGGCGAAGCGGACGGCCCGGGCCACCGTCTGGACGTAGGGGTGGTCCACCGGCGTTCGGGAGGGGTTCAGCCCGCCCAGGAACTCCACCTCCAGGTCGCCGAAGCCGCCCTTCTTCAGGTGGGCCTTCAGCTTCTCCAGGATCTCCTCGGGGGTCTGATCCGGGACCAGCCGGAAGTCGATCTTGGCCGAGGCGCGACAGGGGAGCACCGTCTTCTTCCCATTGCCCTGGTAGCCGGCGGTGAGGCCGGCGATGTTGCAACTGTTGCCGAAGACGAAGTTGTGATAGTACATCTCGTCCCCCCCGATGAACTCGTCCACCTCCAGCAGTGCCCGCTGGATGGCCGCATCGTTGGGGATCGCCTTGACCGCTGCCAGCTCGGCGGCGTTGGGCCGGCGGACGTTGTCGTAGAAGCCCTGGATCAGTACCCTGCCGTCCGCAGCCCTCAGGGAGGCCAGGGCGTGGACCAGCTTCCAGGCGGCGTTGGGGACCATGGGCGCCCGCATGGAGTGGAGGTCCTTGTTGGCCCCCCTGGTGCGGATCTCCACGTAGCACATCCCCTTCAGCCCGCAGTTGATCTGCTGCCTGCCCGACTGGTGGCCGGGGGCGTCGGCGGTGAGGGCGGCATCGGCCTTCAGCAGCTCCCGGTGGCTTTCCATGAAAGGGCGAAGGCTTGGACTGCTGATCTCCTCCTCCCCCTCGAAGAGGAACTTCAGGTTGATGGGCAGCTGCCCCCGGGTCTGGAGGAAGGCCTGAGCAGCCTTGACGTGGGCGAAGAGCTGTCCCTTGTTGTCGCCGGTGCCTCGGCCGTAGATGCGGCCGTTCAGGATGGTGGGCTCGAAGGGGGGAGTGTTCCACAGCTCCAGCGGCTCCGGCGGCTGGACGTCGTAGTGGCCGTAGATCAGCAGGGTCGGGGCGGCAGTGGGGGCGCGCAGCTCCCCGTACACCACCGGGAAGCCGCCGGTCTCGTAGATTGTGGTCTCGATGCCGGCTTCCCGCATCATGCCGGCCAGCATTCGAGCGGTCTCGACCACCCCCACGTTCTGAGTGCTGATGCTGGGCTGGCGCAGCAGGGTGAAGAGCTCCTGGAGCGACTGGTCGCGGTGATCATCCATGTACTTGAAGACGTCCTGCAAGGCGAGCCTCCTTGAGCGGTGGTCAGCTGTCAGCGATCAGCTGTCAGCCGGCTGAAGGTTGATTCCTGGCCGAGGGGAAGCGGGCGGAATCGTACACGCAACAGTCCGACTTGGGCAAGGGGAACGGGTGAAGATCCACCACATGGGGAAGAGTTGCAACGGCAAGTAGGAGTTGGGGAGGATCATCTACTTGATCTTCTTTACCTGGCAGAAGGCCGCGGACGGGACTCCCTGTCACGTTTTCGCCCGGGTCATCTTCCGGGGCAACACGGCGATCTATACCCGGAGGGTTCAAGGACTTCCTGATAGCTGCCTACTGCTCTGTCACGGTGATTTCGAAGCGTAGGGAGGGGTCCTGTGCCCCTCCGCCCAGCGGGCGATGGTAGGCCGGCGGCAGGGCAGAGCGCCCTGCCCTACATCTCATAATCTCTGTGCCGGAGTACTACGCCAGCCCAAATGGGCGAAAGACGGTCAGCTTGACCGGATCCATCAAGAGCATGAACAGCACCGCGATCGCCAGGACCGCCAGTACCAGCGGCAGCGCGACCGGAGCCATCAGTATTCCCTGGCTCGCCAGGAACGTGACGACGGCGATGTCCGCGGCCGAGGCGATCATCAGCGGCCAACTGGGGCGAGCCGTCCAGAAGTGCCCACGCACCCTCACCAGGTAGACCGTTGCCTGGCCGCTGAAGACCAGCATGGTGAACACCAGGGTCTGGAGCTGAGGAATGGCCAGGCGGAAGACGTCGGTGGCCAGGTAAAGCACGAGGAAGGACTCGGCCAGCACCCCCAGGGCGAGCAACCCGGAAGAGGCCATCAGGGAGCTAACGTGCCATCGGTCCGGCTTCAAGGAATAGCCGACGTTATCCGTCGCGATCGACATCGTGACGAAGTCGTTGGCGAAGAGCAGCAGAACTATGAGAAAGGGCGTGATCACGAAAGTGCGCGTCAGGAAGAAGGCGAGACTCAGGAAGAGGGCCACCTGAAAGGTCTTGATGATCTTGTTCAGAGTGTAGGTCAGCATCCGCTGGTAGATCCGGCGGCTGGATTCCACCGCGCCGACGATGTCGACCAGACCCGGAGTGGTGAGCACCATGCTGGCCGCTGCCTTCGCCACGTCGGTGGCGCTGGCCACGGCCGTTCCCACCTCAGCCTGTTTCAACGCTGGGGCGTCGTTCACCCCATCCCCGGTCATACCGACCACGTGCCCGGCCTGCTGGAGCGAACGCACCAGGTTGTACTTGTCCTGGGGATAAACGCCGGCGAAGATGTCGCAACGAGTGGGGTCTGCCCCCGCTCCGGCCTGCAGCCCTTGAGGGCTGCACACCTGCTGGCCGATGTCCACCTGCCTGGCAATGGCCAGCGCCGTGGGAGCGGTGTCCCCGGTAACCAGCTTCACCCGAATGCCCAGGCGGCCCAACTCGGCGATCAGCTTCGCCGAGTCCGGACGGGGTGGGTCCATTAGACCGAGCAGCCCGGCCAGGCGCAGGTTGCCCTCTGGCCCCACGGCCACGGCCAGAACCCGGTATCCCTGGGCTGCCAGAGCATCCACATCCCGGGGCAGATCCCCTACCGGTTCCCTGGACAGGGAGGCAACGATCTCGGGCATTCCTTTGACGATCCGCACCTTCTCGCCTTCCCGTCGAGCCGTGGCTTCGGTCCGTTTGGTGGCCGGATCAAAGGGGGTAAAGGATACCCGCTCGTAGTCACCCCCGCCGGCTTGGCCCGATCGAGCCTGGAGGATCGCCAGGTCGATGGGGTCCTGCGTGGCCGAGTCGGAGGCCAGGGCCCCCAGTTCGAGCAGTTGCCCCGAGGTGAAGGGTGGATAGGCGCGGATGGTCCCCAGGGAAAGCTGGTTCGTGGTGATGGTACCGGTCTTGTCGGTACACAGCACGTCCATCATGGCCGCCTCTTCGATAGCCGAGAGACGGGTGACCAGTATCCCACGCCTGGCCATCTCGACTGCCCCCAGAGCCTGAGCGACGGTGAAGGTAGCGGGCAGGGCAGCCGGCACCGACGCGATGAGAACGATCAGCGCGAAGGGGAGTACCTCCAACAGCGGGACCCCTACCAGCAGGGCGAAGGCCAGCACCGCGATCACCAGCAGCACGTCGATGACCATCAAGTAGCTGACTATGCTGAAGATGGTGGCCTCCAGGTGGGTCGCCGTGCTGGCCGATTGCACCAGTTGAGCTGTCTTGCCGAAGTAAGTTGCGGCGCCGGTGGAGACCACCTCGCCGGTGGCCTCGCCCCGCTGAACGACCGACCCCGAGTAGATGGTATCTGGTGGGGACGCCTCGCGTGGGAGAGACTCGCCGGTCAGGGCCGACTGATCCAGTTGCAGATCGCCCTCGAGCAGCTGCAGGTCCGCCGGAACGATGTCGCCGACACGTACGTGCACCGCATCACCCGGTACCAGTTCCCGTGCGGGAACCATCTGCCACCGTCCGTCGCGGAGCACCCGCGAGTTGATCGCCAGCCGCTTTCGCAACAATGCCAGGGCGTTCCCTGCTCGGTTCTCCTGGGCATAGCCCACCACGGCATTGAAGACCAGCAGGAAGGCGATGATCACGGCGTCAGCCTGTCTGCCCAGGAGTACCGTTAGGACGATGGCAGCCTCGAGCATCCAGGGCACTGGCGCCCAGAACTTGCGGGCAAGGGCCAGCCAGGGGCTCTCTCGCTCTTCCCTGACTTCGTTCGGGCCGTAGCGCTTCAGCAGCTCGGCCGCCTCAACCGTCGTCAACCCTTGCACCCGCTGAGTTGGCCCTTCCACTACGGGACCATTCCCTTCTGGCGCCCCACCCTGTGCAGGTAGTCGTTCTCCCGCACGAAGTCGAGGAGATCCGTCATCTTGGCGGTCGCCAGGCCGATCACCGTGTCCGAAGCCCCGTAGTACATCCACAGCTCGTCCCCCCGACCGATGGCTCCGCAGCTGTAAACCACATTGGGAACCAGGCCTCGCTGCTCGTAATCGGTCTCGGGCGCAAATACCCACTCGGAGGCACGAGCCAGCATCTTGCGAGGGTTGTCCAGGTCCAACAGGGCCAGCCCCAGCCGGTAGACGGGCCGGGCGCCCATCTCCTTCACGCCGTGGTAGATCAACAGCCATCCCTGGTCGGTCTGGATCGGAGGCGCCCCGACGCCGACTCGCAGGCCGTCCCACCAGGGGCCGCTGCGCTGCGGCAGCAGGACTCCAGGGCGAGTCCAATCCTTCAGGTCGGGAGAACTGACATACCAGATGTGCTCCTGCCCCCCGGTGACCGGTCGATGCAGCATGACCCACTGGCTGTGGAACTGCCGGGAGAAAAGCGCCGCGTCCTTGTTGGTCGGCGAGAGAACGATCCCAATACGGGTCACAGTCTCGAAGTCCGTGGTTGTCGCGAGGGCGACGGCGGGGCCGTATCGAGAATAGGCTGTGTAGGCGATAATCCACTTCTTCGGTGAGATCTGCGTCACTCGCGGATCCTCACACCCCCACTCCTCGAAGGGGTGCCCCGGCGAATCGGCCTGCAACAGCGGCCTTTCCGCGATGCGCCAGCCATCCACCCCGTTGGCGCTCCTGGCCACGTGAACGTGGGAGATCCCCCGCCTGTCCTCGATCCGCAGCAGCAGCAGCACCTCTCCGTCCACCAGGGCGACGCCCGGGTTCAGGACGGCGTTGGCTTTGAAGGACAGGTCATCGGGAGTGAGGATAGGCCTCGGTCCGTAGCGTGTGAAGAGTCCCTGTCGCATCCGTCATCGCACCTTCCACCGGCTTTCTTGAACGACATTGATGCAGTCCCCGTGCCATCTGCCTACATCCACTTTCCCTGCTCCGTTCCCCCCGCGGCGCCCAACGTGCCGAAGGCAGGCGGCGGAACGAGAGGTCGAGGTCAAGAGCGGGAATAGGGCTTGCGTGGAAGGGCGGTGGTGGTTGGGCAAGGAGGATCGGCAGAGGGTGCGGGAAGAGCGGCTGTTCGGGGGGGAGAACCACAAGTGGTGGGTTCTGGCCACGGTCGGCGTCGGGGTGCTGATGGCGACCCTGGACGCCAGCATCGTCAACATCGCCCTGCCCACCATACTGGGGGACCTGCGCACCAACCTGCTGTTCGTCCAGTGGGTGCTGGAGGCATACCTGCTGGCCATCACGGTCCTCCTGCTCCCCTTCGGACGGCTGTCGGACATCGTGGGCCGGAAGAGGGTGTACAGCGCGGGCTTCCTGATCTTCGTTCTCGGGTCTGGTCTCTCCGGCTTCTCTCGCACGGCGGAGGAGCTGATCGCCTTCCGGGTGCTGCAGGCGGTCGGCGCCGCCATGATACTGGCCAACGGCTTCGCCATCGTCACCGCGGTTTTTCCGCCCTGGCAGCGGGGCACGGCCCTGGGGAGCCTCGGTACGGTGGTCGCGGCGGGGTTCGCGCTTGGCCCGACGGTTGGCGGCCTGCTGATCGACTCGTTGGGCTGGCCCTGGATCTTCTACGTCAACGTGCCCATCGGGATCATCGGCACGACGGCCGCCTGGGTGATCCTGAACGAGCGTGTCCTGTCGGGTGGTCGGCGGCAATCGCCGCAGCGCTTCGACTTCGCCGGTGCCGTCCTTTCCGTCCTGGCCCTCCTGGCCCTGCTGATGGCCCTGACCCTGGGCCCCGAGGTCGGCTGGATCTCCCCACTGGTGCTGCTGTTGGGGGCCGCCTTCGTTCTGCTGACGGCCGCCTTCTTCGTCGTCGAGGCGAGGCTGGAGCAGCCGCTGGTGGACCTGTCGCTCTTTCGTCGTCGCACCTTCACGGCCGGAAACGTTGCGGGGATTATGGCTTTCCTGGCCATTTCCGCCAACGCCTTCCTGATGCCCTTCTACCTCCAGCTGGTGCAGGGCTACAGCCCCCTCCAGGCCGGCCTGCTGCTGACCCCCACGGCGCTGGTGCTGGCGGTGGTGGCTCCCATCAGCGGATGGCTGTCGGACCGGATCGGGGCCCGCATCCTCTCGTCAGTGGGGCTGGCCATCAACGGTGTCGCCCTGCTGCTGCTCGGGAGCCTTTCTGTCGACGCCAGCTACACCCAGGTGCTGTACTGGCTGCTGCTGCTGGGCTTTGGCCAGGGGATGTTTCAGGCACCCAACAACAGTTCCGTCATGGGGGATGTGCCCAGGGATCGCCTCGGCATTGGATCGGGGATCCTCTCCATGGTGCGGAACCTGGGTCAGGTGGTTGGCCTGGCCGTCAGTGCGTCCTTCTTGCTCGGTAGCCTGGCCACCGTCGGCGGGCCCAGCAGCCTGGGGGCCATAGAACTCGGCACCCTTCCGTCCAAGACCAACCCCGAGCTACTCTCCGCCTTCATGGTGGGATTCCACGACGCCTACCTGGCTGCCACCGGCTTCGCTGCCGTGGGCGTCGTGGCGTCGCTGGTGCGGGCGCCGAGGGCAGCGCCTCCCGTCAGTCTGGTGGAGCGACAGCCAGCGGCCGGTAAGGAGCGGGCGGAGAGGCCTCGGCGCCGAGCCCGGGGCTAGACTTGGAGGGCGACCCACTACTCGCCGCAACGCTCCGCGCGGTGCCCCCGGCCGTTCGGGTGCCGGCCCCTATCTACCCCAGCAGCTCTTCCAGCCTCTGGCGGTTGAAGCCGACCACGACCTCATCCCCGACCTTGATCACCGGGGTGGTCATGTAGCCGAGGTCGGAGAGCTCGTCCATCGCCCGCTCGTCTTTCAGCACGTCCCGCTCGACGTAGGGGACTCCCTTCTGTGAAAGAAACTCCTTCACCCTGTCACAGAACAGTCAACCGGCTGTCTGGGTGTAGACGACCACCTGTTTTGCCACGGGTACCTCCTTACCGGAACTGGACGCGGATCGCCATCTTCGGTGCCGTTTCCACCGTATTATAGTAGTCTTGTGCAAACTTCGGCGGACGAAGGATGAGGAGGATTGTCACGATGGATGCAGACAAGATTCAACGAACTGCGGTGATCGGTTCGGGAGCCATGGGGGCCGGACTGGTGCAGATCCTGGCCCAGGCTGGCCGTCACGTGTATCTGGTAGGCCGGAGCGACGCCTCGATGCTGCGCTGCCTGCAGCGGGTGCGGGATGGGCTGGAGGTCCAGGTGAGGAACGGGTTGCTGGCCGAGGGGGAGCAGGGTCCCATCCTGGGGCGCATCGAGACCACCACATCCCTGGAGAGGGCCGCCGCGGAGGTCCAGTTTGCTCTGGAGGCGGTGGTGGAGGATCTGGCGGTCAAGCAGCAGATCTTCGCCGACCTGGATCGATTTGCTCCGCGTGAGGCGCTCCTGGCCACCAACACCTCCGGCCTCAGCGTGGGGGACATCGCCGAGAGGACCGACCATCCCGAGCGGGTGCTGGGCTGCCACTTCTTTTATCCCCCTGCCGTGGTTCCCCTGGTCGAGGTGGGCTACGGCCGAAAGACCTCCGACGAGGCGATCGAGACCGCCGTGGCCTTCTGGAGGCGATGCGGCAAGGAGCCGGTGGTGTGCCGGAAGGACATGAAGGGGTTCCTGGTGAGCCGCCTCCAGTCGGCCCTCACCCGGGAAGCGATATCGCTGGTGGCCAACGGTGTTGCCGGCCCCGCGGACGTGGATCGGGCGATCCGGCTGGGGTTCGGGCTCAGGGTCCCGTTGACGGGCATCCTGGAGCAGCGGGACTGGGGGGGCCTGGACGTGCACTGTGCCGCATCAGCCTCCATCTATCCTACCCTGGAGGACAGCAGGGAGCCCATGCCCCTCATCGTCGAGAAGGTGGCCCGAGGGGAGATCGGCGCGAAGTCTGGCAAGGGGTTCTACGACTGGACCGGCAAAGATGTGGATGCACTGCGGCGGAGGAGGCAGGAGCAGTTGATCCGACTGGTGCGGGCGCTGCAGGAGATCACCGCCGGCGACGAGGAGCTGGCAGAGAACGTGTAGCGCGTCGGGAGTGTGCTCGACCATCAATGCCTGCTCCGGCCTCCTCCACCCCAATCGGGATTAGCTCTTCTTAGGGTCTTCCCTCCGTTGGAGGAACCAGACCAGGCCCAAAGCTGCCAATCCCGCGATGTCCGTCACAATACTCGGAGTCAGCAGGGCCAGCGCGCCCGCCAGCAGCATGGCCCGCTGCCACATGGGCAACGCCCTTCGCCAGTAGCCCATTGCGGCCGCACTCAACCCCACGATGCCGATGATGGAGGACGGAATCACC
>JAJZRD010000254.1 GCA_021845945.1 Chloroflexota bacterium
GCACGATCTCCTGGTTGTCAGGCTCATCCTCTACGATCAAGACCCGCCGTTGCTCCACAGAACCCCTCCCAGGATGCAATACCATCCACTGCGGGCGCGGCGCCCGTGCGGCGATAAGTGTATGATGTTGTCTCCGGGGGGTCAACGGGTGCGGGGTGATCCGGCTGAGTCACCTGAGCCGGGCGAAGGCCCTCGGCCCCACGAGATGCTTCCCTCAGCCCCGGCAGCAGACGCCCCATTGTCTCGTTCGGCCGTGATATAATGCGCCGACCTCGCTTCTGTTACGGAGGCTCACACCCTGAAACTCTCTGTCCTGATCCCCGTCTTCAACGAGCGCGACTCCATCGAAGAGATCCTGAGCCGCGTGGCGGCGGTCCCGGTGCCCAAGGAGATCATCGTGGTCAACGACTGTTCTCGGGACGGCACCGGCGAGATCCTGGACGAGCTGTCCATCGAGGGTCTCCGGGTGATCCACCACAGCCACAACCAGGGCAAGGGTGCCGCCATCCGCACCGCCCTGAAGGCGGCCACAGGCGACCTGGCCATCATTCAGGATGCCGACCTGGAGTACGACCCGGACGAGTACGTCAAGCTGCTCCACCCCATCCTCCAGGGTCAGGCCCAGGTGGTGTATGGGGTGCGCAACCTGGACGGCCAGAAGTGGCTGTTCCGGAACGGCAACCGCTTCCTCTCCTGGGTCACCAGCCTGCTGTACGGCGCCCGCCTCCACGACATGGAAACCTGCTACAAGCTGATCCCCACCGCCGTCTTCCAGGAGCTGGACATCCGCTGCAACCGGTTCGACCTGGAGCCGGAGATCACGGCTAAGCTGCTGCGCAGCGGGCACCGGATCCACGAGGTGTCCATCAGCTACCGTCCTCGAGGGGACAAGAAGCTCTCCGCCTGGCGGGATGGCATGCCCGCCCTCCTCACCCTGCTCCGGCTACGCTTCAGCTGATCCCACCATCCCCACCGAGGGGTTGCGACGTCGAGGAATCGAGGCTTTGGCCGGTCCAGGGCCGAAGGCCGGCGGCTTCAGGCGCCAGCGGGAGGGTTGGCCCCCGCCCGCCGGAGGGCAATCCACTTCTGAGCGAAGTCCACGGCCCTGCGCTGGGAGAAGAGCCTGGCCTCGGTCGAGCCCACCCTGCCCACCCGCAGGTGGCCTGTCTTCTCGAAGGCTGCCCCGATGGCCGGAAAGCTCTCCACGTCGAAGAGGATGTCGGTGTAGCTCTTCCAGAGGCGCCGCCCCCCGTCCAGGATAGGGGCACCGGCTACCAGATGCTTGGGCCCGGGGGCCCGGTACTCCGCCAGGTGAAAGGAGCTGTTGCGGTCGTATCCCACCCCCAGCAGCAGCACCCGTCCGTCCAGGTCGTAGACCCGGGCCAGGGGGGACCGCTCTCCCAGGGAGTGGCTGAGGGAATGGTGGGCCACGATGGTATCGGCGTGGAGGCCCCAGGCGGCGAAGGAGAGGCTCGGGTGGGAGCTACGAAGCACCTCCGGCCAGCTTCTGAACAGCTCGGCGATCTGCCCCATCCCTCGGGTGGGGGTTCGGAGGGGATCGAAGGCGGGCATGGTGTCTCGGATGGTCTGCCACCACCCCTCGGGCACTGAGGGGTTGCTCCAGTTGGCCGGATCCGAGTAGTCGCCGGAATGGGCAGGCATGACGAGGGTTCCGCCGGGCGCGGTCGCCTCCATGAGGGCCCGGATCACCGCCGCGGCTCCCCCGCAAACCCACCCCAGGGAGCTGAGGGAGGAGTGCACCAGCAGGGTCATGCCCGGCGCCACTCCCAGTCGGCGCAGGTCGTGGGCCAGGCTTTCCCGAGTGCGAGGCGAGGACGAACGTTGGATAGCGTCCCGCTCACCCATGCGCTTGTTCTGCTACCTCTCGGCTAGCTGCCTCTTCATCACCCTGGCCAGCCGCCGGATCCCCTCGGCGATGGTCTCCCCGTCGGAGGTGGAGTAGCTCAGCCGCAGGCAGTCGTCGCCCCCGACCCCGTAGGGATGGAAGGCCTGGCCGGGAACGAAGGCCACCTTCTCGCGGGCCGCCAGGTCGAAGAGCTTCAGGGCGGAAAGGCCGTCGGGAAGGGTGGCGAAGATGAACATCCCTCCCTCGGGCTTGGTGTAGCGGATCTCGGGCGGGAAGTGGGCGGCAATGGCAGACAGCATCCGCTCTGCCTGCTCCTTGTAGGCAGCGGTCAGCACGGCGATGTGGGCGTCGACGTCGTTATCGATCAGGTACTGGTGGAGAACCCTCTGGGCGAAGTTGTTGGAGTGGAAGTCGGTGGCCTGCTTGCCATAGGTAAGCTGCTCGATCACCTGCCGCTCGGCGCAGGCCCACCCGAGCCGCAGCCCGGGGGCGACGGTCTTCGAGAAGGTGCCCAGCAGAAGGGTGCTGTCCAGGTAGCTCCTCAGGGTGGGCAGGTGCTCGCCCCGGAAGCGCAGCTCGCCGTAGGGATCGTCCTCGACCAGCATCAGGTCGTGGCGACCTACGATGCGAGCGACCTCCCCTCGCCTGGCGTCGGAGTAGGTCAACCCGGAGGGGTTCTGGAAGTTGGGCACCGTGTACAGCAGCTTCATCCCCGGGATCCGGCAGGAGCTATCCAGCAGTTCGGGATCGATCCCATCCTCCAGCAGGGGCACCGTCTCGAAGGTGGGCTGGTACATGCCGAAGGCCTGGATTGCGCCGTGGTAAGCGGGGCGCTCCAGGAGGATCCCGTCCCCTTTGTTCAAGAAGACCTTGCCGATCAGGTCGAAGCCCTGCTGAGAGCCGTTGGTGATCAGGATGTTCTCGGCAGAAAGCTGCAGCCCCTTCTTCTCCCGGTACCGACGGGCTA
This sequence comes from Chloroflexota bacterium, assembly GCA_021845945.1. Next base: position 2,835 of record JAJZRD010000254.1, read on the forward strand.
TGTAGTCCCTCAGCGGCAGGTAGCCCTGGGTGGTGGAGTACTGGAGAATGCCCTGGCCATCCCGGGCCATGACCTTGGCCGTGGCATCGACAATCTCTTCGACGGGAAAGAAGCGGGGGTTAGGCAGCCCCCCGGCGAAGGAGATCATCTCAGGATCTTCGGTAACCTTGAGGATCTCGGTGACAAAGGATCGGTGGGGTTTGTCCATCCTATCGGCAAATCGGTACTTCAACGGCTATTCCTTCATCCCTTTCTGCTGTCCGAAATGGAGGTCCAGGTGGTTGAAACGAGGGACACGTTCCCCCGTCGTTAGGCTTCAAGGAAACAGCTACTCGCGGAATGCCATGATACCTCATAAGCGATGCCGGCTCCAATCGGGCTGAAGCCCCTTGGCTCGCCGTTGAAGGATCTTGGCACCGAATCCGGCTGGAAGGTTGAGTTCGCACAGCATGACAGGAAAGGCCAATTGAGGGACCGTTAACAAGAGGGTTATAGACAATGGCACAACGGTGCAACTTGTGCTATACTGTCGGGAGTGGTAGGAATCGGCAGTCTGCAACTTCGGATGGGCTTGGCGTAGGGCCTTCTGGCCCTTCTGTTCTCCCCTCCCCCTGTCGCGCTGACCGACCAGCCCAATTTTTCTGACCTAAGGAGTCAGCGCGAGATGCAAGACAAGACCCTAACCTGCCGAGACTGTGGCACGTCCTTCGTGTTCACCGCGGGCGAGCAGGAATTCTACGCCAACAAGGGGTTCGCCAACGAGCCGACCAGGTGCCCCGACTGCCGGGCCGCCCGCAAGCGAAGCCAGGGCGGATCCGATCGACGGGAGCGGCAGATGTTCCCCGCCGTCTGCGCTCAGTGCGGCAAGGATACCCAGGTACCCTTCGAGCCCCGAAGCGACCGCCCCGTCTACTGCTCGGACTGCTTCGAGACGCAGCGGAGCAGCCAAAGCCGTTGGTAGATAAGGTAGCCTCTTTTACCGAACTCAATGTGCGGCCAGAGACGCTGGCCGGGTTGGAGGGGATGGGGATCACCGTCCCCACCCCCATCCAGGCTGAGGCAATCCTCCCCATCATGCAGGGACTGGACGTGGTCGGACAGGCTCGTACCGGTTCCGGCAAAACCCTCGCCTTCGGCATCCCCATCGTCGAACGGTGTGACCCCATGGTTCGCGGGATTCAGGCCCTGATCCTCACCCCCACTCGGGAGCTAGCGATCCAGGTGGCCGACGTGATGGAGCGGCTGGCCAAGCCTCACCGGTTGTGGTCGACCCTGATCTACGGTGGCAGACCCTTGGATCCTGAGCGCGAGGCGCTGCTGAACGGGGCGCAGATAGTCGTCGGCACGCCGGGGCGGGTCCTGGACCACCTGTGGCAGGGAAACCTGCTGCCCCAGCATCTGCGGATCTTCGTCCTGGACGAGGGCGACGAGATGCTGGACAGGGGCTTTGCACCGGATGTGGAGAAGATCCTCTCCCTGATGCCCGAGGAGCGACAGACGGTGCTCTTCTCCGCGACGGTCCCCGAGTGGATCATGTCGACGGTCAAGCGCCACCTTCACAACCCCATGACCGTCCGGGTTGACAGCGACACCGAGGCGATCCCGGAGATCGAGCAGGTGGTGTACGAGGTAGCCACCGAGGGCAAGTTGCAGGCCCTCTGCACTCTCCTGGACAACCGGGGCGATGGACCGATCCTGGTCTTCGGCCGGACCAAGCACGGAGTGGAGAGGCTGGCCCGCGACCTCAACCGCCGGGGTTACCCGGTGGCGGCGCTGCAGGGTGACCTGTGCCAGAGCGCCCGTGAGCGGGTGATGTCCAGCTTCCGATCGGGCCGAGTCCAGATCCTGCTGGCGACCAACGTGGCGGCTCGAGGGCTGGACGTGCAGGGCATCGAAGGGGTGATCAACTACGAGCTGCCCGAGTCGGCAGAGCTGTTCACCCACCGCGCGGGCCGGACGGGCCGCATGGGCCGCGAGGGGGTGGCGATCACCTTGCTGACCCCCGAGGACGGACCGAAGTGGCGGCAGATAGAGCGGGCTCTCGGGAGACGCTTGCCGCGCCAGCTGTGGCCGGGCTACACGCCGCCGTCCGCCCTCCAGGAGAGGGAGATGCGGCCCAGGGTCACGTCGGCGAGGAGACCCTCCTTCCGACGACGCCCCGCCGCCATCCTGGAGGCCGCGAGGAACTAAGAGCAAAGGATATAGGGGCGGCGCATGCGTTGCCCCCAGGATTTCGACAGGAAGGGCGACCCGACGGGCATTCCTTACAAGTTAAGGTCTGCACAGAGTTGTCAATAGGCGGGCGGATGAGCAATCCTTATGTATGAGCAAACGCAGACATACCGACTCACACCGTCCGGCCGTGTTGGAGCGGGATCGGGCTCG
>JAJZRD010000255.1 GCA_021845945.1 Chloroflexota bacterium
CCCTCTACAAGCTGCTGGGGGGCTTCACCGACCGGGTCCCCCTCTACGCCAGCGGCGGTTACTACCGGCAGGGGGAGAGCTTCCAGCAGATGGCCGACGAGATGGCCGGAGTGGTGGAGCAGGGTTTCAAGGCGATCAAGATCAAGGTGGGCGCCCTCTCCTTCCAGCAGGAGGTGGAGCGGATCAAGACGCTGCGCCGGACCCTGGGGGACGGCGTCCAGATCGCCGTGGACGCCAACTGCGCCTGGAACGAGGTCAACTACGCCCGCAAGATCATGAGGGCCTTCGAGGAGTACGACATCGCCTGGTTCGAGGAGCCGGTGCTGCCCGACAACTTCCGGGGCGGAGCCGAGCTGGCGGCCACCTTCGAAACCCCCATAGCCACCGGCGAGCAGGAGTGCACCCGCTGGGGCTTCCGGGACATCATCGAGCATCGGGCAGCCGACATCCTCCAGCCCGATGTGGCCGTGGTGGGCGGGGTGACCGAGTGGATGAAGGTGGCGGCCCTGGCTTCCACCTACGACCTGCCGGTGTCCTCCCACTACTTCCACGACGTCCACGTCCACCTGATGGCGGCCACACCCAACGCCCTGAAGGCCGAGTACTTCCTTCGGGATCTGGACATCATGGTGTTCGACGACGTGGTGCAGGAGCCCCTGCGGCCGGAGAACGGCTACCTGGCGGTGCCGCAGCGGCCGGGGCTAGGGATGGAGCTGAACGAGGAAGCGCTGGCGAGATACCGAATCGGCTAGGACCTGTATTGAGAACTACAACAAGGAGGGTTGTGACCATGCCAATGGATCTGGATCTAAATCGCACCTACAGCTGGGAGATGCCGGCCAAGCTGATCTTCGGCCCGGGATGCGCCCGCCAGGCGGGTCAAGAGCTGAAGAGGTTGGGCGGCAGCAAGGTGCTGATCGTCACCGACCGGGGTGTCGAAGGGGCCGGCGTGCTCAACAGCATCGTCGAGGGGCTCGACTCCTCGGGCGTCCCATATGTGGTCTTCAACGGCGTGGAGCCGAACCCCAGCATCAAGTGCGTGCAGGAGGCGGCAGCCGTCTACAGGGCGCAGGGGTGCGACTGCCTGTTGGGGGTGGGCGGCGGCAGCTCCATGGACACTGCCAAGGCCACCGGTTCGGTGGCAACCAACCCCGACCTGGACATCCGGGCCATGGAAGGGGTTGGCAAGATCAAGAACCCCATCCCTCCTTTCGTCGCCATCCCCACCACCTGCGGCACGGCCGCCGAGGTCACGCCGACCGCCGTCATCACCGATGCCCAGCACTTCAAGTTCCCCATCATGTCGCCCTACATCTTCTCGAGGGTGGCGCTGATCGATGGGTCGCTCCTGACCAAGCTGCCTGGGCCGGTAGTGGCGGCCACCGGTATGGATGCCCTGTGCCACGCCCTGGAGTCCTACGTTAACCTGAACACCAACCCCATCAGCGACGGCCTGGACATAAAGGCGATCAGCATGATCGGGGAGTGGCTGCGGCCGGCGGTGGCCAACGGCAACCTGGAGGCCATATCCCACATGGTGCTGGCCAGCACCATCGCCGGGATGGGCTTCGCCAACACCCGGGTCACCATCGTTCACGCCATGAGCCACCCGGTGAGCGGCTTCTACGGCGTTCCCCACGGGGTCGCCAACGCCATCCTGCTGCCCTACGTCATGGATTACAACCTGATCGGCAACCCCCATCGCTTCGCCGACGTGGCCGAGGCCTTGGGGGTGGACACCTTCGGCATGACCGCCATGGAGGCCGCCCACGAGTCGGTGAGGGCGGTCCGGGAGCTGGGGCAGGACGTGGGGATCCCCGAGACCTTCGAGCGCTACGGGGTCACCGAAGAGCACCTGGACGCCATGGTGGAGGACACCTTCAAGAGCGGCAACGTGCCGGTGAACCCGGTCCGGGTGACCCGCGACGCCGTCATCAGGATCTACCGCCAGTCCATGGGGCTGGAATAGCTGTTGGCTGACGGCTCGTTGGTATGCCTCTTGCCCTCCGCCTCCACCTTCGGCGCCATGGAACAGCGTCGGGTAACTGTCGGACGACCTGGAGTCCCGCTCGATGAGGATAGCCCAGCTTTCGACGCCTCACCTGCCCACGCCGCCCGTGGGCTATGGGGCATCAGAGTTGATCGCCTCCTTGATAACCGAGGAGCTGGTTCGGCGGGGACATGAGGTGACCCTGTTCGCCCATCGAGATTCCGTGACCTCGGCCCGCTTCATCCACTTCCCCCAGGTGGAGGAGGTGCAGCGCTTCGACTACCGGGAGCTGGCTCATGCCAGCCGGGCCCTGGCCCTCTCCGACAGCTTCGACGTGATCCACAATCACTGTCTCTTCGCCGGCCCTGCCATGGCGAGGCTGCGCGAGACCCGCTGTCTCAGCACCCTTCACTACACCCACCCGGTACTGGCCTGCTTCCCCGAGCACCCCTACGTGGCCGTTAGCCACTCCCAGGAGGCGGCCGCGTCCCGACTCAACGTGGTGGGGGTGGTGCACAACGCCATCGACCTTCACACGTACCACCCCTCTTCGGCCAGGAAGGACTACCTGCTCTTCCTGGGACGGTTTCACGCGAACAAGGGGGTGGATCTGGCCATCCAGGTGGCCAATCGGCTGGGCATCAGGCTGTTGATCGCGGCCCCGCCGCCCCACCCCGACCAGCAGGAGTACTTCGACCGGCTGGTGGGGCCCCACATCAACCATAGGGTCGAGTACCTGGGGGAGGTGACCGGCGAGCGGAAGAGCCAGCTGTTGGCCGAGGCCCGCTGTCTGCTCATGCCCGATCGCTGGGAAGAGCCCTTCGGGCTGGTGGCGCTGGAAGCCGCCGCCTCGGGCACGCCGGTGGTGGCGATGCGCAAGGGGGCGCTGCCGGAGCTGGTGGTCCACGGCGAGACGGGCTTCCTGGTGGATAGCGTGGAGGAGATGATCGAGGCCGTTCACCGGGTGGACTCTCTGAGCCCCTCCCGTTGCCGGCAACACGCCGCGGCCAACTTCGGCGTGGAGCGGATGGTGGACGGATACCTGGAGCTGTACGAGAGAGCGGTCCGAGGAGAGCTGGAGATAACGTCACCGGCCACGTAGCCGGCCGGGAGGTGGATGATCGATGGCTGAGGAGCCGAAACTGCGGTGGCCGGGAGGCCATCAGGTCCCCCGCGCGTATCCGATTGCCCGGCACATCCGGGAGATCTTTCAGAGGGCGCTCTCGGCGCTGAACGAAGCGAGAGTCCCCTACGTGGTGGGAGGCGCGTTCGCGCTGCACTGGTACAGCGGGTTCTGGAGAGTGGTGAAGGATCTGGACGTCTATCTGTTGCCCGACCACACCGGCTGGGCCATGAGGGTGCTGGAGGGCATCGGGTTCAACGCCCGGGTCAAGCACGAGCAGTGGCTGGCCGAGGCCCTGATGAACCATCAGAAGGTGGACCTCATCTACGGCATGGGCAACTGGCTGAGCTACGTGGACGAGGACTACCTCGACCGCTCGAAGCAGGGGATCATCCTCGGGATTCCCACCCGGATCGTCCCGCCCGAGGAGCTGATCTACTCCAAGGCCTTCGTCGCCAGCCGCGAGCGCTACGACGCCGCGGACATCTTCCACCTGTTCGTAGCCACAGCCTCGGAGCTGGACTGGAGGCACCTCCTGGATCTCTTCGGGGAGAACTGGGAGCTGCTGCTCGGCAACCTGGTCCTGTTCCGCTACATCTACCCCTCCCACCGGGAGCTGATCCCCTCCTGGGTGCTGGACGAGCTGCTGGCCCGATTTCAGCAGACCCGGATCCAACCCTGGACCGGCGGGAAGCTGTGCCGGGGCTTCCTACTGGACGGCATTGGGACCTACTCCCTGGACGTGAAGGAGTGGGGTTACCGCGACGCCCGGCAGGAGGCCTGGGAGGAGCGGGAGATGCGCCGCGCCGGCGGACGGAGGAAAGCAGCGTGACGGGGTTCTGCCCATGCGGCGAAAACGCCACGGATAACCCTGCCGATGCCGGCACCTGCGGCGCCTTCCCCTGCCTCTACCGCCACTTCTGCGGCGACCTGCCGCCCGACGATGCCCGCCGTCCACGGCCCTTGCCCTGGAGTGACCCGCGAGAGGTCGGCCGGATCGCCGTGGTGCGCCCCGGCCAGCTGGGCGACCTGCTGCTGGCCCTGCCGGGGCTGCGGGCACTGCGACGCGGCTTTCCGGCCGCCGAGATCACCCTGATCGCCCAGCCCTGGGCGGCGGACCTCTTCGGCCGGTTCGACTGGATCGACCGCATCCTGCCCCTCCCGGGACGGCCCGGCGATGGCGATCCGGAGGCGGGAAGCGCCCCGGCCGCCTTCCTGGCGGAGGCTCGCTCCCACGACTACGATCTGGTGCTTCAGCTTCAGGCGGACGTCCCCGCCTTCGCCCGTCTGGCCCTGGCCCTCCGAGGTCGGGCGACGGCCGGCTTCTGCGCCGACCAGGAGGTCGGAGCGAACTTCCACCTGCTGCTGTCCATGTCGCCTCGGGAGCCGGAGCTCCTCCGGGTGCTGAGGCTGGTGCACGCCCTGGGGATACCTTCGGCGGGCGTGCAGCTGGAGTTCCCCCTTCTCCCCGAGGACGAGGAGGAGCTGGAGAGGATCCCGCGACTCGAGGAACTGCTCCGTCACCGGCCGCTGATCGCCCTCCACGCCGGCGCTCGGGCCCCCGCGAGACGGTGGCCCCTGGCCAGATTCGGAGAGCTGGCGGCCCTCCTCCGAGAGCGGTACGGGGCGGCCCTGCTGATGGTCGGCGGCCCCGAGGAGGCTCCGCTGGGGGATCAGTTGGGCGAGCGTCTGGGCGAGCATGCCCTGAAGCTGGCGGGCAAGCTCTCCCTGGGCGGGTTGGCCGCCCTCCTTGCGAGGGTGGACCTCTTCGTGGGGAACGACAGCGGCCCCGCCCAGTTGGCGGCGGCCACGGCGCCCCGCAGCCTGAGGATCTTCGGGCCGGCCAACCGGCAGCGGTGGGCCCCGCTGGACCGCGCCCGACACCGGATCGTCTACCGGCAGGTGGAGTGCAGCCCCTGCGACCACTTCGAGTGCCCCATCGACCACCGCTGCCTGGAGTGGATCACCGTGGAGGAGGTGATGGCGGAGCTGGGGCCGCTCCTGCGCGCATGGGAACTTGCCGTGAGCGGGGGGTGAGCTTGCCTCGGACCCGCCGGCGGGAACCGACTGTCGATGAGGACGCCAGCGCCGTGTCGAAAAGCAT
>JAJZRD010000256.1 GCA_021845945.1 Chloroflexota bacterium
CAAACAAGGAGACGAAGAATGAGCATAGAATTGGCCATCCGCTTTATCGGCGCAGTGGTGGCGGCGATGGTGGGCTGGCAGTTCGGAATTATCCTTGCTGATACTTCATCCGCCAATTATCTGTTGTACGTCTTCACCATCTCCGCCGGAACCTTTGGAGTGGGGTTGCTCGCAACCCCGTACGTGACTACCCGCCCCTTCAACTGGGCGAGGTCCAGGGTCACCAACATGCCTGCTCAGGATGTGGTGGCCGGAGCTATCGGCCTGGTGGGAGGCCTGTTGACCGGTGCGCTCCTCGCCCTGCCTCTCTCGATGCTGCCTTCGTACCTCGGTCGCTTGCTCCCCGTGGTGGCCAGCCTGGTGCTGGGCTATTTTGGAGCCACCATCATGCTGACCCACCGACGAGAGGTGTTCCAGTTGCTGGGGCTTCCTCGGGAGGCCAGCCGGGGGAAGGGGGGACAGGACCACAGTCGGGTGCTGGTTGACACCAGCGCCATCATCGATGGCCGAGTCGCCGACGTCAGTCATACAGGCTTCATCGTTGGAAGCATGGTGATCCCCAGGTTCGTGCTGGGGGAACTGCAGCAGATCGCAGACTCGGCGGATGCGGTGCGGCGGAATCGGGGACGGCGGGGCCTGGAGATGCTGAACAAGCTACAGAAGGAGTCTGTGGCTCCCATCGAGATCTCGGACGCGGACGTGGAGAACATCCCCGACGTGGACGGAAAGCTGGTGCGGCTGGCCAAGAGCCTGCGCTGCGCCATTATCACCAACGACTACAACTTGAATCGGGTGGCCGAGTTGCAGGGGGTGAAGGTGCTCAACATCAACGAACTGGCCAACGCCGTGAAGTCGGTGGTGTTTCCGGGCGAGGAGATGGTGGTCCGCATAATCCAGGAGGGCAAGGAGTTCGGCCAGGGGGTCGCATACCTGGACGACGGTACCATGGTGGTGGTGGAGAACGGACGCCGGCACATCAACGCCGACCTGGACATAGTGGTGACTCGGGTGCTGCAGACCGTGGCCGGGCGGATGATTTTCGCCCACCCCAAGACGCCGCACCCCAATTAGAAGAACAGCCAGGAGACTAGCAGACAGATGCCAGGACCGAGGGCTGAGGACTCAGGACTGAGTGACCAGGGCTCGCCTCAGTCCGCAGCCCTCGGACCTCAGTCCTTGACACGGGCGGCGATAGTGGTGGCGGCTGGCCGCGGGACCCGCATGGGCGACGACAAGGTCTGGCTTCCTCTGGGAAGCCTGCCGGTGGTAGCCTATTCGTTGAAGGCGTTTGCCGCTGTCTCGGCAGTTCGGCGGCTAGTCCTGGTGGTGAGCCGGGAGAGGGTGGCGCGAGGGCAGGAACTGGTCGCCCACCTGGGGATCCCGGCTCTCGTGTGCGTGGGCGGGGAGAAGCGACAGGACTCCGTACGGAACGGGCTGGATGCGCTGGGCGACGAGGATCTGGTAGCCATCCACGACGGAGCCCGTCCCCTGGTCAGCGCCAAGCTGATCGAGGCCTGTTACCAGGTAGCCGAAAGGGACGGAGCGGCTATCCCGGCCGTTCCCGTGCGAGACACGGTGAAGCGTGCTTCCCAGGATCTGTGGGTTACCGGCACCGTGGATCGGTCGGGGCTCTGGGCTGTGCAGACACCTCAGGCCTTCAGAACAGAGCTGATCCGTAGGGCGTACCAGCAGCTTGATCGGGATGTCACCGACGACGCGGCGGCCGTGGAACTGCTGGGCCATCCGGTGAGGATCGTGGCCGGGGACCCATGGAACCTGAAGCTCACCGTTCGGGCAGACATGGTGGTCGCTCAGGCGCTGATCGAAGAGCAGCAAAGGGGGGGCCAGGGGGGGCGATAGGCCTCGCCCTGGCGGGCGCGGACATGCCCTCTGGCATGTTCACGGGAGTATCGCAGGCAAATCCCTCAAACATCTGTCTTGGAGTGTGTAGCATGGCCGCACAGATGCGCGTGGGCATGGGCTACGATACCCACCGGTTGGTGGTGGGGCGACCTCTGGTGCTGGGTGGGGTGAGGATGGACCACACCCGGGGGCTGGAGGGCTTCTCGGACGCAGACGCCCTGCTGCATGCCATCATGGATGCGATGTTGGGCGGGGCCGGTCTCGACGACATCGGGCATCACTTCCCGCCGGGAGATGAGCGGTTTCGGAACGCCTCCAGCCTCAAGTTGCTGGGCGTGGTGCGCTCCCTGGTGGAGCAGGCGGGTTGGCTGGTGGTCAACGTCGACTCGACGGTGCTGGCGGAGCGGCCGAAGCTGGCTCCCTATGTGCCGGCGATGAAGAGAGCTATTGGCGAAGTGCTTGGCGTCTCCGAGGGGCAGGTGGGGATAAAGGCCACAACCAACGAGGGGCTGGGGTTCGTCGGGCGGGGCGAGGGGATCGCGGCCATGGCCGTGGTGCTTCTGGCCCGACAGGAAGAGGAAGGTCTGGAGGATCAGCTTGGCTCTTAGAGTGTTCAATACGTTGACGGGGTCGGAAGAGGAGTTCAAGCCGCAAGGCGAAGTGGTGGAGATGTACGTCTGCGGGATGACCCCAAAATTCCACCCTCATATCGGACATGCGCGGCTCTTCGTTTCCACCGACGTCATTCGGCGCTACCTGGACTATAGAGGCTACACAGTTCATTTCGTCCAGAACTTCACGGATGTGGACGACAAGATCATAGCCCGGTCCAATCGGGAGGGCATTCCGGCCCACGAGGTGGCGGAGAAGTACACCCTTTCCTACTTCGAGGCCATGGACGCCCTGAATGTGCTCCACGCCGACGACTATCCTAAAGCTACCCTGGTGATCCCCAGCATCATCGAGTTCATCCAGAAGTTGATGGCCGAGGGCTATGCCTACGAGGTTGAGGGCAACGTCTACTACGAGGTAGCCAGATTCCCCGAGTACGGCAAGCTCTCGGGGCGGACCGAAGAGGGGGTCATGGCGGGGGCTCGGGTAGAGGTGGAACCGAACAAGAGGGATCCCCGGGACTTTGCTCTGTGGAAGAGGGCGAAGCCCGGCGAGCCCGCCTGGGCCAGCCCCTGGGGGCCCGGGCGCCCCGGCTGGCACATCGAGTGCTCGACCATGATCCGGGAGACCCTGGGCCAGCAGATCGACATCCACGCAGGCGGCCGGGACCTGATCTTCCCCCACCACGAGAACGAGATCGCCCAGAGCGAGGCCTACTGCCATTGCTCTCCCTTCGTGCGCTACTGGGTGCACATCGGGCTGCTGAACATCGGCGGGGAGAAGATGTCCCACTCCCTGAACAACTTCCTGACCGTCCAGCAGATCCTGGAGCGGTACGAGCCGGCGGCTTTGAGGCTGTACCTGATCTCCATCCCTTACCGAGCCCCGATGACCTACACCGACGAGTCGATCGAGGTGGCCGCCAGGGGGCTGGCGCGGCTGCGGTCGGCCCTGGAGCCGGTGCGGGGTGCCGCTGCCCAGCGACCGGCGCGGCCGGAGGAGCGAGAGACGGTGGCGCGGCTGGTAGAGTCGGCCCGGCAGGCCTTCGAGGAGGGCATGGACTCGGACTTCAACACCGCCCAGGGGCTGGCCGCCCTCTACGATCTCTCGCGGGAGACGAACAGGCTGCGCAGCCAGGAGGGCTACTCGGCGGGGGCGCTGGAGCCGGCCCAGGCGGAGCTAGTGAAGCTGGCCGGGGTGCTGGGACTGGAGCTGCGGGTCGCCGAGGCGGAGGAGGCGCATGCGGCGGCGCCCTACATCGACCTGCTGGTGGAGTTGCGGGGGAAGCTGCGGACGGCGAAGCAGTGGGCCCTGGCCGACGAGGTGAGGGATCGCCTCAAGGCGCTGGGGGTGGCGCTGGAGGACAGGCCCGAGGGAACGATCTGGAAGTACTGGGCGTAAGACCGGGAGAGGGGGAGCCGGAGAGACCGGGAAGGAACAGGATAGACAGGACAGATAGGATAGATACGATAGACACAATGGGAACCGGGGGAACCGCGAAGGGCACGACGGGGATGACGCGGGGACGCGGGGACACGGAGACGCGGTGAGGGGGGACGGGGTGACGGGGAGACGGGGGGACGGGGAGAAGCACGGACCGGCAGGGCCGGAGGCGCCGAGGGGCGAAGGTGCGGGCCCGAAGGGACGGGGGGAAAGGCCCGGAGGCGGCGAGGGGGCGAGACACAGGGGCGGCGAGAGGGCGGAAGGCCGGAGAGAAGGGGGAACGGGCGGGCGGGAGGCTGGCGCAGGGCGACGGGGCCAGCCCGAGAGGGAGCGGAGGCCGGAACGACCGCCGTCGATCGCGCCAGCGCTGCGGGTGGCGCCCGAGCAGGAGGTCCTGTACGGCAGAAACGCGGTGATGGAGGCGCTGCGCGCGGGGAAGCGGGTGCGGCGTCTTCTCGTTTCTCCCGAGGCGATGCGGGAGGAGTATGTCCGCGATGCGGTGGGGATGGCCCGGCGGCTGGGCATCGTCGCGGAGCAGGTGAGCCGGGCCCAGCTGGATGCCGTGGCGGCGGAGCACCAGGGGTTGGTCGCGGTGGTGTCGGCGTTCGAGTATGCCGGGTGGGGGGATCTGCTGGAGCGGCTGAAGGGGGCGGAGGCGGCTCCGGCGGTGCTGCTGCTGGATACGTTGCAGGACCCTCAGAACCTGGGGACGCTGCTGCGCACTTCGGAGGCGGTAGGGCTGGACGCCGTGGTGCTGCCGAAGAAGCGCTCGGTCCACATCACGCCCGGGGTGGTGCGTGCCTCGGCGGGGGCGGTGGAGCACATGGCGGTGGCTCGGGTGCCGAACCTGGTGCGAGCGGTGGAGGATCTGAAGGAGATAGGCTTCTGGATCGCCGGCATCGACATGGAGGGGGACCGGTTCCACTGGGAGCTGGACATGACGGGTCCGACGGCGCTGGTGCTGGGGGGCGAGGATCGGGGGATCGGGCCGCTGCTGAAGGAGAAGTGCGACTTCCTGATCCGGTTGCCGATGCGGGGAAAGGTGAACTCGCTGAACGCGGCGGCGGCGGGGTCGGTCGTGCTGTACGAGATGGTGCGGCAGCGGATGGAGTGACCCCCTTTGCATCTACAACCGACGGGTTAAATCACAAGGATTAGGCAGCGCCATTCCCAGCGCTCAGGTTTCTCCCAGGGCGGATCGAAGGTTCCCTTCTGCGCGTGCCAGCAGGTCACGCGCCGTGCGCATAGGTATCTGCAACCGCAATCCTGCTATGGCTGCTTTCACGTCGCCATC
>JAJZRD010000257.1 GCA_021845945.1 Chloroflexota bacterium
GCTTCGCCACCGAGGACCCGGCGGCAGCGACGGCCAAGCTGGACGAGATAGTGGCCCGGGGGGATGTGGGGCTCATCCTGATCACCGCCGGCCTGGCCTCTCGCCTGGCAGAGCGGGTGCAGGAGATGGAGCGGTCACCTCGCTTGCCCCTGGTGCTCCAGCTGCCCGCGCCAGGCGAGCCGCTGGAGCGGCCGCCGGTCAGGGATCTGGTTCGGAAGGCCCTCGGAGTGAAAGTCTAGGACTGAGGGATGAGGACTGAGCACTGAGTGGCAAGGGCTGGGTTCTGATAGCTGATAGCTGATAGCTGATAGCTGATAGCTGAAGACTGAAGGCTGATGGCTACTACCGGTATCGAGGCTCTGAGGCGAGGGATCCTCCAGGAAGCTGAAGCGATGGCCCGACAGGAGGTGGAACGGGCGCGCAAGTCTTCGGAAGGGGAGCTGGAGAGGGCCCGGCGAGAGGCGGAGGCCGAGGGCGAGGCGATCCTGCGGCAGGCGGAGCGCGAGGCCGGCGCCTTGCGGCGAAGGATGGCCTCGGTGGCCGAGCTGGAGAGCAAGCGGCGATGGCTGGAGGTCCGCGAGCGGCTGATCCGCCGGGTCCTCGACCGCACCCTGGAGCTGCTGAGAGAAGCTGCCGGGATGGAGCCCCATCGTGAGGTGCTGCTGCGGCTGCTGGTGGAGGCCGCTCGAGAGGCGGGGGTGGGAAGGCTGAGGGTGCGGACGGCCGCGGCTGATGCTCGTCTGGTGAATCGAGAGCTGTTGGAGGAGGCCCGGCGATTGCTGGCCCAGGAGGGGATTTCCGCCGAGCTGGAGCCGGCCGCCGGCCCCGCGGAGATAGCGGGGGGCGTGATCGTCGTCGGGGGCGAGGGGCGCGTGGTAGTGGACAACTCCCTGGAGGCCAGGAGGGAGCGGCAGGAGGCCCTCCTTCGGAGCGGCATCTGGCGCATCCTGTCGGGGGAGTAGCGGAGAATCAGGTTGACGACGGGTCGACCGCAGGGAGAGCCGCCGGTAGTAGCCACCATATTTGCCATCGATGGCCCCGTGGTGTCGGCCCTCGGAGCGTACCAGGTCGGCATGCTGGAGTTGGTGCGGGTCGGAGAGCCGCGACTGCTGGGTGAGGTCATCAGGCTCCAGGGCGAGCGAGCCACCATCCAGGTGTACGAGGAGACCTCCGGCCTCGCGCCGGGGATGCCGGTGTACGGGACCGGCATGCCACTCTCCGCCGAGTTGGGGCCCGGCCTGCTGGGGCAGGTCTTCGACGGGGTGCAGCGGCCGCTGGAGTCCATCAAGAGCCGGTTCGGCGTCTTCATCCAGCGGGGGGCGCAGATCCCTGCCCTGGACCGCAAGCGGCGCTGGTCCCTGGAGGTGAGGGTGAAGGTCGACGATCGACTGGACGGCGGAGCCCTCCTGGGAGTGGTCCAGGAGACGGAGCTGATCCAGCACCGCATCCTGATCCCCCCTGGACTGTCGGGTCGGGTGGCCTGGGTGGCAGGATCGGGGGAGCATACGGTGGAGGAGCCTGTGGCCCGGCTGGCCACCGAGGTGGGCGAGGTGGAGGTCACCATGCTGCAGCGGTGGCCGGTGAGGCGGCGGCGGCCCTATGGGCAGCGTCTCCTGCCCAACGTCCCGTTGATCACCGGCCAGCGTGTGATCGATACCCTCTTTCCTCTGGCAAAGGGCGGGACCGCTGCCATCCCGGGCGGCTTCGGCACCGGTAAGACGGTGACCCAACACCAGCTGGCCAAGTGGTCCGACGCCAACGTGATCGTCTACATCGGCTGCGGGGAGCGGGGCAACGAGATGACCTCGGTGCTGGAGGATTTTCCCCGTCTGCTGGACCCCCACACGGGGAAGCCGCTGATGCAGCGCACGGTCCTGGTGGCCAACACCTCCAACATGCCGGTGGCGGCCCGTGAGGCCTCCATCTACACCGGCATCACCGTGGCCGAGTACTTCCGCGACATGGGCTACCACGTGGCCGTCATGGCCGATTCGACCTCCCGCTGGGCCGAGGCCCTTCGGGAGATCGCCGGCCGTCTGGAGGAGATGCCCGCCGAGGAGGGCTACCCCGCCTACCTGCCCTCCCGGTTGGCCGAGTTCTACGAACGAGCGGGGCGGGTGGTTACCCTCGCGGGAGAGGAGGGCTCGGTGGCGGCCATAGGTGCGGTCTCGCCCCCCGGCGGCGCCTTCACCGAGCCGGTGACTTCCCACACTCAGCGCTTCGTTCGAGCCTTCTGGGCGCTGGACCGTGACTTGGCGGCCGCCCGGCACTTCCCCTCCGTCAATTGGATCGACAGCTACAGCCAGTATGTGGACGAGGTGGAGGGGTGGTGGCAGCAGAATGTGGACCCGGAGTGGCGGGTGCGCCGGGACGCGACCATGGCGCTCCTCCAGGAGGAGGACCGGCTGCAGGAGATCGCCCGGCTGGTGGGGCCCGACGCCCTGCCCGACCAGCAGCGACTGGTTCTGCTGACGGCCCGGCTGCTCCGGGAGGGCTTCCTGCAGCAGAACGCACTGGATGACGTCGACAGCTACACGACCCCCGAGCGGCAGGATGTCATGCTGAGGGCCATCCTTCACTTCCACCAGCGGGCCTCTCGATTGGTGGGCATGGGGGTGCCGATCGACCGGCTGAGATCCCTCCCGGTGGTGGACTCGCTGCTGCGGATGAGATCCACGATACCCAACGACTCGGTGGATCGGATCCTCCAGATAGAGCAGGAGATCGACGCTCAGACCTCCCGGATCGACGTGGAGTATTCCAGGGCCGCGTGAGGGGCCGGTGAAGCACAGCATCGCCAGGGAGTATGTGGGTATTGCCGGAGTTGAGGGCCCCTTGATCTTCGTCGAGGGGGCAGAGGGGGTCAGCTTCGACGAGACCGTGGAGGTGATCGCCCCCGGGGGCGAGCGCCGCCGAGGCAGGGTGCTGGAGGTGGAGGAGACCCGAGCGGTGGTCGAGGTGTTTCAGGGCACCGGCGGCCTCTCCGCCCGGGCGACCCGCGTCCGGTTCCTCGGTCACCCTCTGCTGGTTCCAGTCTCCACGGAGATGCTGGGTCGGGTTTTCGATGCGTTTGGCTCTCCCCTGGATGGCGGCCCTGAGCCGATCTCCGACGAGTGGCGGGAGGTGGGCGGTGCCCCCATCAATCCCACGGCGAGGGTCTACCCGGAGGAGTTCATCCAGACGGGGATGTCGGCCATCGACGGCATGAACACCCTGGTGAGGGGCCAGAAGCTTCCCATCTTCTCCGGGAGCGGCCTCCCTCACAACGAGATCGCCGCTCAGATAGCCCGCCAGGCCCAGATCCCCACCGCGGCGGAGGAGTTCTCCCTGGTCTTCGCCGCCATGGGGGTGAGCCACGACGTGGCGACCTTCTTCCAGAGCAGCTTCGAGTCCAGCGGTGCTCTACATAACGCTGTGCTGTTCCTCAGCCTGGCCGACGCCCCGCCCATGGAGCGGATCGTGACCCCGCGCACGGCCCTGACCATGGCCGAGTACCTGGCCTTCCGCCACAACCGGCACGTGCTGGTGATCCTCACCAACATGACCGACTACGCGTCGGCGGTCCGGGAGGTGGCCGGCGTGAGGGAGGAGGTCCCGGGCAGAAAGGGGTATCCCGGCTACCTGTACAGCGACCTCGCCTCTATCTACGAGCGGACGGGTCGGGTGGAGGAATCCAGGGGGTCCATCACGCAGCTTCCGATCCTGACCATGCCCAACGACGACATCACCGACCCGGTGCCCGATCTCACCGGCTACATCACCGAAGGGCAGGTCGTGCTGAGCCGCGAGATGAACCATCGCGGCATCTACCCGCCCATCGACGTGCTGCCATCCCTCTCACGGCTGATGAAGGACGGCATCGGCGACGGCAAGACCCGGTCCGACCACCCGCACCTGGCCAGCCAGCTTTACGCCGCCTCCGCCCACGTGCGGGACGTGCGCTCCCTGGCCTCCATCATCGGGGAGGAAGAGCTAACCGAGGTGGACCGGAGCTACCTCGCCTTCGGGGATGAGTTCGAGCGGCGCTTCGTGGCGCAGGGGATCGACGAGAATCGCTCCGTCGAGGAGACCCTGGAGATCGGTTGGGACGTGGTCTCTCTGCTTCCAGAGTCGGAGCTTCAGCGAGTAAGCCGGGAGGAGTTGCACCGGCACTACCGGGCGGGCCGGGTACGAGGGGGAGGGTAGAGCCGTGGCACGCGCCCGAGTCCCCCTGACCCGCAGCACCCTGCTGGAGACGCAGCGATCCCTCGCCTTTGCCCGGGAGGGCTACGGCCTGCTGGATCGAAAGAGGGAGATACTGCTGGCGGCGCTGACGGCGGCGACCCCCGAGGCCGAGGAGGCCAGGGATGCCCTCGCCCGAAGCTTAGTTGGGGCCCACGCGGCGCTGGCCCGAGCCAGGATGGCGGTGGGCGCCGACTCCGTGCGCCGGGCGGCTCTGGCCGCCCTCGACGGGCTGCGGATCGAGGTTACCGAGAGGAGCGTGGTGGGGGCAGTGGTGCCGGAGATCGCCTGCGCGCCGCCCGAGGAGCGGCCCCATTACAGCCTGGCGGGGAGTGCGGCCGAGCTGGACGGGGCGGCCGCGGCCTTTGGCCGTCTGGTCGAGACCCTGTGCAGGGCTGCCCAAACGGAGACGGCGGTGCTGCGTCTGGCGCTGGAGATGCGGAAGACCCAGCGACGGGTGAACGCCCTGCGCAACCTGGTGATCCCGCGACAGGAGGCGATCATCAAGGAGGTGCGGGAGGCCCTGGAGGATGCCGAGCGAGAGGCCTTCTTTCAGACCAAGAGACTGACCCTCCACCGTTCAGGCCGGCACTGTGCGCTTCGTCGTGACGAACCAGGGAACCGTGGTACACGCATTTGAGGTCAAGGGCGACGGGATTGACCAGAGAACCTCCAACCTGAATCCGGGTCAGTCGGAGACCATGCAGGTCGACCTGCAGCCGGGGACTTACGACACCTGATGCCCGATCGATAGCCACAAGGAGCTGGGCATGTTTGCCCAGCTGACCGTTCAGTAGCCTGCGCGGGGGGGCGGCCTGGAAGGTCGTCCCCCATCCTCCATCCTCGCCGGCTGGAGCCGGCCCCTACCAGGGCGGGGTCCTCGGGGCTGCGAAGCTCCCCAAGGACCCCGCCCTCGGATGCTATAATTCCCTCTTACCCCTTCTAGGAAGGACGAAGGCTTTGACCGACATCGAAGC
>JAJZRD010000258.1 GCA_021845945.1 Chloroflexota bacterium
GCCCGATCCCGCTCCAACACGGCCGGACGGTGTGAGTCGGTATGTCTGCGTTTGCTCATACATAAGGATTGCTCATCCGCCCGCCTATTGACAACTCTGTGCAGACCTTAACTTGTAAGGAATGGTCCGAGACCCGCCCCTGCACTGCTATTTGCCCATTATCAGGTTGGGCAGGAAGAGGACGACATCCGGGATGTAGGTGATGATCAGCAGCACAGCCACCAGCGCGCCCACGAAGATGGGGATCTCCCGAGCGAAATCCACTACCTTGATCTTGGCGATGCTGCAGGAGATGAACATGGACATGCCCACCGGTGGAGTGATCAGTCCGATCATCAGGTTGAGGGTGAACACCACGCCGAAGTGCACCGGGTCGATGCCGAGGGTCTTGACCAGCGGCATCAGCACCGGCACCAGGATGATCATGATGGACAGGGTCTCCAGGAAGCAGCCCAGGATCAGCAGGATGATGTTGATGATCAGCAGCACCAGCCGTGGGTCCGTGGTGATAGAGGTCACCGCCTTCACCAGGGTGGGTCCTGCCTGCTCCCGGGTCAGGATCCACGCCAGCAGGGAGGCTCCGGCTACGATGAACATGATGGCGCCCGTGGTCAGGGCTGCCTCGCCAAAGACCCGCACCAGGGAGGAGAAGGTCAGCTCCCGGTAGACCACCGTCCCCAACAGCAGGGCGTAGAGCACCGCCAGCACCGCGGCCTCGGTGGGGGTCACCACTCCCCCCACGATGCCCCACAGGATGATCACCGGCAGCATCAGCGCCGGCAATCCCTCCTTGAAAGCAGTCACCACGGTCCCGCAGGCCGCCTTTTCGCCTTTGGCGTATCCCCTCTTCTTGGAGACGACGTAGACGACCGCCATCAGGTAGAGCCCCATGAGCACGCCCGGGATGGCGCCGCCCAGGAAGAGCCGGCCGATGGAGACGCTGGCCATGACCCCGTAGATCACGAAGGGGATGCTGGGAGGGATGATGGGGCCGATGGTGGAAGCCGAGGCTGTGACTGCAGCCGAGAAGCTAGGAGCGAAGCCCGATCGAGTCATGGCTGGGATGAGCACCGAGCCGGTGCCGGCTGCGTCGGCCACCGCAGAGCCGGACATACCAGCCATGATCATGTTGGTCACCACCACCACGTGGCCCAGCCCACCCGTCAGGTGTCCGACCAGGGTGTTGGCGAGGCGAACCAACCGCTCGGTCACCCCTCCTGTGTTCATCAAAGACCCGGCCAGAATGAAGAAGGGCACCGCGAGGAGTGGAAAGGAATCCACTCCGGTCACGAGACGCTGGGCAGTCACCTCAATCGGGATGTCACCCCGCAACAGGATGGTGGAGAATCCGGCCAGTCCCATGGAGATGGAGATGGGCACCCCGATGGCGAACAGTGCGATCAGGATGATAGCGATGGTAGTCAGCATAGTCAGTCCACCAAGAGCGCTTCTGAGGCTCCGCCCGTCCCTCGAAAGAGGCCCAGGAGCCGCAGGATCACGTACAGGGCGGAGACGACGGCGCCGACAGGAAGAGCGGCGTACACCATCCCCATGTTAAGCGTCATGGCTGTCGAGAAGGTGTTGGAAGTCAGTCCCACCATGTTTGCTCCCTGCCAAATGAGGACGAGGAGGAAGGCCAACACCATGAGGTTGCTGACGATCAGCAGCACCCGCTTGCCGGCGCGGGGCAATGCCATCAGCAGGGCGTCGACCACGATGTGAGAGCCGCGTCCGAAGGCCACCCCGGCCGCGAGAAAGATCTGCCAGATGAACAGGTAACGAGCCAACTCTTCGGTCCAGGTAGGGGGATCCTGGATAACGTAGCGAAAGAAGACTTGAATGGTTACGTCGGCCACCATGGCTGCCAGCAGCAGGGCGATGGTGCCGAACAGAATGCGGTCGAGCAGTCTCGCAAGGCTGGACAAAGATCGGCCTCCCCAGGAGAGGTAGTGCCGGGGCCAATGCCGGCCCCGGCCATCAGGGTAGCTACTTCAGGTTCCGAACGGCCTCGTAGAAGCCCGGCTTCCACTTGCCGGCGAACTGCTTCGGCAGATCCTTAAGGGCGTCCTGGAACTTGGGCAGATCGGGCTGGAGGAAGGTCATGCCCTTCTCCTTCAGGGTCTTCTCGTAGCCCTGGTCATCCTCGACCTGCATCTTGTCCTCCAGCTTGCCCATCTCCACGAGACCGTCGGAAACCGTCTTCTGGAGCTCAGGCGAGAGGGACTTGAACCACTTGTCGCTGACCACGATCTCGTAGGCGGCGCGGATGTGGCCCGTAAGGGTCAGGTACTTCTGCACCTCGTAGAACGAGGAGGTGGAGATCAGCTCGAAGGGGTTCTCCTGAGCGTCGACGGTGCCCTGCTTCAGGGCCAGGAACAGCTCGGGGAAGGCCATGGGGGTCACGGTGGCGCCCAGCATCTTCCATGCCGCCGTGTAGACCTCCACCTCGGGAACCCGGATCTTGACGCCCTTCAGATCGGCGGGCTCCTTGACCGGCTTGTTGCTGGTCAGGTAGCGGGGACCCCGGTTCTCCCAGGCGATGTGGCGGAGGCCCTTTTTCTGCAGCATCTCGTCGTACGCGGGCTTCATCAGAGGGCCGTCGACGACCTTGCGGAAGTGATCCTGGTCTCGAATCAGGTAGGGCACATCCAGCACGCCGCCGTATTCCGGCGTCACGTTGCTAAGGACGTAGGAGCCAAAGACCGCGATCTCCATGGAGCCCATCTGCACCGACTCGACCATGTCTCGCTCGCCGCCCAACTGGCCGCCGGGGAAGATCTGGACCGTCAGCTCGCCCTTGGTCCGATCGGCCATCCACCTGCCGAACTCGATGGCAGCCTTATCGGACGCCCCTCCGGGGGCCATGATGTAGGCGACGCGTGCCACTTTGCCCTTGCCCGCGGGCGCCGCGGCTGCCGCGGGCGCCGTTGTCGCCGCCGGCGCCGCCTGGGTCGGCTGAGCTGCTGCGGCGGCTTTAGTGGGTTGCGCCGCGGGAGCTTGAGTAGCTGCCGGCGCCGGTGCCGAGGATCCGCATGCGGTGAGCGCGCCGACCAGGGCCAGCGCTGCCACCCCCGCGGTGGCCAGCTTGAGGAAGTCTCGCCAATACACGCCGTGTGGCCGGGTCCTGGACATACTGCCTCCCTTAGTGTGCTTGTAGTCCCCGTGGGGCATTCCCCATGGGGCTGACGGCGACGCTATCGACTATCCAACGGCGCCACCGGTCGCCACAAAGAACCCGGAAAACGCTCGAGACCTCGTCGTCTGGAGGGCTGCATCCTTTTGAGCCGGCCAACCGGGGATCGAGAGACGTCGTTACATCAGCAGCTCGGGTCGGATGCGGGGACGCCGATAGAGTGAGCTGGAACAAGCCAAGGGATGGGCCGCAAGACTGAACCGGGTCGACAGGAGCGTAAGGGCATACAGCCCGTTAAAGGGTAGGAGACCCGGCCACCGGCTGGGGGCTGCCATCGTTGGCTAGAGAGGCCTCTCGATAACGGTGCCGATTTGATCCGGCAGCATAGCATTGGTGAGAAACCTGGTCAATAGTTTGGGATCGGTAGTTTGGGATCGGTAGCTGCTTGATTTGGTACGCAAAGTGCGGGCTAGCCTCTGCCCTCCCCAGGGAAGACGGGGTATGAGGCGCCGAGGGCGAGGAGACCACGTCCTGAAGGAGAGAGCCGTGAGACGAAGCTTCCTCACCACAGCCTCGCTGTTGCTCGCGCTTCTCCTGGTGGCGCTGTTTGCGTCGGACGATTTCCCCTCCGAGCCGGCGGCTCCTCCGCGCCTTGCGGGGGATCGATCTTCCAACAGCTTCACCCTTCCGGCCAGATTCGCCGCCCAATCACCTTTCCAGCCTCGAGTAGAGGTGGTAGCCACCAATCTGGAGGTCCCCTGGGCCCTGGCCTTCGCCCCCAGCGTGGCGCCCTCGGGGGCGACCTTCTACGATGGCGACCAGCTCTCGGATTGGACCGGCAACCTCTTCTTCGCCACCCTGCGGGGCCAGCACCTGCACCTGGTGGTGTTGGGGGCTCCCAATTCCCGCCAGGTGATATCCGACGAGCGGCTGTTCGAGGGGGTCTACGGGCGGCTCCGGGACGTGGTCCAGGGGCCCGACGGCTTTCTCTACTTCTGCACCAGCAATCGGGACGGTAGGGGCAACCCCATGGCGGACGACGACCGGATTCTGAGGATCGTGCCCCAGTAGCCACCCACGGAGCCGGTTGCGCTTCCAACGGCCCTCCGGGTACGTTCATCGTGGTCCCACTATCGAGGAATCGAGGTTTCGGCCGGTGGCCTCGTTGGCGGCCACGTTGGCCGATTCCTTAGCCACCAACCCGTTTCCATCCCACACTGCCTGGCCACTGGTCACCTTGCCGCACAGGCCCTTGGGTTTCGTGACAGTTCTGGAACTGAGTAGCATAATGGGACGCTGGAGGTGGTGGTGTCCAAGCTATTCATCAGCCGCCAGATCATGGGACACCTATCTGCCTGCGAACTCGGTCGATCCGATGCGGTGGAGCGCACGGTTGCGGATCTTGCTGGAACTTCGGATCAAGTCACGGCCACGTAAGTCCGTGATAGGATTACCGGCCGGTGGGGCGCAGTTTTCGTCATTCGGCTGAGTGCCCCACGGCCTTCGGGCCCGTGCCCTTGAGGAAGCAGCGACTGGGAACCGGGCTGGTGACCGAACGGGGAAACAAGTGGACGAAGTTATTTTTGTCGTCGAAGAGGCACCAGAGGGAGGGTATACGGCTAGGGCGTTGGGTGCCTCCATCTTCAGTGAGGCAGATGACCTGGCCGATTTGCACGAGAAGGTCCGGGATGCAGTGCGGTGCCACTTCGAGGAGGCCGACATGCCTAAGGTAATCCGCCTGCATTTCGTACGTGAGGAATTGATCGATCATCTCTTTGGGAGTAGCCAATAGGTTACCCGATCGCCGGGACGGCACGTCTAAGTAGGTATCAAATAGTTGGCTGCACTTTTTCGGGCCACTGGGCCGGATTCAGTGCAAGGGACTTTCTGCTACCTACTTAGCTTGGCAATGTCACATTAGGATGTGTTTGGATGCTGGGGAGAACGCTTCATCCGGCTTTTTCGAGCACGAGTGCGATTGATCAGGTGCTCGACCACCAGCGACGCCGCGCCCTCGGGTGTCAGCTCA